>NZ_JAJONE010000001.1:1200000-1500000 GCF_024700075.1 Hymenobacter sp. J193
ACACCGAGCATTCCAGAGTTTGCAGGCGGCTGATGGCTTCGAGGGTGCTTTGCATGGGCATGGAAAATGAAACGCAAAGCTTCCGGTTCGGTATGCCGAACGCAAATGGCCATATGGAATAGGCTATGCCTGCAGGGAATAGTAGCGCCGGGCAAACTGCACGAATGTTTTGTAAGGCAGGTTGTTCTCGGTGCCTTTGCGCTGCACGAAATCGAAGTGCCGCACCATGTGCAGGCCCCGGACAGGCACCTCCCGCAGCTCGCCCGAAGCCAGCTCTTTCATGACGGCCTGCCGGGGCAGAAAGGCCAGGCAGGTATCCACCCGCACAAAGTTTTTCAGGGCCTCGGTGCCGCCCAGGCGCACCTTCACCGGCAGGTCCGTCAGCTTGATGTTCTGCTCGGCCAGAGCCTGCTCCAGCACCGCCAGGGTGCCCGAGCCCTGCTCCCGCAAAGCCAGCGGGGTATGGTACAGGTCCTGAGCTGCCAACTCCTCCGGCAGCCCGGCGTGGCGCGCCGAGCACACGGCCACTACCTCATCCGTGAGCAGGGGCGTGTACGTCACGTTGCTGACCTTGTGAATTCCTTCGATGATGCCCAGGTCGATTTCGTGCTCCAACAGGGCTTTGAGGATGTTTTCGCTGTTGCGGTTTTTAAGGGTGAGCTGGGTGCCCGGGTAGCGCTGCAGGTAGGCCGAGAGTACCGGCGGAATAACATACAGGGAAATGGTGGTGCTGGCTCCGATAACCATGCGCACCTGCGGACTGAAGCCCGGACTTACCTCAGCAAACTCCTGGTGCAGTTCGTGCTGGAGCTGCTTGGCCACCAACAGCTTCCGGTAAAGCAATTCCCCCGCGGGCGTCAAGGCCACGCTGTTGCCGAGACGCTCAAACAAGCCCGTTTTATAGTGCTCTTCCAGGGCTTTCACCTGCTTGCTCACGGCCGACTGACTCAGGAACAACGTCTGCCCGGCTTTGGTAAAGCTAAGCTGCCGGGCTACTTCCAGAAATACTTCGTGGGGATGGGAAAGCATGGCTGCAAGGTACTACTTGCCCGGAGCAGCGCCTGACCCTGCGGCGCCGGCTTCTCATTTCAGGCGGCAAAACCGCTTTCGTGGACTGTGCACTTGCCCAGGCTAAACAGCTTTCCCCTCTAAGTCACCCAATATGGGTGATAAGGCCCGCTCTACTCCCTCACTAAAAACACGTTATCTACGCTGTAAACGCAATTTTAGTGGCTTGCTCTGTGGCTGGCGGCAGGCTTGCCACATCATCATGTGGTTGTACTTAGCCAATAGTCGGTGGTAATATTGTGACGTAATCAACGCACTTCTTCGCTCCACACTTCTTCTCCATACGCTATGAAAACTTTCGTTTCCCTCCTCGTTGTTGCCCTGCTGGCCACTGCTCCTCTCTACACCACGCAGGCGGCCACGCCCGAAGCGGCTACGGCTTCTACTACCCTCGTGGCTAAGTTGCCGCTGCTGGGCAAGAAGACTATCGAAAAAAGCCGCATCCAGAAGCGTAAGCAGACGTTGCGCCGCCGCAAGCGCATGTTCAGCTTCTAAGCCATAGGACCTGGTTGGTGAACCAGATGAAGAGCCCGTCGTTTCTTTTTCTCCGCCTGCAAGCGCTACGAGAAGAAGAGCGGCGGGCTTGCTGATTAAGGGCTGGAGGCTTGTCCGGTTGACAACGAATGTCACCACGTCGTCTGTGCGTTGCGGGCCGTATCTTTACCTTAAGAGCGTGTTGGGGAATTTAGGACCGATTGAGCGACATGGTGATGTTGGCCAATAACAGCCACGTGACATGGCTAGCGGGGGTAAATTCGTAATCGACTACGACGCGGCGAAAGCAGGCCAGCCAGGCGAAGGTGCGCTCGACGACCCAGCGCCGGGCCAGGGGTACGAAGCCGTGCAGGGTAGGCGGCCGACTACTAATTTGTTGGACTAGGCCCAACCGCAGCAGTTGCTGGGCAAAGCGCCCACGGTAGGCCGCATCGGTCAGCACAAGCTGCAGGCGCCGTGCCCACCAAGGCCGCTGGGGCAGCAATGCCAGGGCGCCGGTGCTGTCGTGGCGGTGGGCCGCGTGCACGTGCGCGGCCCAGATACGCCCGCCGGAATCCACTAGGAGCTGGCGTTTGCGGCCGTTGACGAGCTTGTGCGCGTCCAGGCCGCGGTGCTCGTAGATGCGCGGGGCCAGCTTGACGCTTTGGCTATCTATGCAGGCCAGCGCCGGAGTCGGTTCGCGGCCGTGTGCGACTCGGTCCAGGGCGTTGACGACCGTATTGAGTTGCTGCCACAGACCCAGCCGTTGCCAGCGATAGAAATAGTAGTAAACCGCCGTCCAGGGTGGAAACTGTGGGGGCAGCGCCCGCCACTGGCAGCCCGTGCGGCACACATACAGTAAGGCGTTGAACACCTGCCGCAAACACAAGCGCCGCCGTCGTTGCGTGGGCAGCAGCGACTTGATAACTTGCCACTGCGAGTCAGTAAGGGGTTGGTAGCCATCAACCATAATGCCCGTGGAAGCCTAGGAACTCCCCGCGCAACTTACTGACTCGTCTCTTTTTAGCCCTTACTCAATTCCCAAACACGCTCTAAGCATCAACCGCCGCCCCGCTATGCCGCCTATCACCGATATTTCCCAGCTCGACCTTACCAAAACCTATACCTACGCCGACTACCTCACCTGGCAGCTGGACGAGTTTATTGAGCTCATCAAAGGCAAAGTGCGGCGCATGAGCCCTGCCCCGCGGGTAGCGCATCAACGGATTTCCAGTCGGTTTACCGGCATGATTTACTCGTATCTGGCGCACCGCGGGTGCGAGGTCTTTCACGCGCCTTTTGATGTGCGCCTGTCCAAAGCCACGCCCAACGGCGATGCGCAGATTACTACCGTGGTGCAGCCCGACATCTGCGTGGTCTGCGACCCGCAGAAGCTGGATGAGCGTGGCTGCCTCGGCGCCCCCGACTGGATTATCGAAATCGTGAGCCCCGGCAACGCCAGCCACGACACCAAGAGCAAGTTCGACCTCTACGAGGAAAACGGCGTGCTGGAATACTGGATTGTGTTTCCCGGCGAGAAGACGGTTTCCGTGTTCGTGCTGCACGAAGGCCGCTACCAGCCCCACGGCGACTTCTACACCCCCGGCCTCATTCCCGTGCACACGCTCCCGGAGTTCAGTATTGAGTGGACGGAGGTGTCTGAGGGAGTGTGAGTAAAGCTAAACTCCTATCTACTCAGAAGACGTGTATTTCCTGCAGCTCAAGCGACACGCATTCCGGCATATATAGCACGTTGAAGGAAGCTGTGAGGTCACTCCATTCCCCATTCAGTGGCAAGCTAAACCAGATTTCCGCTACTATCAACGTATTTTCTATGCTATGCTTTCGTGGCATATGGAAATCCACGTCCGCGTACGGCCTACCATTCCGTTCTTTGGCTTCTTCGATAGAAGTCACTTTAAATCTTTCACCCTCAGTTTCCATTTCCACGATTCCATATCCATAAATAATATCGCGCATTAGTTCGGGCGTCCACGCATGATAGGGGTCTTGGTGTGTAAAGTTAAAGGCGTCTTTGTAGCGTTCCTCTTCCAGTAGCTTCACCCACGTGCGCACTGCCTCTAGTAAGCCTTCATCCGAAATATCCAAGGGTAATGCCACCGGCATTTTTGCAGGTCAATGAGTGCGAGGAAAACAAAATGTACGGTAAGTACTGCAAAAAGCCCCTCGAAAGCACCATCCCCACGATGGTGCCCCCGAAGGGCCAGCGGATAACTACCTATACCTGAATGCTACAGCGCGGCTTTGCGAGCCTCCACCTCGGATTTAAGGGCGGCGTTTTCGGCCAGCTCCCGAGTGATGCAGTTCAGCTCGTAGAGGCGCTTGAACTGCGCTACCACGCCCGTGGCCCCGGTGGCTTGCTGCTGGTTGAGCACGTAGATGCGGTACTCCAGGCGCTTGTGTTCCCGCTCGTTCTTCTTTTTGGTAGGACCCTCGGTCATGCTGGCCAGCAGCGTGGTCAGGGTATTGTATTCGGCCGTAGCGCCGGTCAGCTCGGCGCTTTTCTCGGTGGCCCGGTCGCTGCCCATGGTGTGCAGGCGCTGCAGCTGGGTTTGCCGGTACTCCAGGTCGGCGCGCTCTTCGGCGGCTTCTTCCAGCACCAGGTCGCAGTCGGCCTTGGAAGTCAATGAATTCACAGGGTATGCCATGAAGGGTAAGTAAATAAAGGTGGAGAAAGTGAAGGGCAGTGTGGGGTGCTACCCGCCCCACTAAAACGCCACAGGATCAGCCACATTGCTTACACAAAGCAAAATATTTTCTATATACTATACACTTGCTAATCAGCGGCTATGCCAGCCGCTTAACGTAGCGCTACCTGTCGTGCGTAGGGTGCGGGGCTTGTCCCCGCCCGTCGTTGCCCGCTTACTCGCTAACGGCGCGCCCGACGGGTGGGGACAAGCCCCGCACCCTACCACCTTTTCGCAATTCACTTCCCCACGAATTTAAGTAGGGATAGAGACCCCGCAACTGGCGCGAGTTTAGCGCAGCGTAACTCGTGACATGCCATGATGCGAGCTTTCAGCTCGTCCATCTGCGTTAATCTACCCAAATGGCACGAACCAGCTTGCCGCGCTGCGGCAGTGGAGCTACAAGCTCCACCTAATGGCTGAGCACGAGTTACGCTCCGCTAAACTCGCGCCAGTCGTACGCTGCCAGGGACACCAGCCTTCACACCCCCGGTACCTCGGCCAGGTAGGCCGCCAGGGCGGTGGCCTCGGCCCGCAGGCCGGCCAGGCGGGCCGCCAGCAGCCGGTGCTGGGCGGGGTTGCCGTCCCCTTCCAGGGCGCCTTCGGCTTCGGCCGTTACGGCAGCTACCCACAGCCGCTGGCGCTCGGCCTCGGGGGGCAGCGTGGCCAGCAGCTTGGGTGCGGCCCGCAGCCAGTCGAGGGCGCGGGCGGTCCGGGCCTGTCCCCGCGCCAGCCGGCGGGCGAGCTGCTCGGTTTCGTAGGCCACGACCGTAGCCCGGGCCTGGAGGGGTGCCAGGTGGGTGGGCACCAAGGGCGCGGCCGGCACGGGCGGACCGGGTACCGGCAATGCCTGCGCCAGCCACGCAACAATTAAACCGGCCGCCGGTGGCAATACTCGCTGGTTGGCTTCTATCTTCGTGACCAAGTGGCGCGACACGCTCAGGGCCCCGGCCAGCTGCTCCTGCGTCAGGCCCAGCCCCGTGCGAATCAGCGAAAGGTAGTGCGGCACGGCCGTCACGCGCAGAGAACGGGGCATAGCGTTGAATTGTCTCCTTTTTTCTTGTTCTCAAATATAAGGAGACACCGCTCTTGTCTCGCTATTTGGTAATTTTTGTTTTAAGGAGACAGTTGCTTCTTTGGGTCTTTACGGAATCCGAACGAAGATCAAAAGACCGTCATGCTGAGCTTGTCGAAGCATCTCTACCGCTTCGTTGGATGCGTGAGTTTAACACGGTAGCGTCTCCGCAACTGGCGTGAGCTTAGCGGAGCGTAACTCGTGTCACAACATGACGCGAGTTTTCAACTCGCCTGCCCTTGCCTATCTTATCCAAACGGCGTAGTACCAGTTTGCCGCGTTGCGGTAGTGCAGCTACAAGCTCCACCTTATGGCTGAGCATGGGTTACGCTGGGCTAAACTCGCGCCAGTAAGGCGTCAGTTAAAAGGCTTGGCTCATCCTATGAGCCAAGCCTTTATTTCTTTAGCAAAATAACACCTATTTGAACTCAACAATATCGGCGGTTACTGTACATTTACTGCCAGTTACAATAGGAAGATAAGAGGCCTTAAAGTCCACAATGAAGTTTGTGTAGGCTTGCCCGGCTTTCAAAGGGTGCTTCTGAGTTAGGTCCTTCTTTGCTTCAGCAACTAGTGCATTCTTAGAAAGCCCACCGATACCGAAGATATACCTGGCCTTAGCCATTCCCTGTACATTGCTTTCAACTATCGTAAAGTTGTTTGCTTGGATAGTCGCACCACTCGTGATTAAGCCACTGTGAACAGCGCAAGATTGAGTCAGCAACAATGAGGCAGCAAGAGAGGTTAGTAACGCTTTTTTCATGAAAAATGGGTGTTAAATATTAGCATAACGGTATTTAATACAAATACTTAATTGACACTAATATTTCTCTAAAACTAGCCACACAGATATTCTGGTTCAAACTAATTTCTACGTTTACACTGTAAGCACCTAGCTGACAAGCATAAAAAATATACCTTCCGGCGTCCTTTCAAGCTCCTCCCTATCCATGCTATTGAAAACCCTTACTCGCCTGCCGCTGCTGGTGCTGCTGGCTTTGCTATGCGCCTGCTCCAAGCTGGGCTCCGACGCCGGCCAAGACCCCAACGGCGAGGAAATTGACCCGTACCAGAACCTCGTGTTTCAGTTCACGGATGCCGTGGTGACGCCCGAGCTGCAGGACCGCTGGGACACGGTGCAGGTGGTGAAGTTTGAGCCCGCCGTGCGCGGCAAGTTCAAGTGGAACTCCGACCGGGAGCTGATCTTCTCACCCAGCACGCCGTTCCGGCCCAGCACGTCTTTCAAGGCTACCCTGCAAACGGCCGCGCTACCGGAGGGCAAGCGCAACGTGGAGCTGCCCGAAAACCGCCAGAAATTTCACACGCCCTACCTGGAGCTGCAGGAGCCACAGGCCTTCTGGGGACGCTCGGAACGGGCCGCCGGCACCGCCGAGATGCGCGTGGAGCTGCCCTTCAACTACCCCGTGAAGCCCACCGACGTGAAGCCCCTGCTCCGCGTAACCCAGGACGGGCAGCCCGTAGCTTTCGAGGTGGCCAGCAACGAGCCGGGCCAGACGGTGCGCGTGAGCCTCAACCAGCAGGTGCGCCCCGGCTCTCCCCTCACGGTGGCCCTGGCTCAGGGCCTGCACGCCGTGGGCAGCGACCAGCCCTCCAAGTCCGACTACGAAAAGCAGGTAGAAGTGCCCGACCCCCAAGCCCTGGAAGTGCGCTCCATCACGGGCACGCTGCAGTCGGCCGACCCCATTGTGACCATCCTCACCAACCAGCCCGTCACGACAGTGGATTTGCAGAGCGCCCTGTCGGTGTCGCCGCAGGTGGCGTATGAGGTGGAGGAGCTGGAAAACGGCTTCCGCCTCAAGGGCGGCTTCGAGGTGGGCAAGAGCTACCAGGTGAGCTTGCGCCAGGGCCTGCGCGGCGGGCTGGGCGGCATCCTCAACGAGAACTTCACCCAAACGGTGAGTTTCTCCGATGAGCGGCCCACCATTTCCTTTGCTAGCGCCGAGAAGGCCATGTACCTTGATGCCCTGGGCTCCCGCAACCTGGGTGTGCGCATCAACGAGGTGGGCCAGGTGAAAGTGACCATTGCCAAGGTGTACGCCAACAACATCCAGCAGCTTTTGCGCGGGGGCACCCAGTATGGCTACCCCGGCTACGATGGCGAAGACTCCGAAGGCTACGAGGAGGAAAGTGAGGACGGCGAGTACGTGGACCGCTCCTACCAGTACTACGACGTGGAAAACCTGGGCAACGTCCTCACCGAGCGCACCTACACCGTGTCGGGCCTGCCCAAGGCCCAGGGTCTGCGGCTGCTGAACCTGAACCTGAAAGACCTGGAGTTTGCCGGGGGGCTGAAAGGCCTCTACATCATCAAGGTGCAGGACACCGAGCGGCAGTGGCTGCAGGTAAGCAAGCTGGTAGCCGTGTCCGACATCGGGCTGATTGTCAAGCAGGGCAAGGCCGGCAGCACGCTGGTGTTTGCCAACTCCATCCGCAACGCCAAGGCCATGAGCGGGGTGGAAATGCGCTTTATCAGCACCAATAACCAGGTGATGGGCACCGGCCTCACCAACCGCGACGGCGTGGCCAAGTTCGACAGCACCGCCGCCAACGGCCGCTTCAAGCTGGGCATGGTGATGGCCCAGCAGGGCTCCGACTTCACTTTCCTCGATTTGAACCGCAGCCGGGTAGAAACCTCCCGCTTCGAGGTGGGCGGGCTACAAAGCAACGCGGCCCGCTACCAAGCCTTCCTCTACGGCGACCGGGACCTGTACCGCCCCGGCGACACTATCCAAACCAACACCGTCATCCGCACCGAGGACTGGCAGGCCCCGCCCAAGGGCTTGCCGGTTAAAATCCGACTGCTGCTGCCCACGGGCAAGGAGTACGCCAGTCTGCAGAAGAAACTATCCGGGGCCGGCTCCTTTGAGGCGCGCTTCCTGCTGCCCCCGGCCGTGATGACCGGCCTCTACACCCTGGAAGTGCTGACCGGCAACGACGTGCTGCTGGCTTCGCGCAAGCTCTCGGTGGAAGAGTTTATTCCGGACCGCATGAAGGTGACGGTGAAAGCCGACCGCGCCGTGGTGAAGCCCGGGCAGTCGGTTTCGGCGAAGATTACGGCCCAGAACCTGTTTGGCCCGCCCGCCGCCGACCGCAAGTTTGAGGTGGAATTCTCCCTCAAGGAGAAGAGCTTTAGCCCGAAAGGCTACGAGCAGTACACCTTCGCCATCAACAGCGGCGACAAGCAGCGCGGGGCCTACGGCGACCTGGAATCGACGCCTATTTCCAACCGCTTCGAGAAAACCACCCGCGAAGGCACCACCGACGCCAACGGCCGCGGCACCGCCACCTACGAAGTGCCCGACTACACTGACCTGGGCACCCTGGAAGGCGCTGCCTTCACCACCGTGTTCGATGAAACCGGCCGCCCCGTCAACCGCCTCGCCACCTTCGAGGTGCAGACCCAGCCGGTGCTGTTCGGCATCCGGAGCGCCGATGACCTGGTGAGCACCGGCAAGCCCCTGGCCGTGCAGCTGGCAGCCCTCACGCCCGCCGGCAAGCCTACGTCGGCCCAGGCCCGGGTGTCCATCGTGCGCCTGCTCTGGGAAACGGTGATTGAGCGCCAGGGCGGCCGCTACATCTACAACTCGCAGAAGCGCGAGCAGCTGGTGCTCAACCGCAGCGTGACGGTAGCCAGAGGGGGCTCCGACGCCGGCCTGAACTTCTCGCCCACCTATTCCGGCGAGTACGAAATCAGGGTTTCCCGGCCGGGTGCGGTTACCTACGTGGCCCGGCGCGTGTATGCCTACGGCTACGGCGACACCCAGAGCAACTCCTTTGAGGTAAACAACGAGGGCGAGGTGACCATAGAGGCCGACAAGCCCAAGTACGAGCCCGGCGAAACCGCCCACCTGCTGCTGAAAACGCCCTTCCCCGGCCGCGTGCTCGTGACGGTGGAGCGGGACCGGGTGCTCGAGCACTTCTACGTAAACACCGACGAGAAATCGGCGAAGGTGGACGTAGCGATTCGCGGCAACCACGTGCCCAACATCTACGTGACGGCCACCGCCATCCGTGAAATCAAGGACAACCGCCTGCCCTTGACGGTGGCCCGGGGCTTTGTGCCGCTTACGGTAGAAAAGCCTGGCGCCCGCCTGCAGGTGGCCATTAAGGCGCCCGCGCAAAGCCGCTCCCGCACCACCCAGCTGATTGAGGTAACCACCGCCCCCGGCGCCCAGGTGACGCTGGCTATGGTAGATGAGGGCATTCTGCAGATGAAGGATTACCAGACGCCCGACCCCTACGGCTACTTCTACCAGAAGCGCGCCCTGGAAGTGCAGGCCTACGACGTGTACCCCTTCCTGCTGCCCGAGCTGGGCTCCAGCTCCACCGGCGGCGACGGCTACGACCTCTCGCGCCGCACCACGCCCGTGCCCAACCGCCGCGTGCGCCTGCTCGCCAAGTGGAGCGGCGTGCTCACCGCCGATGCCAGCGGCAAGGTGCGCTACAAGCTGCAGGTGCCCCAGTTCAGCGGGGCCATCCGTATCATGGCCGTGGCCTACAAAGACGATGCCTTCGGCTCGGCCGAGCACACCATGAAAGTGGCTGACCCGGTGGTTATTTCAACCGCCCTCCCCCGCTTCCTCAGCCCCGGCGACACAATTGATGTGCCCGTCACGCTGACGAATACGACAAAAGCCGCAATGGATTTTTCACGCGCTATTCAAGTAACAGGCCCTGCGGAACTGGTAGATGCACCGGCTGCCCAGATGAATAGTCGAGGCGAAGCAACTTGGCAGAACCACGCTGAACTGGGAAGCCTGCCACCTAATACTGAGAAACGATTTTTGTATAGAATAGCTGCAAAGCGGGCTATTGGTAACGTAACGATTAAAGTTACGGTTGGTAAAACCACATCCAATGGTAAAATTGACCCTCTTTCTACCGAAACCATTGAGCTACCCGTTCGTCCTGCTTCGCCGCTGCAGAAGCGTACCGGCAGTGGCGTGGTGGCGGGCGGGGCGGCCCAGCAGCTCAACCTGAAAACCGACTTCCTGCCTTCCTCCCTGCGGAGCCAGCTGGTAGTGAGCCGCTCGCCGATGACGGAGTTTTCCAAGGACCTGCGCTACCTGCTGCAGTACCCCTACGGCTGCCTGGAGCAAACTGTATCGGCCGCTTTCCCGCAGCTGTACTACGGTGATTTGGCCGCCACGCTGGGTCAGAAAACCGGTAAAACGGGCAAGGCGGGCTTGTTCAACCCCAACTACCACGTGCAGGAAGCCATCCGCAAGGTGGAAGCCCAGCAGATGTACAATGGCTCCCTCAGCTACTGGCCCGGCGGCGAGTACGACAACTGGTGGGCCACCACCTACGCCGCGCACTTCCTGCTGGAAGCCCAGCAAGCCGGCTTCGACGTGAATAAGAACGTGCTGGACCGGGTGCTGCGCTACCTGCAGGCCCGGGTGCGCAAGCGCGAAACCGACACCTACAACATCATCCAGACCGGCGGCGTGATTCAGCCCGTGACGCTGGCCAAAAAGGAAATTGCCTACTCGCTCTACGTGCTGGCCCTGGCTGGCCGCCCCGATGCCGTGGGCCTGAACTACTACAAAGCCAACCGCCCGCAATTGGCCGAGGATTCGCGCTACCTGCTGGCGGCGGCCTTCGCCCTAAGCGGCAACCAACGCGGCTACCAGAGCACGGTGCCTTCCCGCTTCGGGGCTTCGCCCAGCATTGCCGGCCGCCAGCTCGACGGGGCCTTCTCCTCCCCCATCCGCGACGAGGCCCTAGTGCTCAATGCCCTGCTCGCCGCCGACCCCGCCAACCCGCAGGTAACCACGCTGGCCCGCCAGCTGAGCCGTCAGGTAAAGCAGGCCGGCTGGCTCAACACCCAGGAGCGGGCCTTCTCCCTGCTGGCCCTGGGCAAGCTGGCGAAGAAAAACGCCGGCAGCACCGTGGTGGCTAGCCTGCTGGCTGATGGCAAGGCCATTGGCAACTTCTCGGGCAAAGACCTCACGGTAAGCAACGTGGCCAACCGCCAGCTGGCCCTGCGCACCAGCGGCAAAGGCAGCCTGTACTACTTCTGGGAAACGGAGGGCATTTCGCCCACCGGCCAGGTGCGCGAGGAAGACGCCTACCTGCAAGTGCGTCGCCAGTTCCTGGACCGCAGCGGCGCGCCCGTAGGTAGCACCAGCTTCCGGCAGAACGACCTGGTAGTGGTCAAAATCACCATCCAGTCGGCCGAAACCGCCGGGGAAGTGAAGAACGTGGCCATTACCGACCTGCTCCCCGCCGGCCTGGAAATCGAGAATCCGCGCATCGGGGCGGTGCGCGACCTGGCCTGGGCTACCGACGCCGCCCAACCCGACTACCTCGACGTGCGCGACGACCGGATCAACCTGTTCACCACCGTCACGCCCGCGCCCAAGGCGTTCTATTACCTCTGCCGGGCCGTGAGCAAGGGCACCTTCAAGCTCGGCCCCGTCAGCGCCGATGCCATGTACAACGCCGAGTACCACAGCTACAACGGCGCCGGCGTAGTGCGGGTGCGGTAAGTGTTGGCGCCCTAGTCCGTCATGCTGAGCGCAGCCGAAGCATCTCTACCGAACGATTCAACGGAGCGGTAGAGATGCTTCGGCTTCGCTTAGCATGACGTTCTTATTTTCCTCTGCAAACAGACTTCCTTCTTAACTATGGTAAACCTGCGCGTTATCCTGATTTCCATCCTGGTTATGTTTCTGGGCATGATCCTGTGGATGGGTTATTACTTCTACTTCCACACCGATGGCCAGGGCCGGGTAACGCGGGAAGCCGATAGTCCCGAAGCGGCCGCCCGGGGCCAGCAAACGCTGAGCCGGGCCGACGCGCTGATCAAACAGCGGCAGTACGTCCCGGCCAAAGCCCTGCTCGACTCGCTTCGGGACGCTGACCTGAACCCGGCCTTCTTCGTCAGTACCGAAGACCTGGAGCAGCGCTTCGATACCCTGCGGGCACGCACCTACCGGGAGAAACAGGCTCAGTAACACCTGAACTGTAGCAATCTTCAAGCCCCTCCTGCTATCTTTTCCCGAAAGCTCGGCCGCAGCTTTTCCCGTAGGCCTGCGTAGAGAAGGTTCATTCGGCCGCTGTTTCAGCGTGTTAGCCAGATGAACCTTCTCTACGCCTGTTTCCGATGAAGCTACTGCCTATCCACATCCGACGTTTTCTCTGTGTGAGTGTGCTGCTCATAGCCGGGCTGATGAGCACTCAAGATGCCCGAGCCGACATCGTCACGCTCAACGCCAACGACAACGGCAAGCAGGTGCAGCTGAACGTGGGCGACCAGCTGATTCTTCGGCTGCCGACCATTTCCCCGCGCTTTGGCTGGCGCCTGACGCAAACCTACCCGGGGCAGCTGACGGTGACGAATACGCACAGCCTGCCGGGCATCAGTAGCGGCGTGCCGGGGGCACCGGCTACCTTCGAAATCCACTTCCAAGCGGTGGGAACGGGTGGCCTGGACCTGGCCTTAGTATCGGCTCAACCGGGGAGCGGATATGCAGCTTTAGGTGGCTTCTTCCACGTGTTTATCACCATCGACAAGCCGGGCGTGGCCAAAAACGTGAACATCACGGAATACGGCAACCATAGTCGGGTGAAAGTAAACCAGGGCGACCAACTGCTCATCCGCCTCGACAACACCGTAGGCTCGCAGTACACCTGGGAAGTGCTGCCGCTTGACGACAGCGTGCTGCAGCTGCTACCTACCCCGGCCGAGAAGCCAGCGAAGAAACCGAAAAAGCGCAAAGCCGGCAGCGAAGACGATGTTACGTTCCAGTTTCAGGCCCTGAAGCCGGGCCGCACCACGCTGCGCTTTCTCTACCGCAATGCCACCAGCAACGAAGCGCCGCCCAAGCGTGACTTCGAGGTAGACGTGGAAGTACCCGAGCCGCCCAAATAGACGCTCCGCTACCTAAGCTGGCCGTTTTTATGACCGGAATAGTAGCAGTTTTATATTCCTTCGAATACCTCTGTCCATTCCAGCTCTACCCCGGGTAGCGTGGCTACCGGAATGGGTCCGGGCTGGTAGAACTCTCCCCGCAGCTCATACTGGTCGTTTTTAAGGGTATAGATGATGACGTTTTTCTGGCCGGGGTCCACCATCCAGTATTCCAGCACGCCGTTCTCTTCGTACAGATCGAACTTGGTTTTGCTGTCGTGAGCGGTGTTACCGGGGCTTAGGATTTCGATAATCCAATCGGGCGCACCCACGCAGCCAAACTCGTCCAGCTTACCCAGGTCGCACACCACGCAGAGGTCGGGCTGCACCACGGTAGTCATCTGGGCGTCTCCGTTGGCGGAGGTTTTCAGCAAGCGAACATCGAACGGCGCGGCGAAGCCCCGGCAGGTCTTACCGCGCAAAGCCGTTCTGATTACTCCTCCCAGGTTGAAGGAAATAGATTGGTGCCGTACGCGCGGGGCGGGGCTCATGCGGCGCACTTTGCCGCGGATCAACTCCACAAACTCATCCAACTGCCAGGTGAGGTAATCGGCGTAGGTGTAGGTTTTAGTGAGGTCGAGCTGAGAAATATCGGTGATGACGGGCATGGCTGCAGCAGTAGAGAAACAAACGAATATACGATGCAAATCAACCGGTGCAGGGTGCGCATCTGCTAACTTGCTCCCGTGAAACGCCGCATCATTTTACGTCTTCTGGCGGGCTTCGGCTTGTTGCTGCTGGTTCTGCTGGGGTTGGATTGGGCGTTTCCGCTGCCGCCCGCGCCGCAGTACTCGCCCATTGTGCTGGCAGCCGATGGCTCGGTGCTGCACGCCTACCTCAACCCCACCCAGAAGTGGCGGATGAAAACCGAGCTGCGCGAAATCACGCCGGTGCTGCGCAAGGCCATTATCGAGAAGGAAGACCGGTGGTTTCGGTGGCACTTCGGGGTGAACCCCGTGGCCCTGGTGCAGGCGGCCGGGCGCAACCTCTTCGGCAAGGGGCGCACTACGGGGGCCAGCACCATTACCATGCAGGTGGCGCGGCTGCTGGAGCCCAAGGAGCGCACCTTCGGCAACAAGCTGCTGGAAATGCTGCGCGCCACCCAGCTGGAAGCCCATTACAGCAAGGACGAGATTCTGCAGCTTTACCTGAACCTGGTGCCCTACGGCGGCAACGTGGAGGGAGTGAAGTCGGCGGCGCTGCTGTACTTCCAGCAAACGCCCGATTACCTTTCCCTGGCCCAGACCGTGACGCTGGCTATCATTCCCAACCGGCCCCGGGGGCTGATACTAGGCAAAAACAACGCGTCGGTGCTCCAGGAGCGCAACCGCTGGCTGCAGCGCTTCGGAGAGGCCGGGCTTTTTCCGAAAGACGACGTGGAAGATGCCCTGCTGGAGCCGCTGGACGTGCAGCGCCACGCCGCGCCGGTGCTGGCCCCGCACCTTTCGCGCCGGCTGGTGCGGCAGTTTCCGCGCCAGGCCATCATCCGCAGCAGCCTGCAGCGCAGCAAGCAAAGCAAGGCCGAAGACCTGACGCGCAACTACGTGCGCCGCCTCCGCGAGCTGGGCATCACGCAGGCTGCCGTGCTGGTAGTAAATAACCGCACCCGGCAGGTGGAAGCCTACGTGGGCTCGGCCGATTTCCGGGACTTCGCGGGCCAGGGCCAGAACGACGGCGTGGTGGCCGTCCGCTCCCCAGGCAGTACGCTCAAGCCGTTTCTGTACGCGCTGGCCATGGACCGCGGCCTCGTCACACCCAAGCAACTACTGCCCGACGTGCCCACCAACTTCCAGGGATACCGCCCCGAGAACTTCGACAAGCACTGCAACGGGGAGGTGACGCTGGAACGGGCCCTGGCTTTCTCACTCAACATCCCGGCCGTGCGCGTGCTCAACCAACTGGGTGTGCCCACCTTCACCGACAAGCTGCGGCAGGCTGGCTTTCAGAGCGTAACGCGCAACCGCGCCCGTTTAGGCCTCAGCAGTATTCTGGGCGGCTGTGGGGCCAGCCTGGAGGAGTTGACCAACCTTTACGTGACGCTGGCCGATGCGGGAAAGTACGCGCCGCTGAGCCTTGTATCGGCCCCGGCCAGCAAGCAAAAGGCGGTGCTACTTTCTGAAGCCTCCGCTTTTCTCACCACCGACATCCTGGCCCAGCTTACCCGACCCGACCTCCCGCTGGGCGCGGCCAGCAGCATGCGCCTGCCCAAAGTTGCCTGGAAAACCGGCACCAGCTACGGCCGCCGCGACGCCTGGAGCATTGGCTACAACCGGCAGTACACCATTGGCGTGTGGGTCGGCAACTTCAGCGGGCAGGGCAGCCCGGCCCTCACGGGTTCCGACGTGGCTACGCCCCTGCTGTTCGACCTCTTCAACACGCTGGCCTACAACTCGCCCAATGACTGGTTTGTGCCGCCCGCCGCGCTGGACTTCAGGCTGGTATGCGCCGAGAGCGGGCTGGTACCGGGTGAAAACTGCCCGAATCAGGTAATCGACTATTTCCTACCGGGCGTATCCAACGGGCTGCGCTGCCAGCATGTGCGGGAGGTACTGGTGTCGGCTGATGGGAGCTTTACGTACTGCCGCACCTGCGCCCCGGCGGCGGGCTACCGCCGGGAGTTGTACCCCAATCTGCTGCCCGAAGTGGCCGCTTACAAGCAAGACCAGGGCATTCCGTACCGGCGGCTGCCGCCCCACAACCCGCTGTGTCAGCTGGTGCGCGGCACCGAGCGGGCACCGACCATTACCTCCCCGGCTGCCAACACGGAGTACGTGCTCAACCGCCACGAGCAGCAGCAACTCTTACTTAGTTGCACTACGGATAATGAGGTGCGCCAGGTGCATTGGTACGTGAACGACAAGTTTCTGCGCACCGCCGCCGCCACCGAGCGGGTATTCTTCCGGCCCCAGCCCGGGCCGCTCAAAATCTCCTGTGCCGACGACCACGGCCGCAACACCGATGTGCTGGTGACCGTGACGGAACTGTAAGCCTACCAGCCGGCCTCTTGGCCCGCCCACCACACCTCGGTGCCGGCGGGCACGGGCGTGGCCTCGGCGTGAGTGAGCAGTAGCGCCCGGACGGTTGAGCTTTTAGTTGTTGCGGTGGTTTCTCTCGATACTTCCTCAACCGTGGCGGTGGCGGCTTCCGCATGCCCATCGGGGTAGCGAAGCTGCACGGCCAGGGCGCTGTATAAAGCCAGTTCGCTCAGGACCGATGACGGGTTTTCGGGGAGTAATAACACCCCCAAGCCCGGCAGGCTAAAACTTTTTTCCACGCGGAGCAGGCAGTGTTCCATCATGCCAGGTCATACGTAATTATTGCCATTTGCAGCACATTAGGCGGCCATTTTCATTATATCAACCCAATTATATATAACTAGCAGAAACCCGAACCCAACCGTTACTGGGGCCGTACTGGCATGGTGCTTGTAAAATCCCTTCCAGAATCAACAAGTACACCTCCGACCCTTAACAGCAATTTGTCATGAAAAAGATCAGCTGGATTTTCGCCCTCGTCATATTGTTCACCTCGGCTTTTGGTGAGTCTGCCCATGCGCAGGATAAAAGAAAGTAAGCCCGCAGGCTAAAGGTGCCATCATTGGTGGCCTGGGTGGTGCCGCGGCTGGTGCTGTCATTCATAAGCGCAACCGGGTTGTAGGGGGCGCAGTAGGTGGCGCCGCCGGTGCCGGCGTAGGCTATGTAATCGGGAAGCGCGTCGACAACAAGCGCAAGGCCGAAGCCGCCCGCGTAGCCGCTGCCAACCAGGCCGCCGCCGACCGCGCCGCTTACCGGGCCAGCGTAGCCAGCTCCAACCAGGCTAAAACCCGTACGGTAACTACCAAAACATCTTCGGCCGCGCCGGCTATGGCCCTGGCAGCTGGCGCTGGTGTAGGTGCCGCCATGCTCTACGATGCCAACGGCAACCCCGTACCCTACGGTGCCAGCGCCAATGGCCTCGCCTACCTGCCCAACGACTCATACGGTGACCGTGACTCGGCGTATCCCGATTCGCAGGTTCGTCGCAAGAGCTGGTAATCGGCTCAGCACCTTATTAATATCAAACCCAGGCCTGCGGGCCTGGGTTTTCTGGTTCTTTTCTCTTCCTTTCTCCCTCACCAACACCCTGTTCTCATGCGTTACTCCCTCCTGGCGGGCCTCGGTTTTGCCCTGCTGAGCGCCTGCACCCAAACCAAGAAAGAAGACACCGCCACGGCCGTCGACGTCCACGCCCTCAACCAGCAGTTCATTGGCGCCTGGAACAGCCGCAACACCACGCAACTCGACACCTTGCTCGCCGACGACGTGCAGTACCTGCAGGGCGAGTCGCACTTCAGCGGCAAGTCGGAGGTTTCCGATAAGTGGATCCGCGAAACCGTGGGCACCATCAACGACCTCAAGCTAAGCCCCGTGAGCTCCGGCAACGACGCCGCTACGGCCTATGAAGCCGGCACCTTTGAAGTGGAAGTAGTGCCCGAAGACCGCACCCAGCCCCGTGGCGTGGGCGAAGGAAACTTCATCCTGCTCTGGAAAAAGAACGCCAAAAACGCCTGGAAGCTCAGCTACGCCCAGCTCGAAGGCCTGCCGGTGCGAGTGAAGTAACGTCTGCCTCCTGGATTACAAACAACAAATGCCCCACTGGCTTGACCAGCGGGGCATTTGTTGTTTACGGAGGATGCTGCCAAGCCCTTTTGACACGCAAAGCGCATCTTCTTTTCTATCATACGCCGGATCATGCACCAGCATTATAATACCTGGATAGACTTGCTCGGCTGGTTTCAACTACGTGACCCGTTCTCAGAAGCTTTTTAAGTAGCAGGTAACAAGTCAAGCTAGCTAGGATAACACGCCTAACAGCAACCTTCCGCGCTGAAATCGGTTAGTAGGGGCTGTTTGGCCAGCCGCACCCGGCGGCGGCCGGCGGTATCTGCTTATGTCTTCTCCTATTCCTGCGGCGGGTTCTGTACCCGCCGAAAAGCTAAAGGACTCAACCACTCCCCACTCGCGTCCGGTCTGGTTTGGCTGATGTCCGTGACGTGCGGGCTGGTGGTGGCCAACATCTACTACAACCAGCCGCTGCTGGCCGAAATAGCCCGCGACTTCCGCCTTTCCGAAAGCCAGGCCAGCCTGGTAGCCACTATCACGCAGGTAGGCTACACGCTGGGTTTGCTGTTTGTGGTGCCGCTTGGCGACAAGCGCGAACGGAAAAGCCTGATTCTGGCGCTGCTGCTGTGCGCGGCCGTGTGGATGGCCGGCGCAGCTTTTGCCCCTACATTCCTCCTGCTGGCAGGAGCCAGCCTGCTGATCGGGCTGTTTTCGGCGGTGCCGCAGCTGCTGATTCCCATGGCGGCTTCGCTGGCCAGTGAGGAAGAACGGGGCCGTGTGGTGGGCCGCATCATGAGCGGGTTGCTGATTGGCGTGCTCCTCTCCCGCACCATCAGCGGCTACGTAGGGGCGCACTTCGGCTGGCGCACCATGTTCTGGGTGGGTGCCGCCGTGATGGTGCTTATTACAGCGGTGCTGGCCCGGATGCTCCCGCGCAACCAGCCGCACTTTCCCGGCAGCTACGGCAGCCTGCTTCGCTCTCTGGGCACCCTCATTCGCGACCTGCCGGTGCTGCGCCGCTCGGCGCTGGTGGGCCTGTGCTTGTTTGCCGGCTTCAGCGCCTTCTGGACTACGCTCGTGTTTTTCCTGGAAAGCCCCGCCTACCGCTACGGCAGCGAAGTAGCCGGCTTATTTGGCCTCATCGGAGCCAGCGGCGCCTTTGCCGCTTCCTTCGCCGGCAAATCCGCCGACCGCAAAGGGCCTGATTATGCTTTGAACCTGGGTGTGCTGTTGTTTATGAGTGCCTACGTGGTACTGGCTTTTGGCGGGCAGTACCTATTGGTGCTGGTGCTGGGTGTGCTGGTGCTGGACGTAGGTCAGCAGATGGCCCACATTTCCAATCAGGCCCGTATTTTCTCCCTGCTGCCCGAGGCTCGCAGCCGCCTCAACACCGTGTACATGACGGCCTGCTTTATCGGAGCTTCGCTGGGCTCCTTGCTGGGCGGGCAGGCCTGGGCGCTTTTCCACTGGTGGGGCGTGTGCGGGTTGGGCTTAAGCTTTGTAGTAGCGGCCTACCTGGCGAACCGCTGGTACGCCCGCTAGCCGGGCCGCCGCTGGCTACCCTCAGTTTCCTGAAAGCAAAAAGCCCTGACCAGTAATGGCCAGGGCTTTTTCACGATGATAGAGCAGATGAACTACCGGCTTATGACAAGGCGCTTGGTTACGGCTTCCTTATCGGTTACTACCCGAATCAGGTATACGCCATTAGCCAGCTCCGCTGCGTTCAGCTCCAGGGCTACCGGCTGGCTGCCGACCGCGCGGCCCGCGCCGATGGTGCGGAGTCGGGCTCCTTTCAGATCGTAGAGGATGGCCGTGTAGTTGCCGGCCTTCAGGGAAGTAAAGGAAATGACCGTGCGGCCCGCGCTGGGGTTGGGGTACACCGCTATGCTCGTAAGGCTACCGGGCTGCTTGCTGGCGGTAGTAGTGACGCAGCTGCTGCCTACCGTGTAGCTATGTGGGGTAGCAGCCGTGTTCTTTTCCGGCCCGCCGGCGCCTACCTGATACGTGAAGTACACGCTCGTGACAGTGCCGCTGGCAATGGGGCGGGTGAAAGTGAAGTCACCGGCGTCATTCTTGGCCATGGTGTAGCCGGGGTAAGCTCCTTCGGCGCCTTCCCGGATGTAAATCAGGGCCAGGGTGCCACCGGCCGTAGCGCCCAGCGGGTGGAAGGTGAAAGTCACGTTCTCACCCATGGTTTCGGCCTTGAAGCTGTACTCCTCCGTAGTGAAGCAATACCCCTCTGTGCCAGTGCTGCTGCCCGTTACCGTCACGCTCACGGCCGCCGAAGTGGTGGCCGCACCCTCGTTGTCGGTGGCTTTGGCGGTGAGGCTGTAGGTACCGGCCGCTACGCCCGTCCACTCATATGCGTACGGAGCCGAGGTGTCTTCGCCCAGCTTGGTCGTACCCTGGAAGAACTCCACTTTGCTCACGGTGCCATCGGTATCGGCCGCATCGGCGGTAATGGTGATGGTAGCCGGGGCCGTAAAGCTGGCCGAAGCCGCGGGCGCCGTGATGCTCACGCTAGGCGCCGAGTTGGTAGGCGTGGTGCCGCCGCAGTTCTGGCCTACGGTGTAGGTATGCGGGGTGGCAGCGGTGTTTTTCTCCGGGCCGCCGGCTCCTGCCTGGTACGTGAAGTAGAAGCTGGTAGCTACGCCATCAGCAATGGGGCGGGTAAAGGTGAAGTCGCCCGCGTCGTTTTTCGTCATGCCGTAGCCGGGATACGCGCCCGCGCCACCTTCCTGAATGTAGATGAGGGCGAGGTTGCCGCCGGCCGTAGCACCCAGCGGGTGGAAGGTGTACGTCACGCTGCCACCCTGGCTGAACACCTCGTAGCTGTAGTCGCCGCTGGTGGCGGTGCCGGTGCAGGCTACGGCTTTCACCGCCACGGCCACGGCCGCTGAGGTAGTCATGTTGCCATCGTTGTCGGTAGCCCGGGCGGTGAGGCTGTAGGTGCCGGCGGCCACGTTCTTCCACTCAAATGCGTACGGGGCCGAGGTGTCTTCGCCCAGCTTGGTGTCGCCATTATAGAACTCCACTTTGCTCACGGTGCCATTGGCATCCGCCGCCGTAGCCGTTAGCGTGATGGTCGTAGGAGCCGTGAACTTGTCGGTAGCCACGGGGCTGGTCAGTGTGACGGTTGGCTTCACCGGGTCAGCCACCGTGATGCTCACGGCGGTTGATGTCTTCACCGCGCCGCCGTTGTCGGTGGCTTTGGCCGTGAGGCTGTAGGTGCCGGCTGCCGCGCCCGTCCAGGTGTAGGTGTAGGGGCTGGTCATGTCGGTAGCCAGCAGCGTAGTGCCCTGGTAGAAATCTACCTTGTAGATGGAGCCATCCGTATCGGTAGCCGTAGCTGTGAGCGTGATGCTGGCGGGCGTGAGGTAGCTGGTTTTGTCGGTAGTCAGGCTCACGGCCGGCGCGGCGTTGTTGGGCGCGGCCACGAAAACCGTTACCGGCTTCGAGGTAGTCACAGCACCTTCGTTGTCGGTGGCCTTAGCCGTAAGCGTGTATATGCCGGCCGCGGCACCCGTCCAGGTGTAGGTGTAAGGAGCTGACGTGTCCTCGCCCAGCTTGGTGGCGCCTTGGTAGAACTCCACTTTCGCCACTGAGCCATTCTCGTCGGCGGCCGTGGCCGTGATGGTTACGCTGGCGGGCGTGGTGGCTATGGCATCGGCCGTAGGCGCGGTAATGGATACGGTAGGCGAAGGATTCGCCGCTACGCCCCCGCTCAGGCGCATGTCGTCAAAGTGGAAGTCGGCGTTGCTGGTGGCCGGGTCGCCGGCAAACATGAACAGGCTGGTCATGGAACCCAGGTCGATGTGCATGCCTACGTTGGGCTGGTTGAAGGCACTCAGCGGAATGGTTACCTCGTGCCAAGCGCCGTCGCGCACCAGCCCGTACTGAGTTGCGCCGCCCGCCGGGAAGTTGATCCAGCTTTCCCCGTGCCCGCTTTTCACCCCAATCTTGAACTGCCCTTTGTAGCTGCTCTTGAATTGGAATTTGAGCGCGCCGTTTTCAGCGAAATTGAGCATGTTCAGCGGAGCGTGGTCCACGCCCATGCCAAACCAGTTGCCGCTCGCGGCCCGCACGGCCAGCACCTCGCTGCCTTCGTAGGCCGCCGGGGCCGGGTCGATGTTGGTGAGGTTGTTCCAGTAGTACAGCTCCGCACCCTCGCCAAACTTCAACTTATCGGTGATGGATGCCTTCTCGGTGTAGATGCCGAACTCGCCGGCATAGGCATGCTCCTTGGCCAGGTACAACTCGTCGCTGGGGTTCTGGTAGAGCTTCAGGTAGTCCACCATCATTTTGGCAGGCAGCGGGGCCGTAATGCCGCCCACACTGGGAATACCCGTGTAGTTGCCGCCCACAGCCAGGTTCAACAGGATGTACTGCTGCTTGTGGAACTCCTCCATGTCGTTTTCCGTGGCTTTGGAAATGTCTACCACGAAGTACTGGGTGCCATCAATGTACATTTTGATGGCCTGGGCATCCCACACCATTTTGTACACGTGGTAGTCGTCGGTGAGGTCGGTGGTGCCTTTATAGGTCTGACCGTAGTCGGCCTGAGTACCCTTGTAGCTCCAGTGCACGGCCCCGCTGGTCCAGTTGTTCACGTTGCTGGGGTACGAAGCCTGCGCGCCCATTTCCATGATGTCGATTTCGCCGCTGGCGGGCCAGGTGCCGGTAGTGCCCAGCAGCCAGAACGCGGGCCAGAGGCCGTTTTTCAGGTTGGGCACTTTGATGCGGGCTTCGAGCGTGCCGTACTTGAACTGCACACGCCCAAAGGTTTTCAGACGGGCAGAAGTGAATTCCTTGTTCTGGAATTTCTCCTTGCGGGCCTCAATCACGAGGCTGCCGTTTTCGACGCGGGCATTTTCCGGGCGGCTCGTGTAATACTGCAGTTCCTGGTTGCCCCAGCCGCACACGCCCCGCTCGCACCCATCGCCGAAGTCGAAGGTCCAGGTTTCAGGGTTGATAGCGTTGCCGTCGAAGTTTTCTTCCCAAACCAGCGTCTGGGCATTGGTGGTAAGGGCGCTACCGAGCAGAGCCGCCCCCGCCAGCAGCGGGCGCGCCAGCCGGCGCCAGAGGTGGGCAGTAGTAGTCGTTTGGTTCATGCGTGGTGGGGATTAAGTAGATGAGTTGTCTTTCTGCAGTACCGGCCATAAGACCAGACTTATTTTCTTTTGATTCGGCGCCTTTTGAGAGCAGATTTCGTTTCCTGGCAGGGCTAGTGCTGATTCATTTTGAGTTGGTGAGGTCTGTTGCTTGCGCCTAAGGCGCAAACCTGAATTGGCTTGTAGGTTACCTTCACTCCTAATCAACTGCTATAGCTAGGCAAACAGAAGGGTTTACCCCTGCGGCGAACGTGTGCAGCAAGCGTATAAACAAGAAGGCTTACCGGGTTTTCTGCTTGGTTCATACCTCGTAAAATGGGGTCAAATGGCCAGAAAACCAATTTTTTTGCTTCTTCACCCTCCATCTTACCCAATCAGACAGACACAATAAAGCCCCACCCGGCAGTTATGAAACTACCCGGCGAGGCTTAAGGCAACTACGCTGCCGCCGACTTTAGGCCAGCCGGCTCAGGCAAACTTTCAGGCTGTCCCGCCAGTGCGGAATGGTCAGCCCCAAGGTTGTCTTCACTTTGGTTTTGTCCATCACCGAAAAAGCCGGGCGCGTGGCTTTGGTAGGGTACTCGGCTGTGCGGATGGGCACCACGCGGGTAGGCAGGCCGCCCAACTCAAAAATGGCCGCCGCGAAATCGTACCAGGACGTTACGCCCTCGTTGCTGTAGTGGTAGAGCCCGTAGGCCGTGCTGCCGCTCTCGATGATGTGCAGCAGGCAGCCGGCCAGGTCGATGGCATAGGTTGGCGTGCCAAGCTGGTCCCAGATAACGCGCATTTCTTCCCGCTCCCGGCCAAAGCGCAGCATCGTTTTCACAAAGTTGCCGGCGTACTCGGAGTACAGCCAGCTGGTGCGCAGAATAAAGTACTGGCTGGTGTGCCGCGGAATAACTTCCTCGCCTTCGAGCTTGGTGAGGCCGTACACGCTGATGGGCGCGGCTTCGTCGGTTTCCGAGAGAGGTTGGTTACTGGTGCCGGCAAACACGAAGTCGGTGGAAATGTGCAGCAGCGTGGCCCCAAACTCCCCGCACAGGCGGGCCAGGTTTTCAGCGCCGTCGCGGTTCACGCGGCGGGCCAGGTCTACCTCATCCTCGGCCTTATCCACGGCCGTATAGGCGGCGCAGTTGATGATGTAGGCAGGCTGGTATCGGGCAAAGGTTTCACGCAAAGCTCCAGGGTCCAGGATGTTGGCCTGCTCTTCGGGCAGAAATACGATATCCGCCAGGTTGCGCTGCTGCGCCACATATTGCAGGCATTGGCCCAGTTGGCCGCCGCCACCGAAAACAAGAGTAGAACCCATAGAATCAGGAAAGAGAGGAATGGGCGCAAATTACCCTTTTTCCTCCTCCGGATGCTCACCCGGCCCTATTGCCGGACTTCCAGGCTGCACCGGTCGCTTGTTGCGAATAGCCTCAAAGCGCTGTTCACGGGGCTGCTTTTCGCTGAGGTAGCGCCAGTAGCGCAACGGCATGTGGCGGCGGTGCAGCTTCAGGTTTTTGCGCTCCGGAATATTCACGTGGTCAAAATAGGCCTGCCAGAGCAGCTGAAACAGGGGCTCCCGCTCGTCCAGCACCGTAGCTGACACCGACGCGCTGTGCCGGGGCGAGGCAGTATCGAACTCCACCACGTCGGTGCGGTGCAGGTCGTAGTAGAGGCCATAGCGGCGGCGCCGGTCGTAAATCAGCCAGCGCTGGTCGGCGTAGCGGGTGCTGAAATGGGCGGCAATAAGCGGCAGCACGTCGAAATCGGGCTCGATGGTGGCGTGGAACAGACCATCCTGGGTTTTCTCGAAGCGCACGAAGGCCTCCATGCGGTGCTTTTCGCGGTACATCTGCTGGGCCAGGCGCTGCACGCGGCGCACATTGTCATCGGCATAGTTTTCCGAGATGTCGCGGCCGGCGCGCATAGCCAGATCGGCGTAGCGAAAAATCAGTAGTTCCCGGTCAGACGCTTCGCTCAGAAACACGTGAAACAGGCGCGTGCGGGCATCTTTATCCACATAGCGCAGCAGGTTTTTCCACACCCGCGCGGCCAGCGCCTCGTCGGTAACTACCGAGACGGGCTGCGCAAACAAGCCGCCCTGCACCGCGCCGTGGGGCTGAATGCTGTTGGGCGCGGCCTGGCGGTCATAGACTGTGAACAAGACCGTCAGCAGGCCCTCAAACGTGCCGTCGTAGGAGTAGTCGAGCGGAGCGTTGTGCAGACTCGGAGCATTCCTGCGTGGGTTGGCGGCGACGCTTGGCACTGGAACTGACGATTGAGACGCAGGCAGAAAACGAGGCATATGCAGCAGTTAGACAGATGGGGAATCTGGCAGCTCCGGCCCCAGGAACTCCAGCAGCAGCCGGTTTATTTCGGCGGGCTCTTCCTGATGCAGCCAGTGGGTAGCCTGCTCGAAGTACGTCAGCGTGGCCTGGTCGCAGTGGCGCAGGCTGAGTTGGGCCAGTTCCGGTTCCAGAAACACATCCTGCCGGCCCCAAAGCACCTGCACCGGAATGCTTACCCGCCCCGTACGCGTGGGTTGGCGCAAAGCGGCCCGATACCAGTTGATCATCCCCGTCAGCGCCCCCGGCTGCGCCCACGCAGCTACGTAGTGGCTCAGCTCCTCAGTCGGAAAAGTCCCCGGCCGGCTCGTGCCCCGCAGGCTGCCACGCCCAAACCGGAACCGCCGGCGCCGAAACAGCCACTCGGGCAGCCCGGGCAGCTGGAAGAAGAACACGTACCAGCTTTTAAGGAGCTGGCGCGGGGCCTGCCCCAGCACCTGCCCCAGTGCCTTAGGGTGCGGTACGTTCAGGATAACGGCCCGCGAAATCCGGTTGGAATGCTCTGCCGCCAGCCACCACGCCACAATGCCGCCCCAGTCATGCCCCACAATAGCGGCCTGCGCGTGCCCGGCCGCGTCGAGCAAGCCCAGCACGTCTTTGCCCAGCTCCGACAGACGGTAGGCCGCTACCTCCGTGGGTTTGTCGCTGAGATTGTAGCCGCGCTGGTCGGGAGCCCACACCCGGAAGCCCGCCGCGGCCAGGGCAGGCAGCTGGTGCCGCCAGCTGTACCAGAACTCGGGAAAGCCGTGCAGCAACACAACCAGCGGGCCGGCGGCGGGCCCGCATTGCACCACGTGCAGGGTGCGTCCGTTGGTGCGAACGTAGTGGTCCTCAAGTGGAAAAGTCATGCTCTGCCTACCCGGCCGCGCCCGGAAAGGTTATGCCAGGCGCCCCGCTACGCGGCCTGCTGCTCCTGGCGGGAGGCATTGGCCTGGGCGGCCCGCTGGTGCATCTGCCGCACCAGCGGCAGCAGTTCTGAGAGCTTGCAGCAGCACGCCAGACGCGCTACTTTTTCCGACTTAGCCATGTGAGTTGAAGCGGCCGACGCGTCGGCACCGCGGTGAGAAACAGTCATGATGATTGTTTTAAGTTGATTGTTGTTGGTTTTTAGGTTCGTAGCTGGTCGAAGGACTAGGCAAAGTCAAACACCAGCTAAGAAGCCTGGGCAAATAAATCGAGCTGTTGGGTGACAAGGGCCGAGCGGACAGAGCCGGCCCCGAACAGAATCTGGCGGCGGATGGCTTGCTCGTCCAGCTCCCGCCGCTCCAGGGCCTGGCCGCGGCAGGTGAGGAAGAACTTGGCCCGCTTGAGTACCACCCCGAACTTGTGCAGGTGGTCGAGGGTGAGCGGGGCAAAGCGCCGGGCGGCCACAATGCGCTTGGCCGAGCGGGCGCCCACGCCGGGAATGCGCAGAATCATTTCGTAGTCGGCCGTATTCACGTCCACCGGAAACACATGGCGGTTACGCAGGGCCCAGGCCAGCTTGGGGTCTATTTCCAGGTCGAGGAAAGGGTGCGCGGGGTCCAGAATTTCGTCGGCCTGGAAGCCGTAGAAGCGCATCAGCCAGTCTGTCTGGTAGAGGCGGTGCTCCCGGATCAGAGGCGGCTGCGTGACCTGCGGCAGGCGGGCATCGTCGGTGACGGGAATGTAGCCCGAGTAGTACACGCGCTTGAGGCCGTAGCCTTTATAGAGCGAGTCGGACAGGTTAATGATTTGCAGGTCGTTTTCCGCGGAAGCGCCCACGATGAGCTGGGTGCTCTGGCCGGCCGTGGCAAACTGCGGCACCTTCTTGAACAGGGACTTTTCTTCCTTGTTCTGAATGATGCCGTCCCGGATCTGCGCCATTGGCGTCAGGATTTCCTTGTAGTTTTTCTCGGGCGCCAGGGTGGTTAAGGCCATTTCCGAGGGTAGCTCGATGTTCACGCTCAGCCGGTCGGCATACAGGCCGGCCTCCTGAATCAGCTCCTCCGAGGCGCCCGGAATGGCTTTCACGTGGATGTAGCCGTTGAACTTATGCTCCGTGCGCAGCTTTTTGATGATGCGCACCAGCCGCTCCATGGTGTAGTCGGGCGAGGAAAAGATGCCCGAGCTCAGAAACAAGCCTTCGATGTAGTTGCGCCGGTAGAAATTCATAGTCAGGTCCACCACTTCATCCACCGTAAAGGCGGCGCGCTTCTGGTCGTTGGAGCGGCGCGACACGCAGTAGGCACAGTCGAAGATGCAGTGGTTGGTGAGCAGGATTTTCAGCAAGCTCACGCAGCGGCCGTCCTCAGTGTAGGAGTGGCAGATGCCCATGCCCTCGGCGTTGCCCAGGCCTTTGTCCACGTTTTTGCGCTTGCCGCCGCTGCTGGAGCACGATACGTCGTACTTCGCGGCGTCTGCCAAAATACTTAGCTTTTCCTGGATTCGCTCGTTCATCGGGGGCGGTTTCTGGGCTTAAAAATAGTCCTTTGCTCTTTGCTACGCAATAGAATACAAGGCTAATTTTTTTAGAATCGTTCCGTCGGTGCCACCAACTTTCCCGAGTACCAACCAGCCTTCGTGCCTTGGCTATGCCAACCTGGTTGGGCAACTTGCTGCTCTTCTGCTTACCCGCGCGCAGCAACCATGTGCATCAAAGCCGGCGAGGCTGTATCTTGCCCGATCTGCCGTGGGAATGCTATGAACTATGTGGCCTGGATTGGGGGAGTTTTGCTGGCGCTGGGCCTGGTGCGGCCCGCTGCGGCCCAGCAGCCCGTGCCCACGGCCGCGCCCGACACCATCAGCGAAACCCGCGCCGACTCCCTGCGCCGCCGCTTCGACGAGGAAAAGCTGCTCAACCAGCTCAAGGCCTATACCAAGCGCAAAACCATTGCCGGCAAAGCTGCAGCGGCGCTGTTCAACTTCACGGAGCGGCGCGAGGAAAAGGCCGGCCTCGATGCCGAGCTGCTAAACCGACAGTACGACCGGCACAATTACAAAATCGTGCGGCGCATCAATATCCGCACCCTCGACGCGTTTGGCTACCGCATCAACGACCCCAGCCGGGTGCCGCGCAACCTGCTGGAAAAAGGCGGCAACGCGCTGCACATCAAAACCTCCCGGGCGCGGGTGCGGCAGGTGCTGCTGTTTCGGCGCGGCGGCGAGCTGGAGCCCCAGGCGCTGTCGGAATCAGAGCGCCTGCTGCGCCAGACGGCCGAGCTGCTGGACGCCCGCGTGTTCGTGAACGAGCAAACCAGCTCCCGCGACAGTGTGGACATTGAGGTAGTAACCAAGGACGTGTTCAGCCTCAGCGGCTCGGTGCAGCTGCGCGACGTGGCGGCCGGCGTTATCGGGCTGCGCGACGTGAACTTCCTGGGCCAGGGCCACCAGTTTCGCAACCGCTACGAGTATGGCCGCAGTACCGATGGGCTGGAGGGCGCCCAGCCCTGGCGCTACGAGGGCAGCTATCTGGTGCCGTTCCGCTACTTTCTGAATGCCCAGGCCAACTACCTCAACGAAACCCGGCGCCGCCAGGGTGGCCTGCGCATCACCCGCGACTTTTACTCGATTACGACCAAGTACGCGGGCGCCCTTAGCTACGATTATTTTGATTTGCTGCCTTCCGTCAGCGGCTTGGGCACCCCGGAAGACCCGTACGTGTTCAAGCCCGTCACCTACCACGTGCAGGATATGTGGCTGGGCCGCTCCCTGCGCCTGAAAAGCTACGACCTGGGCTATGAAAACCCCGGCCGACTGATTGTGTCGGGCCGCTCGATTCGCACCGCCTACACCCGCAGCTACGACCCAATCCAGCGCGACAACGTGCTGCTGCTGGGTACGGTGGGCTACAGCGTGCGGCGCTATTATAAGGATACCTACCTGTTTGGCTTCGGGCGCACTGAGGACATCCCGACGGGCACCCTGGCTAGCCTCACGGCCGGCTACGAGTTCAATGGCGTGGATAACCGCCGCTACTACGGCCTGCAGCTGGCCGGGGCCGGCTACCATCCGCGCCGGGGCTACCTGTATATGCGCGGCGAGGTAAGCTCGTTTATCCAGGGCCGGCAGAACGACTGGCAGCAGGGCCTCATCAGCAGCGAAATCCTGTACTTCACCCGCCTCTACCACACTGGCAACTTCCAGTGGCGGCATTTCCTCTGGAACCGCTCCATCATTGGCGTAAACCGGCGGCTCGATGAGCGGCCCCTCTCGATTGAAGGAGAGCGGGGCTTGCGCGGCTTCACCTCCGATGGCAACCTGCGCGGCACCAGCCGCTTTGTGGTCAACTACGAAACCACCGTGTACACCCCGTTTTCGTTTCTGGGCTTCCGAGTGGCGGCGGTGGGCTTTCTGGACGCAGCCTGGCTGAATACCAAGCCGGGCCGGGCCCTGCCCTTCAGCGAGGCGCCGTATACCGGCATCGGCATCGGGCTGCGCTTCCGCAACGAGTACACCGTGCTGCGCACGTTCCAGTTGCTGCTGGGTTTTTACCCGCGCGGGCAGTACACCAACAACGGCCTGCGCATCTTCGAAAACGCCCGCCCCTACTACGATTTCAGCGGCTTCACTTTCGGGCAGCCGGGCATTACGCGGTACGAGTAGGGGCCGACGCCCGCGTAATGCCTTTTGGCGCCTGTGCAACGTCTGCTGGTTTGCCCGCTGGCAGGTCGGCGGCTTGTTTGACATTCCTCTACCTTTGCGTTGGGGCCGGAATCAGACTACGGCTCTGTTTTCCGCGTAATTCCTACCCTTATGCAACTCGGCGATTTTAACGACCTGGAAGTAGCCCGCGAAGTTGATTTCGGGATGTACCTGACCTCCGACGACGGCGACCTGCTGCTGCCGCGCAAGTACATTCCCGAAGGCACCCGCGTAGGTGACGTAGTGCGCGTGTTTGTGTACCGCGACTCGGAAGACCGGCTGATTGCCACCAACCTGGAGCCCTACGCCCGCGTGGGCCAGTTTGCGGCCCTGAGCGTGCGCGACGTGACGCCCACCGGCGCCTACCTCGACTGGGGCCTGGAAAAAGACTTGCTGCTGCCCTACCGCAACCAGCGTCGCAACCTGCGCCCCGGCGAGCGAACCACGGTGTTTGTGTACCTCGACGAAACCACGGACCGCATTGTGGCCTCGGCCAAGTGGGAGTGGTTTCTCAGCGACCAGCCCTACCCTGGTAAGGAGGGCGACGCCGCCGACCTGTTCGTGGCCGAGGAAACCGACCTCGGCTACAAAGTCATTGTAGATGGTACCCACCAGGGCTTGCTTTACCACAACGAAGTGTTCAAGCCCCTGCGCCTGGGCGACGTGCACACCGGCTACGTGCGCCGCGTGCGGCCCGATGGCAAGCTGGATTTGAGCCTGCAGAAACCCGGGTTCGATGAGGCCCTGGATGTGGCCGAGCAGCTGCTGACGGCGCTTCGCCAGGCTGGCGGTACGCTCCCACTGTCCGATAAAAGCGAGCCGGACGACATCTACCGCCGCCTGGGCATCAGCAAAAAGGTGTTCAAAAAGGCGTTGGGCACCCTCTACAAGCGCGGGCTGGTTCAGCTTTTCCCCGAGCATACCCAGCTGGTAGCCGAGAGCTAAATTAGCAGGCGGCTATGTAGCCCCGCGCGGCTTTTTTGCGTAAGGACGGCCGGTAGCCTGGTAGGTTTCCGGTTGTTGCTCTTGCCATGAAAATTCAGAAAACCGCCCTTATTGCCGGCGCCAGCGGCCTGGTAGGCCAGCACCTGTTGCCCTTGCTGCTGGCCAGCGACCGGTACTCCAAAGTCATTGCGGTAGGCCGGCGGGCGCTGCCGCTGGTGCACCCCAAGCTGGAGCAGCGCGTGGTAGACTTCGACCACCTGGAGGAGCACCGCCTGCGCCTGATTGCCGACGACGTGTACTGCTGCCTGGGCACCACCATCCGGCAGGCCGGCTCCAAAGAGGCCTTTTACAAGGTCGATTACCTGTACGTGGTGAAGCTGGCGGCCCTCACGGCGGCTAATTTTGCGGCCCAGCTGATGGTAGTATCGGCTATGGGTGCCGACGCGGACTCGCGCTTTTACTACAACCGGGTGAAGGGCGAAATGGAGGCGGCCGTGCGCCAGACCCCGTTTCGAGCCATTCACCTCTTCCGGCCTTCCCTGCTGCTTGGTGAGCGAACCGAAAAGCGCCTCGGCGAGCAGGTAGGCGCCGTGGTGCTGGCCCTGGTAAAGCCCCTGCTGGTAGGGCCGTTGCGCAAGTACCGGGCCGTGTCGGCCGAGGCGGTGGCGCAGGCTATGCTGGGCGCCGCCGGGCAGGATGGAGGCGGTAGCCGGGTGTATCTGTCGGACGAAATTGCCCGCGGCATCCGGGCCGATGGCTGAGGCAGCTGGCTGGTTGGCGGGTCGGGTGTTACCTTTGTGGTTCACCAGTTCGTTTATTTCCTCCTAGTGCGCATGAAAAAGAATGTAGTGGTTGCCCTACTGATGCTGCTGTTAGCCAGCACCAGCACCTGGGCCCAGAAAAAGGCAGTGACGGTGGCGCCGGCTACGGCACCGGCGTAGGCCTGCGGGCCGGCGGCTATTCCTCGGGCCTCACCCTGAAACACTTTCTGACCGGCAAGAACGGCGTAGCCCTCGAAGCCCTCGTTACCACCGAGTATAAGGCCAAAGGTGCCCGTCTCACGCTGCTGCTCGAAAAGCAGAACGCCATCAAGGACATAAAAGGCCTGGCTTACTACTATGGAGCCGGTGCCCACGTGGGCGCCTACCGGGGGCGCTACTATTATGATGAAGTGCGCTACTACAAGCACAAGGGCCGCACCTACTACTACACGCGGTATTACAACGATGATGCACGCTACGTAGCCGCCGGCGCCGACCTGATTCTGGGCCTGGAGTACAAGATGCCTGACCTGCCCTTCGTGCTGGGCGTCGACTACAAGCCCTTCTTCGAGGTGTTTGATGGCAACGCAGGCGTGTACCATGACGCGGCCCTGAGTTTGCGCATTATTCTGTAGCCTCCCGGCGACAACGCAGCCAGCCGAAACCGGCGGTGGGCCTTCGGGTCTGCCGCCGGTTTTTTTATGGACTCCTGGTTGGCTTGCAGCGGGGCTTCACTTCAATATGTGAGGCGCGGGAATGCATGCCCCGGGCTTGAGCCGCCACTCCACATACTTATGTGATTGTGCTGCGCATGTACCAGCCAGACCTTTGTGTTGCTGGTGCCGCTGCTTCCCCGCACGGCCCGGCCTCCGCCCTGTCACCCTTCTTTTTCTGCTATGAAAACGCTTCGACTCTTTTTGATGGCCGTTGTGTGCGGCCTCGCAGCCACTACCGCGCAGGCGCAACACAAGGCCCAGGCCTACCTGCGCCGCGCACTGCCTGCGGCGCTCCACAGTGCTGTGCAGCTACCCACCCGTACGCCCTGGCACGAAAAGCAGGCCGTGCAGGCCAAAACCACCGTGTACCGCCCGGGCCAGTCGGTGGCCTATGCCTGGAACGAGGAAGAAGAAAAATGGGAAGATGCCCAAATGGCCGCCTTCACCTACGATGCCCAGGCCCGCCCTTCACAGATTGTATATTCTGACTCCGTTAGCAAAATTCCGCTGATGCGCCAGGGCTACACCTTCGACGCGCAGGGCCGGCCAATGATCCTGAAGATCGAAGTCTGGCTGGGCACGAAGTGGAGCAACGCCTCCCAGCTTCTTTTTGGGTATGATGCCCACGGCGACCTGACCTCGTTTGCGACGGAGGACTGGGCAGGTACAGCCTGGGTACCCGCGCAAAGCTCCCGCTTTATTATCACCCGCAACGCTCAGGGCCTGAGGCAGGAAGTGGTGGAAGAAGAATCGAAGAAGAACGGCCCATACACCAAGGCTACCCGCGAGGTATATACCATCAGCAACGGCCGCTATACCGACGTTACGTACCAGTTCTGGCACAACAACGCCTGGGTAAATGAAAGCCGGGAGCGGAACTTTGCCTGGGCCAACTGGGCCACGCTCACGCCGGCCTCCTACGAGGAGCAGGAGTGGGAAAACAACGGCTGGAAAGACGTTTTACGCCACATCTTCACCTACGCCGGCAATGGCGGCAGCACTGAAACCCTGCAGATCCGCGAAAACAACGCCTGGGTGAACGATTCGCAGGAGTCGTTTCTGTTCGACAGCTTTGGCAACGAAGCCGGCCAACGTGAAGAGTTCTGGAACGGCACCGCGTGGGAAGTTTCCTCGGAAACCCGCCAGGTGCTCACGTATGGCCCCAACAACCGCGTGCTGCGCTCCGTAGAGCAGGACCTTGATCTGAGCGACGACTCGTTCGATAACAGCAGCCGTACCAATCACAGCGCTTTCCAGTCGTTTGTCATTACCGCCAGCCACCCTGCCACCCGTACGCACAGTGGCAGCGTATACCCCAACCCCGCCACCGAGAGCGTAACGCTGGCCGTGAGCGGCCTGCGGGAAACGGCGCCTATGCAAACAGAGCTGCTCAATAGCCTGGGCCAGGTAGTGCGCACCCTGACCCTGCAGCCTAACCAGGGCAGCATCCGCCAGCGGGTGGATGTGCGGGGCCTGCAGGCCGGGCTGTACACCATACGGCTGCACACCACAGAAGGGTCCCTGGCCTATCCGCTTATCAAGCGTTAATAGCCCGCAATAGTGCGTTGACAGGCTCCATCCGGGTACGGGATGGAGCCTGTTCGTTTTTTTATTCTTCCGGCAAGCAACTTGCGCGGGCCGTCCTGAGTCGATACATTAGCTTTTCAATCATGGCCGTACGGGCTTCACTTTTCCATTTTTATATGCGTTTACCCCTACTTTTTGTAGCCGCAGGACTGTCTATTCAATCCGTTGTAGCTCAATCGGCTCACCACGCGGCCCCGCATTTCCCTAAGGCCCAGCTTGGCACCAAGGCCCTGCGCGAGCAGCTGCGTGAGCTGCCCCGCACCACAGTACCCGTACTGCCCACCACCAAGCGCTCCACGGCCAAGCGCCAGCCTCAGGCTCCCGTAGTGCCCTACCAGGGCCACGCCTACAACTGGGAAGAAGGCGAAGATGGTGCCGCTGGCAAATGGGTAGATGCCGCCCATGTGCAGTACACCTACAACGCCAACGCTCAGGTGACGCAAGAGGTGTATACTGACTCCATCACCCACGAAAACCTGTCGCAGACGCTCAATACCTACAATGCGCAGGGTGTGCAGACGGAGTCCATCCAGCAGGATTGGGACGGCAAGGCCTGGGAAAACTACGAACGCACCGCCACTACCTTCGACGCCCAGCAGATGGCCACGGAAGAGGTGACGCAGGAATGGTCTGGCACCGCCTGGGAAACCTACGAGGGCAGCAAGTACGAAAATACCTATAACGCGGCCAAGCAGCTCACCAGCCGGGTTACGAAAGAGTATGACGTGGAAGAAGGAGCCTTCATCAATGCGCTGCGGGAAACCTATGTGCTGGGCACCGACGGCAAGCCCACCCAGATTACCTTCGAAGAATGGGCCGATGGGGCCTGGGAAGCTTCATACCGCCACACCGACATCGTATGGCACGATTACGCCCTGGGCCAGGCACGTTCTTACAACTTTCAGGAGCTGGACGAGAAAGACTGGGTAACGACTGAGCGTTACAGCGCCACCTATACCGCTACCGGCAGCGTAGCCACCACCGAATACCTGGAAGGCGAAAACTGGATTGCGTACATGCGCGACACCGAAACCCGCGATGAGTACGGCAACCTGGCCGAGCTCAAGCTGGAAGACTGGAACGGTGACTCCTGGGAGTACTTCTACGGCATCAAAAACGCCTCGCGCTACAATGCGGCCGGCAACCTCATTCAGCAAGCCACTCAACTGGTATATCCGTTCTTCGGCATCGAAGAGTACACCCCGCTGCAGATGTACACCTTCACCGACTTTAAAGAGGTAGCCCTCAGCAGCAAGGCCCGGGAGCTGGCGGGCCGCACCAGCCTCTACCCCAACCCCGCTACCGACGCTGCCACGCTGGAGCTGCCGGCCCTGCGGCAGGCTGGTATGGTACGGGTAGAAATCCTCAACGGCGTAGGCCAGGTGCTGCGCACAGTAGAGGTGCGCACGCAGCCGGGCGTTACCCGTGCTACGCTGGAGCTGAGCGGCCTGTCGGCCGGCGTGTACCTGGTACGCGCCCACACCCCGGAAGGCACCGTGACCAAGCGCCTCATGCACCGCTAGGGTTCTGTTTCAGGCTCAAAAAAGCCCCGCCAGCTAAGCTGGCGGGGCTTTTTTCTTGATGATACTCCTTCGTACTACTGCACCGTTATAACCCGGGCCGGGCGCCGGTAGGCGGGCCGGTGGTAGTAGAGGCGCGGGGGAGGCAGCGGCCGGGCCCGCACTACTGCCGGGGCCGCCTGCACTACCACTAAGCGGCGGGGTGGCGGGGGCCCTGCCACTACGGGAGCAGTGGCCACGCAGGAAGAAACTGAGAAGCCCAGCCCAAACAGCAGAGCCAGCGCCAGAAACAACGGATAATTACGCATAAGCCAGAACAGTGAGGAGGAAACAACACTGGCTTGGATGCACCTGGCAGCGCCGGGTTTAATCGGGTTACTGGATAGGTATCCGGTAGGTCACGTCCGTGGCGCCGCCAAACAGACCGTAGCCGTTGCGCACGTTGGAGGCCAGCGGGGCGGGCTCGGCAAACGGGTTTCCGTTACTATCCTGGTAGCGCTGCGCCGACTGATAGAAGTCGTAGGCTTCGCGGGTGAGGGTGCTGATGGTTACTTCCACGAAGGCCGGCTGCCGGTACTGCGGCTGGCCCGGCACGTAGCCGCCCGAAGACCAGGCCCGCACGTTCTGGGTCAGCGAAATGGTGCGGCCGTTCACGTTCAGGTCGGCGTACACCTCGGGCTGGGTGTTGTAGCTTTCCGAGAGTTGGAACCGCTCAATGGAAATACCGCTGTCGTCCTCCGGGTCGTTTTCATAGTCGTTGCTCAGTACCCCCCAAAGCCGGCCGTTGGTATCGAGTACGCGGGCCGTAGCCACGTAGTAGTCGGCAGAAGCCGCCGGGTCGGGCACGCTCACGCTCAGGCGGCCCATTACGGAATGTTCGCCCTGGCCCGGGCCGGGCGCCCGGCGCACAAAGCTGCCAGCACTTACCGTGGCCGGCGCCGGTAGCGTGAGGCTGCTCTCGGCCGTTTCCATCCCCGGCATGGAGGCCCGAAGCGTATAGCGGTGCCCGGGATACCCCGCAAAGCCGTACTGGGGCACGTAATACGCGTCGATGCTATCCTGGCTGACGGGGTTGTAATAGCGGTAGCGCCCCCGGAACCGATCCACTACCTGCCCATTGGCATCGAGCAGCTCCACGGTGGCATTTGCCGGCTGGCGCACCGGCTTGGCAGTAAATATGTTCTGGCTTACGCTCACCGTCAGCAGGCGGTGCGGGTGAGTTTGCCAATACAGCGAGTCGGGCACTTGGTTGCTGAGCACGTAGTTGAGGGCCAGCCGGGGCGTGTGCTCGGGCATGGGCACATCCACGGCCATTTCGCAGCCGGCCAGCAAGGCTGGCAGCACTATGGCCACTGCCTGGAACAGAGTAGGTTTCATAGCAGACACGGCGTTAGAAGCGGAAACTTTTGCTAAAGGACGGGATAATGGGAAACAGCGAGATCTGCCGATATGAAGGCTTTATTTCTTTGCCATCGACATCGGTGCCGCCCTCGTTCAGGTACAGGTAGTAGGGATTTTTGCGGCTGTAGGCGTTGTAGAGCGAGATGCTGTTGACGACTTCACCCCAGCGCTTTTTCTTGGTATGGCTTAAGTCCAGGTCCATGCGGTGGTAGGCACGCATGCGGTAGGAGTTGCGCGGGCCGTAGTCGTCGTACTCCTCGTACACGCCCAGGCGGTAGCGGCCCTGCGCGAGGGTCACACCGTTGCCGGTGCCGTACACCCAGGTGCCCGAAAGCAGCAGGTTTTCCTTGAGCTTATGAATGACCACGAGCGAGGCATCGTGACGCCGGTCATACTTGAAGGGAAACAAGCGGCCCTGGTTTAGCTCCGGAAACTTCCGTTCACTCCAGGCTAGCGTGTAGCCAATCCAGCCGGTGGTGCGGCCGCTTTTCTTCTGCAGGAATACTTCTCCTCCGTAGGCCCAGCCCCGGCCGCTCGTTACTTTGCTTTCCCAGTTGTTGTCGGTAGTGCCCAGGAAGCTGGCGCCCTCGCGGTACTCAATGAGGTTGCGCATGGGCTTGTAGTAGGCTTCCAGGCTCAGCTCGTAGTCCTGCTCGTGGTGGCGCAGGGTGCGGGCTGCCCCCACGCTCAGCTGCTGGGCGCGCTGGGGCCGGATGTTTTTGGTGGACGGTACCCACAGATCGGTGGGCAGCCCAATGCCGCTGTTGGTGAGCAGGTGAATAAACTGGGTGGTACGGGCGTACGACGCCTTGAAGGCCCACTCTGGCGTGAGCAGAAAGCGGGCTGCCAGCCGGGGCTCCAGCGAGGGATACAACTTGCCATCTACTCCAAAGGCGTTCAGACGCAGGCCCCCGTTCACCTTCAGCCGCTCCGTCAGGCGGTAGTCGTCTTCGGCATACAGGGAGGCTTCGTGGGCGCCCACCTGCGCCACCGAGTTAAAGTCGCTTAAATCCCCGGAGCCTTTGGCCTGCAGGGCGCCCGGCTTGAAGGAGTGCCGGATGTACTGCCCGCCTGCCCGGATGTAGTGGTCGGGTGAGGGCAGATAGTCCAGGTCCGTCTTCAGGCTGATGTCGCGGATATTGGAGAAGTAACGCAGGCTGGTTTTGTCGGTTTGCCCGCCCCGGCGGCTTTCGTCTTCTACCCCAATGTTGAACTGGTACTTACTGTACGTGAGGTGGGTGTTCAGAAACAGCTGATTGTTCAGCACCCGGTTCCAGCGCAGGGCCGCCGTGAGGTTGCCCCAGCCCAGGCCGGCCTTCAGGCTGCTGTAGTCGTCGTTCTGCTGCTGGTCGCGGATGCGGGAGTAGAACTTGTCGTAGCCCGTGTAGGCGCTCAGGTACACCCGGTCGCGGGAGCTGATTTTCCAGTTCAGCTTGCCGTTCAGATCGTGGAAGAAGTAGCCCAGGGAGCCGCTGCTGCTCTCACTGGCCAGGGCTGCCTTAATGAGGGGCTGGGCCAGCAGATCGATGTAGGTGCGGCGGGCCGAGAAGATAAACGAGGCCGTGTCTTTCTTGATAGGTCCTTCCAGCGTGATTTTGGAGGCAATGATGCCCACGGCACCCTCGCCCTGGAACTTCTGCATGTTGCCTTCCTTCATCGAAATATCCAGCACCGACGAAAGGCGGCCGCCGTAGCGCGCCGGAAAGCCGCCCTTGATCAGCTCCACGTTGTTGAGCGCGTCGGCGTTGAATACTGAGAAAAACCCGAACAGGTGCGAGGCATTGTACACCGGTGTGCCATCCAGCAGAATCAGGTTCTGGTCGGGGGAGCCGCCGCGCACGTACAGGCCGCTGGTGCCCTCGCCCCCACTTTGCACGCCCGGCAGCAGCTGCAGCACTTTCAGTACGTCTACCTCGCCCAGCAAAGCCGGTAAGGTCTTGATTTGGGTGATGGGCACGTTGATAGTGCCCATGCGGGTGCTCTGCGCAATCTTCTCTTCCCGACTCCCTACTACCTCCACCCCAGCCAGCTCGGCCGACAGCGGCTGCAGCCGGAAATCGTGCGTTTGGTTGGTGCCGGCGGGCGCGGCCCAGCGGGCTTTCTGGTAGCCCAGGTAGCTTACCAGCAGCCGCACCGAGTCTGAGGCGGCGGGCAAGGTAAGCGAGTAGAAGCCGTAGGTGTTGGTGGCCGTGCCCTGGCCCGAGGCCGGATGCACCACGGCCACGCCAATAAGGTTTTCGCCGGTAGCGGCGTCGCGCACGTAGCCGCTGATGGTGTGCTTTTGCTGAGCCTGCGCCAAGCCGGGCAGCAGTAGCAGCAGGCCCAGGAGCCAGCCGCGTAAACGTTGTTTCATAGCTGAGAATAAAGGAAAACAGAGCGGCAGGAAGATGACCTCTTGCTCCTGGCAAGAGCCTGGGCAGCAGCGGCAGGTTGCAGCGCGCCTCGGAAAAGTGTTGCGCAAAAAAACACCCTCCGGCCATTATCAGCCAGAGGGTGCCGGGCTAACCACCGCAGCCCGGTTAGTCTTTGGAAGCAGTGGCAATGCGAAGAATAGCCAGCAATGCCCCCACGCCCAGGACAATCCACAAGGCTTTGTTAGACTTGCCTTTGCGCTGCTTAACCGGCTGCAGGGCCACGGCGGCCTCGTGCGCCGGTGCTACAGTTCTGCGGGGGGTGGCGGGCACAGGGGCCGCCACGGCAGGCGCTGGTCCCATAGCCGGGGCACTGGCCAGCACAGCGGCAGCCTGTTGCGCCGGAGCTGCCAGGGTAGCCGGCGCTACAGCCACGCTGGCCTGCGGGACATCGGTAGCCGGCGCCGGGGCTACCGGCACTGCCGCATAGGTGGGCACAGCGGGGCGAAACGCGTATTCGGCGCGCTGACAGCTGCCCAGCAGGGCGGTCAGCAGCAGGCCGTATAGGAGAGAAGGATATTGGTTACGCATATGAAAAGATAAAAAGTGGCCCCTCCTGAATCCTATATTCAAGCGGGTGAGCCGAAAGATATAAGTTACGGCGCACCTTCCCCAAGCCGCACCCGGTTATTTCCCGGCTCAGCATCAGCAGCTTTGCGTAGCTACCACTCCTCTCTGACGCACAAAGCCCCTGGCGCTATCAACACCAGGGGCTTTTTACAACTACAACGGGTAACCCTTACTTCTTCTTGTAAGCGGCGTTCAGATCGGCCAGCACTTCCTTGGTGATGTCGATGTCTTTGCGGCCGTAGGCTATGGCTCCGCCGGGCGCCGAAATCAGGATGAGGCGGTAGCCGTTGGCTTTGCCGTAGGCCTCCACCTGCTTGTCTACACGGTCCAGCACCTGCTTCGTCATGCGGGCTTCTTCCTCGGCGGCCTGCTGCTGCAGCTTCTGCTGCTCCTGCCCGCCCTTGATGCGCTGCATCTCCAGCTGCTGCTCAGTGGCGGCGCGCTGCTCCTGGGTGAGGGCCCCGGCCGTTTGCTGGTACTTCTGCACCGCGCTCTGGAACTGGCGGCCGATGGCGTCGTTCTGGGCGCTCCACTTTTTCACTTTCGCCTCGAAGCTCTTGCGGGCATCCTTCATGGCCTGGTAGCCTTCCAGCAGCTTTTCCGATTCCACGTAGGCTACTTTATCGGTGTCGGCTACGGCTTCCAGGGCAGTGGTGGCCTGGCTGGTAGAGTCGGTGCTGATGGCTACTTTGCGGGTTGGAGCCGCCGGGGCAGCCGCGGGCTTGCTGGCAAAGTGCAGGTAAAACAATACGGCCACGGCAATGACCAGTACCGCGTCAATAACGAGGCGCAAAGGGTTGTTCATTAGAAAAAGAAAGAAAAAACGGGTAAGCAGCCGGTCAATGGCTCCCCAAAGAAAAGGATTTTCTGGCTGGATGTGAGGTAATGTGCTAATGTGGAGAATGTGCTTGATGTGCTAATGGTCTGTCATTGCGAGCCAAGCGAAGCAATCCGGCCTTTTCAGAACCAGACACTTTTTTCTACCACCAAGCCCCTGAAGTGCGCACGTCAGGGCTTGGTGAATTTCAGGGCTTGGTGCATTGCCCAGTACGGATTGCTTCGCTTGGCTCGCAATGACACGTTCCCATCATCAGCACATCAGCCCATTCTCCACATTAGCACATCAGCACATTACCTCACATTAAATCGTCGTCTTCCGGCTCGGGCTCGGTGGCGCGGCTGGGCTTTTCCTCGAAGGGCGGGCTCAGATCTACCCGGCTGAAGGCGGCATCGGTGCGGCCGATGTGCAGCAGCGCGTCGCCCTGGTTTACCACGGGCATGTGGTTGAGCCCTACCACGTAGCCGCTCACCATCGACTCCAGCTTCACCGACATCTGCCCGTAGGGGTCGGTGATGGTACCGAACACCTGCCCTTTTTCCAGGTAGTCGCCCAGCTGCACGTCGCTCCGAAAAAGGCCCGCAAACTTGGCCCGCAGCCAGGTATGGCGGGGGCAGATGATGCCGGGCCGGGCCACCGGGGCGGCCGGCGGGGCCATGCCCAGGTGGTGCAGTACCCGAAACGTGCCCGCCAGCGCCAGCTCAATCCCAGCCTCGTCAAACCGCAAAGACTCCCCGGTTTCGTACACAATAATGCGCCTTCCCTCCCGCATGGCGGCCTCGCGCAAGGAGCCCGGCCGCAGCCCCGAGTGCAGCGTGAATGGGGCGCCGAATGCGGCCGCCAGGGCATCGGTTTCGGCATCTTCGCCCAGCAGGCACCGCACCTGCGGAGCATTGGAGCGGGCCGCTCCACCCGTGTGAAAATCAATGCCGTAGTCGACCAAAGGCATGATTTCGCGCATGAAGCGGTGGGCCACGCGGCTGGCCAGGGAGCCGCGCGGGTTGCCTGGAAATGAGCGGTTCACGTCCTTGCCGTCGGGCACCTCGCGGGAGAAGTTCAGGAAGCCGTAAATGTTGAGCAGGGGAATGGCAATGATGGAGCCCCGCAGTGGCCGCAGCAGCTCCCGCCGGATCAGGCGCCGGATGGTTTCCACCCCGTTCACCTCGTCGCCGTGCATGCCCGCCATCAGCAGCACCGTGGGGCCGGGCTCCGAGGAGCGGTACACGTTCACGGGCACATCAATGACGGTGCCCGAGGGCAGCTTGGAAATCACCAGCCGCGTGGTGGCCCGCTCGCCCGGCTTAATGGTGAGGCCATTGAGGTGAAAATCGGCGGGTGCAACAGTGGCGGATGAGGTCATGCAGAAGTGGGCCAGAGACGCGGGGCAGAACGAAGCCGCGCCTTTACGGGAATACGGAAAGTACGCTTCGGCCGCCAGACTACTTTTCCTTACCCGCTCACGCGGCAACCACCCCAACCGCTGAGCTGCACTACGGGCGGTTAATCTGCCTGGGTGTCGGGCATGGCTGCGGGGGCGGTCTTGCCGGTCTTGGAGGCTTTGGGCTTGGTCTTCCGGGCTATATCGGCCGTGTACTCGATGATTTTGCCGGCAATATCGAGGCCGGTGGCTTTTTCGATGCCTTCGAGGCCGGGGGGAGGAATTAACTTCCAGCACCAAGGGGCCACGAACACTCTGGAGCATATCCACGCCGGCTATGCCCAGGCCCAGGGCTTTGGTGGCCAGCAGGGCGGCGGCTTTTTCGGCCCGGGTGAGCTTCACCAGCTTGCCGGTACCACCCCGGTGCAGGTTCGAGCGAAACTCGCCCTCCTTGCCCTGGCGCTTCATGGCGCCCACCACTTCCCCGTTCACCACGAAGGCGCGCAGGTCGGCACCCTTGCTCTCGGCAATGAACTCCTGCACAATGATGCGCGCCTTGAGGTTATGAAATGCCTCGATGACGGACTGGGCGGCTTTTTCAGTTTCGGCCAGCACCACGCCCAGGCCCTGGGTGCCCTCCAGCAGCTTGATGATGACGGGCGCCCCGCCTACCTGCCGGATCATTTCGGGCACTTCCTCGGAGGAGTTGGTGAAGGCCGTTTTGGGCATGCCCACGCCGGCCCGGCTCAGGATCTGCATGGAGCGGAGCTTGTCGCGGCTGCGCACAATGGCCTGGCTTTCAATGGCAGTGCGCACCTTCATCATCTCAAACTGGCGCACCACGGCCGTGCCGTAGAACGTGACGGATGCCCCGATGCGCGGAATGATGGCGTCGAAGCCAATAAGAGGCTGGCCCTGGTAGATAATGCTGGGCGCGCCTTTTTCGAGCACTAGGTTACACTGCAGATGGTCGACGACCACGGCCTCGTGGCCGCGCTGGGTTGCAGCTTCCACCAGGCGGGTAGTAGAATACAGCTTCGGCTCGCGCGAAAGAATCGCCAGTTTCATGGAGAGAGGTGCTTGGAGAAGGTAGAGAGCAGAAGCGGGCGGCAAAGATGCGAAAAGCCCAACAGGTTTAGCGGGGCCGGGCGGCTCGGTGCGTTTCGCGGTACGAAACGTTGCGGCGCAGCACATCCACCACCAGCCGCCGTTGCCGCAGCAAAGAACGGCCAATCAAAACCGGATACCGCATATCGGAGCGGTCGGAAAGCGAAAATTCCGTTTCGATGTTCTCATTGAACAGGCGCAACACGGCCCGAATGACGTATCGTTCCTGCACTTCCCCGTTGGAAGAGCGAATATCCCGCCGCGAGAAGGCCGCGAACTGCATGGCCCGGCCATCGAAGTTGGGGTGCGAGGGGTCGAGCAGCTGCACGTGCAGCACGCGCCGGCCATCAGGCCGCGTTTCCTCGTGCATGTTGGAGCAGTGAATGGCGCCGGTGTACGCGCCGGTATCTACCTTGGCCTCCACCCCCCAGAGCTGCAATTCCGGAAAATCGACCAGCTCACGCCGTCCCACTACCCGCTTCGGTACCCGCTGCTTTTTCATGGAAGGCAAGATAGAGTTAATGTGCTAATGTGGGTTTAATGTGCTGCGCTTCGCTAATGTGGGGAATGTGGGCAATGTGCTATCATGGCGAGGAGGCACGACGACGCCATGCATCCTGGGCAACGTGTCAGACCCTGAGATGTAAAAAGCCCTTTCCCGCTGCGTACGGGAAAGGACTTTCTGGTAGAAAAACGGGACGAGCATTGCCTAGGACGGATGATTTCGCGCGGCTCGCCATGACACATTCCCCTATTAGCACATTATGCACATTAGCGAAGCGCAGCACATTCACTACGCTTTGTAGCTGATGCGGTAGACGGCGTCGTTCTGGTCGTCGGAGACGAGCAGGGAGCCATCGGGCAGCACCAGCAGGCACACGGGGCGGCCCCAGCTTTGCTGGCCCTGGAGCCAGCCTTCGGCGAAGGTTTCGTAGCCCAGAGCCTTTTTACCGGTGGCATCGAGGCGCACCAGGCTGATACGGTAGCCGAGCTTTTTGCTGCGGTTCCAGGAGCCGTGCTCAGGAATGAAAATCTGGTTGCGGTACTGGGCCGGAAACTGCTTGCCGGTATAGAACTTCAAACCCAGCGCGGCCACGTGCGGCCCCAGCTTCTGGGCCGGCGCCACGTAGGTGCTCTGATTTTTGCCGGCACCAAACTGCGGGTCGCGCACGTCGCCGGCAAAGAAGTACGGGAAGCCGAAGTGCTGGCCGGAGCTGGCGGCCCGGTTCAGCTCGTCGGCGGGCAGGTTGTCGCCCAGTTGGTCGCGGCCGTTGTCGGTAAACCACATAGCCTTGTCCTGGGGGCTCCAGTCGAAGCCCACGGTATTGCGCACCCCGTAGGCCACGGTTTCGAGGCCGGTGCCATCAGCGTTGAGGCGGTTGATGGTGGCGTAGATAGGCTCTTCCGGCTCACACACGTTGCAGGGCGCGCCCACCGGCACGTAGAGCTTGCCATCGGGCCCGAAGCTGATGTACTTGAAGCCGTGCCACTCTTTGTTGGGCAGCTTGTCGTACACCACTACGGGCTTGGGCTTCTGCTTGAGGCGCGCCGCAATGTTGTCGTAGCGCACGATGCGGTGGATTTCGCCCACGTACAGGGCTCCGTTGCGCACGGCCACGCCGTTGGGCGAGTTCAGACCGGTAGCTACCGTCACCACTTCATCGGCGCGGCCGTCTTTGTTGCGGTCGGGCAGGGCGTACACCTTGTCGTCCTTGGTGCCCACGTACACGGTACCGTCGGGGCCTACGGCCAGCTCGCGGGCACTTTTCACGCCCCGGGCAAAGTAGCTGATGACGAAGCCCTTGGGGAGCTTGATTTTGGCGAGGTTGGTATCGGCGGCCGAGGGCGCGGGCGCCGTGGTGAAGGCCAAAGCCAGCGGGGCCAGCACGGCAAGCGGAAGAAGATGGCGCAGTTTCATACTGCGTCAAACCAGCCCGCCGCCGCTAAGGTTGCGCGATTTGGTCTGAGGCGGCGCTGGCCGGCTACTGCTGCCCGTCACGCTGGCGCAGCAGACGCTCGTACTCACGCTCCGAGAGCTGCCCGCGGTTGATATTGCCGTAGGTGCCGAGGCCCTGGAAAAACACGCCAATGCCCCAGAACAGCGTTGACCACACCGGCCAGGGCAGCGGGTCGGCGTCGCGGCCCGTCACAAACCAGATAACCCACAGCAGGGTATTCACGAACACGTACGTGAGCAGGTGAGACTTGAATTTGGCCCGGGCCTTCGCCATACGCCAGAGTTGGGGGTCGCGGGGAGTAGTGGTCGTTTCCATGGTGCAGGACAAGTTTTGGGGTGATTGATGATTCAAACCTACCCGGCTTCTTCGCGCTTTCCTGCTTTACTTTACCCAAGCGTCGGTTCCCAGGGTTGAGGCGTCGAAACTGCCTACCGAACGAAAAGCCATTCTTATCCTGACGCTGCCTTGCCAGCCCATTTATGCCCTCCCCCACTCCACCTGCTTCCTGGCGCGACGCCCCCGCCTTCGGCCGCATCCGCCTCTACCAGGGCGACATCACCAAGCTCGACACCGCGGCCATAGTAAATGCTGCCAACACCAGCCTGCTGGGCGGCGGGGGCGTGGACGGGGCCATTCACCGCGCGGGCGGCCCGGCCATTCTGGATGCATGCCGGCAGATCTGGGCGCGGCAGGGCGGCTGCCCGCCCGGCGAGGCCGTGCTCACTAACGGTGGGCGCTTGCCGGCACATTACGTCATTCACACCGTGGGGCCGGTTTGGCAGGGCGGCCACAAGCAGGAGCCGGAGCTGCTGGCCCGCTGCTACCGCAATAGCCTGGCCCTGGCCGAGCAGCACCAAGTGGAAAGCGTGGCGTTTCCAGGCATCAGCACGGGCATCTACGGCTACCCCAAAGCCGAGGCGGCCGCCGTAGCCGTGCGGGAAGCACGGGTGTTTCTGGCGGAGCATGCATTTCCTGGCACGGTGGTTTTTGTGGTTTTTGATGAAGAAGCCCGCCGCTTCTACGAGCAGGCCCTGCAAGCCTGAGCTACCAGCGCACCCCGGGGTGACGGCGCAGGTAGGCCGCCACATCGTAGAGCAGCCCGCCGTGCCCGGCCTCCAGCAGCACAGTCTGCGCTCCTTTGATGCTGGCAATAAACCGCGCCAGCTCAGCGTGCGGAATCACCCGGTCGTGGCGACCCAGGAAGAACGTGACGGGTATCTGGTGCTGATTGAGGAGCCGACTGAGTTTCGTGAGCTGAAACGTGAGCTGCCGAAAGCCCAGCCAACTGCGGTAAACGCGCAGGCGCTTTTCGCGGCTGTCGAGCTGCCAGCGGGCAAAGCGTACGAGGCCACTGTGCACCAGGCGGCGCTCCTCCAGGGTATCGAGCCAGCCCAGCAGGCGCTGGGGGCGCAGCACGGCCCGGCCCAGCACCCCGCGCATCCAGGGCGGATAGGTTGCCAGGGTATACCAAAACTGGCGCTGCAGGCCGTCGGGGGCAATCAGCCAGAGCTTTTCTACCCGCCCGGGATGCTGCTCCAGCAGCGTGAGGGCAAACTTGGCGCCCATGCTAAACGCCAGCAGCCCGAAGCTTTCAACACCTTCCCGTTCCAATACCTCGGTCAGCAGCTCACCCAAGCGTTTTTTGGTGAGTGGCGCATCGATGCGGGCCAAGCGGCTGCGGCCGTGGTAGAACAAATCGAAGCTCAGCACTGAAACCTCTGGACCCAGCACCTCCAGCCAGCTGCGCCAGTAGCTTTCCTGCTGCCCGTAGCCGTGAAACGCCAGCACTACCCGCGGCCCGGTTCCGTAGCGCCGGTAATGCAGCAGGGTTTTCATGGGGTTATGTTTGGGTGACACGTGACGGGTAACACGCGCCACGCAGCGGAAGTGTCCGGCGGATGGCCGCTTTACGGCCGCCAGCAGGAAGGCTGGCTTCAACCCTTCGACAGGCTGCTGCCAGGCGCGCCTGTCACCTGTTACTTCATCACCTAATTATAGTTTTGATACGCCGCCGGACACGATGAACTTCATGACTTCGCTGCTGGGCAGCTCCAGGTAGGTTACGCTTTCCTTGGGTACCAGCTGCAGCTCGCCCGAGAAGTTGTAGGAGTGCGGGTAATACACAGCCATCAGCTCGGGGCGGTGCAGGCCGGCAATGTCGTCGCAGGTGGCAAAGCCCAGGCGGTAAGCTTTGGTTTCCTCATTCACGCACACCAGCACCGGGCGGTTGAACTTCTGGTTGTCGCCCACGAAGGCATCAAACAAGTCCTTCAGGCTGGAGTAGATGATGCTGACCAGCGGGGTGCGGTGCAGAATCCGCTCGGCCAGTACCAGCAAAGGGCGCACGGCCAGGGAGCGGGCAATAAACCCCACGACAGTGACGAGCACGAACATGGTGAGCAGCCCCAGGCCCGGGTATTTTTCACTGTCGATGTTCATCAGCCCGTCGATCCAGAAAAACAGGGCCACCAGGATGTACACCGTCAGCACGATGGGCGCTACCAGCAGCAGCCCATTGAGGAAATATTTGATGAGTTTACCCATAACAGGCGGAAGCTACGCAAGAAAGCCCGGCCAAAACGGCCGGGCCTGAGAAAATTACCACATTCGGGCCCGACGCCTAAGCTACACGGCCGCTTCGGGCACAATCGAAATCCGGTCGGCTACGCGCTGCATCAGCCACATGGGCGTGCTGGTAGCCCCGCAGATGCCTACCGAGTGCGCCGCCTCAAACCAGGATTCATCCAGTTCCTGCTCGTTTTCCACGAAGTAGCTGCGCGGGTTGGTTTGATTGACGACCGAGAACAGGGCCTTGCCATTGGAGCTTTTGCGCCCGCTCACGAAGATGATAACGTCGTGTTCAGTAGCAAAGCGGCGCAGAGCCGGCTCGCGGTTGCTTACCTGCCGGCAGATGCTGTCGTTGGCATCAAAGGCCTCCAGGGAGCCGCCAGCCGCCTGAATGCGTTCCTCTATGAGCTGCTTCATGCGGTAGAAGCCCGCCGTGCTTTTGGTGGTCTGGCTGAACAGGGTAACGGGCCGCGTGAAGTCAATCTGGTCGAGGTCTTCCTCGTGCATGACAATGATGGCGCGGTTGCCGGTCTGTCCGTTCAGGCCCGTCACCTCGGCGTGCCCAGGCTGGCCGTAGAGCACAATCTGACCATCCTGCCGCGTGGTGGCATCAAAGGCGTGCTTCACGCGGTTCTGGAGCTTGAGCACCACCGGGCAGGAAGCATCAATCAGCTCCAGGTTATTTTCCAGGGCCAGCTGATAGGTTTCCGGCGGCTCGCCATGGGCCCGGATCAGCACTTTGCAGTCGTGCAGGGTGCCGAGTTGCTCCCGGTCGATGATGCGCAAACCCAGGGCGTGCAGGCGCTCCACTTCCATACGGTTGTGCACAATGTCGCCCAGGCAATACAGCGTCGGCTCGTGCGCCAGCTCGTCTTCGGCCATCTGAATGGCAAATTCGACGCCGAAGCAGTAGCCGGAATTTTTATCGATGGTAACGTTCATGGATTCTGTTTCTACAACGCAAGCCCGCGTTTAGTGCAACTTTCGCGCCCGAATATGAACAGCCGCTAGCGCACGGATTCACTGCCGGCCCACCAGCCGGAGTTGGCGGCGGCCGTAGCCAGTAGTACGGCCGAAACGCGTTCCAGGACGAAATCAACCTGCTCGTCGATGGTGATGTGCGAGGTGTCGAGCAGCACCGCGTCGGAAGCCCGCCGCAGGGGACTTTCGGCCCGCGTGGAGTCAAGGTGGTCCCGCTTCACGAGGTTGTCGATGATGTCTTCCAGCGCTACCTGCTCGCCCTTCACGGCCAGCTCTTCCTGGCGGCGCAGGGCGCGCGTGCGGGTGTCAGCCGTCATAAATATCTTCACCTCGGCGTCCGGAAATACGGTGGTGCCAATGTCGCGCCCGTCCATCACGATGCCGCGCTTGCGGCCCATACGCTGCTGCTGGCGCACCATGGCGTGGCGCACGGCCGGAATCACCGACACCTCACTCACGGAGTTGGAAATGCGCATCTGCCGGATTTCGTCTTCGCGGATGGTGCCGTCCAGGCACAGCTCGTTGCGGCCCGTGCGGCGGTTGCGCTTAAACGAAATCGTCATATCGTGCAGAGCCTGCTCGATGCGCGGCAAATCATCGAAACTGATGCTGTGCTCCAGCAAATACAGCGTCACTGCCCGGTACATGGCTCCCGTGTCGATGTAGGCGTAGCCTAACTCAGCGGCAACGGCCTTGGCCGTGGTGCTTTTTCCGCACGAGGAATAGCCATCAATGGCAATGACGAGTTGTTTCATGATGAAATGGATCGGCGCGGGGGCAAAGGTAGCGGTATCCACGTTCTCCGCGTTACGGCTACCGGCGCCAACGTGGGCGCCACCTCCCGAAACAAGCTCAATACGGCATCGACGGCGCCGTGCAACAGCTGTTTTTCGACGGTTCCGAAGGGGTTGATGAAGGTGCGGCTGCCCAGCCGGATGCCCACTTCGCCGCTGTCGGTGCGGTGCCAGTGGCCCCCAAACGTGCGGGCAATGCACTCGCCCAGGAAACACCCAAGGGCATTGATGACGCCGGCCTGCTCGGTGGCAGGCACGCTGGCGCGCTCTTTTTCAATGAACTGAGCCAGCGTTTGCACGGCTTTTTCGTCGAAGGACGAAATGTTCAGGTTTTGCCGCACTGCTTCGGCGGCTGCACGTAGTTCTTCCACTGCTCGTTGCGACCAGCTTCTCAGCTGACCAGTTTACTCAACCATAGGTGTCTTTCCGGGTGGACTCAGGGTGGGTTGAGTAAGTATATTTAAACGGCGCGGAAAAATGAAATTTTTGTTTGAAAATTCTTATTTAATCCAGCTTTTACGCTGTCCGGTAGTTGCCAAACGGGCCGGAATACCAGCAAAAAAACCGGCCACCGACTGTTCCCGGCCCTTGGTGAGCTGCTCACTCACCAGGTAGAAGGGGTTGAAAAATAATTTACCCGCCAGGCCCACGCCCGTGCTGCCATCGGGCCCGGCGGCCCATTCCCCCTGATAGGTATCTACCAGGCACTGGCCCAGAAAACAGCCCAGCGCCATCACCACGCCTTCGCGTTCGGCGGGCTGGATGGTGGCGCGTTGCGCTTCGATGAAGTCGGTGAGACGCTGCACGGCGGGGGCATCGAAGGCGTTTACCTGAAGCTGCTGGCGCACGGCCTCGGCGGCGGCGTGCAGGGCAGCAAGGGGAGATTCGGAAGGCATAGAAAATAGTTAGGCGTGAGGCCTGTTACGCACGCAATAGTAGCCCTAATGACTTTCACAGGGGCAGGGAATCTTGCCGCTCTTGGCTTTGCGCTTGTAGGAGGCCGTTTTCTTTTGCAGGGACGAGTGGCGCGCGCAGCCCGTGGCGCCACCGCCCACGGAAAGCAGCATGCACGCGACCAAAAACAGGGAAATACTCTTTCTCACGGCGAAAACCTTGCTGAAATGTACGTAAAGTTAAGGTTCTTTACCCCGCAACGCCACCCGTTGCCTTTGTAGTGTGCTGCCTATGTCTGCCGATTTCTCCCTGCTGGCCAATGTGGTCGATTTGTTTGCCAACACCATCCGCCCCGCTACGGTGCGCGTAGCTGCCGGGCGTATTGCGGCCGTTGAGCCTACTGGTGCCACTGAGCCCGATGCGACCCTGCCCTACGCCCTGCCCGGCTTCGTGGATGCCCACGTGCACGTGGAAAGCTCCCTGCTGGTACCCTCGGAGTTTGCCCGACTGGCGGTGACGCACGGGACCGTGGCGACCGTGTCCGACCCGCACGAAATCGGGAACGTGCTGGGCGTGGCGGGCGTGCAGTACATGCTCCAAAACGGGGCGCAGGTGCCGTTCAAGTTCTGCTTTGGGGCTCCGTCGTGCGTGCCGGCCACGCCCTTCGAAACAGCCGGGGCCGAAATAACCGCCGCTGACATCGAGCTATTGTTCAAAGAGCACCCCGAAATCGGCTACCTGGCCGAGATGATGAACTGGCCTGGCGTGCTCAGCCGCGACGCCGGCGTGATGGAGAAAATCAGGCTGGCCCAACAGTACGGGCGCCCGGTGGATGGGCACGCGCCCGGTCTGCGCGGCGAAGATGCCCGCCGCTACGCCGGAGCCGGCATCAGCACCGACCACGAGTGCTTCACAGCCGAAGAAGCCCTCGACAAGCTAGCCGTGGGCATGAAAATCCTGATTCGGGAGGGCTCAGCGGCCCGCAACTTCGAGGCCCTGATTGACCTGCTGCCGGAGCACTATGAAAACCTGATGTTCTGCTCCGACGACAAGCACCCCGATACTCTCGTGCTGGGCCACATCAACCAATTGGTGCAGCGCGCCGTGGCCCGCGGCCAAGACGTGTTGCAAGTGCTGCACGTGGCCTGCCGCAACCCCGTGGAGCACTACCGCCTGCCCGTGGGCCTGCTCCGCGCGGGCGACGCAGCCGACTTCATTGTGGTGGACGACCTCATCGATTTTCGGGTGCGGCAGACCTATCTGGACGGACAGTTGGTGGCCGAAAACGGACAGACGCGCATTCCGGCCGTGCCGGTAGCCGTGGTGAACAACTTCGTGGCATCCACCGTGCACGCTGCTGACTTCGAGCTGAAAGCACCCGAAAAAACATTAGCGAGCAACGAACAACCAACCATCCGGGTCATCGAGTGCTTCGACGGTCAGCTGATTACGGCCCGCCACGACGTGCCTGCCCGCACGGAAAACGGCCTGGTCCTGCCCGACGTAACGCGGGATATTCTCAAGCTGAGCGTGGTGAACCGCTACCAGCCGGCTGCGCCGGCTGTGGCCTTCATTCAGGGCTTCGGGCTGAAGCACGGCGCCCTGGCCAGTTCCGTGGGCCACGACTCGCACAACATCACGGCTGTGGGCTGCGACGATGAAAGCCTGGCCCGGGCCGTGAGCCTGGTGATGGAAGCGCGGGGCGGCCTGGCCGCCGTGGGCCCCGATGGGCAGGAGCTGATTCTGCCGCTGCCGGTAGCCGGTTTGATGTCGGACCGGGAAGGCTACCACGTGGCCGAAGCCTATGCCGCCGTAGATGCCCTGGCCAAGCAGCTCGGCTCCCCGCTGCAGGCCCCGTTCATGACGCTGTCGTTTATGGCGCTACTGGTGATTCCCAGCCTCAAGCTCAGCGACAAAGGCCTCTTCGACGGGGAAGCATTCCGGTTTGTGGAAGCCGTGGTGTAGCTGCAAGTATTGTTTTTCGCGGTCATTGCGAGGCGGAGCCGAAGCAATCCGTCCTGGGCAACGCACCCAACCCTGAGACGTGAAAAGGCCCTGACATCTACGCGGATGTCAGGGCCTTTCTGGTAGAAGAACGGGTCTGGTATTGTTCAGGACGGATTGCTTGGCGCTGCTCGCAATGACAAGTTACCTAACCGCCATGCGGGTTAAAACCGCTTTTTCAGCAGCTTCTGCATTTTCTCCTCGGTGAGGGGCTTGGCCAGGTACTCCACGCCGGGATACTGGGCTACGCGGGCGGTATCGGCGGCGTGCATGGAAGTTGTGAGTACGGCCATGACGGTTTTTTCACGTACCGCCTCGGGCAGCTTGTTGAACAGCTCCAGGAACTCGAAGCCATCCATACCGGGCATTTTCAGGTCTACGAACACCAGATTAGGCGCGTCGGCGCGGGGCTCCGCATTTTGGCCGCCCCACAATTCCTGAAATGCCTGCTCGGCCTTGGAAAAGGTCTGAATCTGCTCGGCCACTTCCAGGCGGTTAAGCAGGCGGTTGTTCAGGAAGCTGGTAGTTTCGTTGTCGTCTACCAGGACGATGCTTTGCAACTTCTGCGTCATAGGAAATGCCATAAGGCCGGGGCGAAAACGGAGGTGGCTTACAGCCAACCCTGGGCGCGCATCCAGTCGTCGTTGTATATTTTGCCGAGGTAGCGCGTGCCGTGGTCGGGCAGGATAATGACCATGGTGTCGCCCTCCTTGAGGTGTTCTTTTGCGTATTCCAGCGCGCCATGCACGGCCGAGCCGCACGACCAGCCCACGAACAGACCTTCTTCTTTGGCCAGACGCCGCGTCATCACGGCGGCATCCTGGTCGGTCACCTTGATGAACAGGTCGATGAGGTCGAAGTTAACATTCTTGGGCAGAATATCTTCGCCGATGCCTTCGGTCTTGTAGGGGTAAATTTCGTTTTCGTCGAAAATACCCGTTTCCTTGTACTTCTTGAACACCGAACCATAGGTATCCAGCCCTACCGCCACGAGGTTGGGGTTCTGTTCCTTCAGGTACTTGGCCGTGCCGCAGATGGTGCCGCCGGTGCCCACGCCGCAGGCCAAGTGCGTGATGGTGCCTTCCGTCTGGCGCCACAGCTCGGGGCCGGTGCTTTCGTAGTGAGCCGCCGTGTTCGACATGTTGTCGTACTGATTGGGATAGAACGAGTTGGGTGTTTCCTCGCTCAGGCGCTTGGCCACGGAGTAGTAGCTGCGCGGGTCTTCGGGGGCCACGTCAACCGGGCACACCACTACCTGGGCGCCCACGGCCCGCAGAATATCCTGCTTTTCCTTGCTCTGCTTGTCGCTCATCACGAAGATGCACTGGTAGCCTTTGGCAATGGCGGCCAGCGCCAGACCCATGCCGGTGTTGCCGCTGGTGCCTTCGATGATGGTGCCGCCCGGCTTGAGCAAACCGGCTTTTTCGGCGTCCTCTACCATTTTCACGGCCATGCGGTCCTTCACCGAGTTGCCGGGATTGAAGTATTCCACTTTGGCCAGCACGGTGCCTTTGATGCCGTCGGCTACTTTATTAAGCTTGACCAGCGGCGTGTTGCCAATGGCTTCAACAATGTTATTGAGGTACATTCGAAAGAAAAGGTCATCTGGGTGAGAGCCGGCAAAGGTACGGATTTTGGATGGGCGGCTTAGGTAGCGGGCCAGAGTTGGCGGCCGAATCAGGACAAACACCCTGGTAAGCTCTACCATAACCTGGCCTAGCGGCAGAATGGCAAACAAGGCTTCGCGCTCCACCTAAAAAAGCCTACTTTTGCCCCGCCGCGGCCCTTGGCTGTCGGCGAAATTCCCACCCTCAACCCGCAATTTTCCGCTAACCCCACTTCTATGAGTGTTCTGGTCAACAAGGATTCCAAAGTGATTGTGCAGGGCTTTACGGGCTCCGAAGGCTCGTTTCATGCCCAGCAGATGATTGAGTATGGCACCAACGTGGTAGGCGGCGTGACGCCCGGCAAAGGCGGCACCCAGCACCTCGACCGGCCCGTGTTCAACACCGTGGCGGAGGCCGTAGAGCAAGCCGGCGCCGATACCAGCATCATCTTCGTGCCCCCGGCTTTTGCCGCCGACGCCATCATGGAAGCCGCCGACGCGGGCATCAAGGTTATCGTGACCATCACTGAGGGCATCCCCACCAAGGACATGATTGCGGTGAAGGAATACCTGAAAGGCCGCGAAGGGCTGCGCATGATTGGGCCGAACTGCCCCGGCGTGATGACGGCCGGTGAGTGCAAAGTGGGCATCATGCCCGGCTTTATCTTCCAGAAAGGCCGCGTAGGCATCGTGTCCAAGTCGGGCACGCTGACGTATGAAGCCGTTGACCAGCTCACCAAAGCCGGTCTGGGCCAGACCACGGCCATCGGCATCGGTGGTGACCCTATCATCGGGACTACCACCAAGGAAGCCGTGGAGCTGCTCATGAACGACCCCGAAACCGAGGGCATCGTGATGATTGGCGAAATCGGCGGCGGTATGGAAGCTGAGGCGGCCCGCTGGATCAAGGAAACCGGCAACAAGAAACCCGTGGTTGGCTTCATTGCCGGCCAGACGGCGCCTCCCGGCCGCCGCATGGGCCACGCTGGTGCCATCGTAGGCGGCGCCGACGACACGGCTGCCGCCAAAATGGCCATCATGCGCGAGTGCGGCATCCACGTAGTGGATTCGCCCGCCGAAATCGGCGACACCATGCTGCGCGTGTTGAGCGGCAAGTAAGCGGCTGCTTTTTGAATAGCCCACCAAAGCGTGGCGGTTTCCTTTCCTGGGAGCCGCCACGCTTTTTTTAATACAGTCCGGCAGGGTTAGCAGTAAATAGCTGTGCCCCGCTTACTTTGCGCCATCTTTCGCCTTATACCCCTGCCCATGAACGACCTGCACGCCGCCGACGCCAACCTTCGCCAGTGGGCGACTTACCTGCACCTTTCCCAGCTGGCCGGGGTAGTGGTGCCCGGGGCAGGCTTTATCGTCCCGATCATCCTGTGGCAGATCAAAAAAGATGAAATTCCCGGTCTTGATGCCCACGGCAAAATGGTGGCCAACTGGATTATCAGCACCCTGATTTATGGGGCAGTGGGCGCGTTGCTGTGCATTGTGTTTGTGGGTGTTCCGCTGCTGCTGGCGCTGGGGCTGATTTCGGTGATTTTCCCGATTATCGGGGCCGTAAAGGCCAATGAAGGCACCTTGTGGTCGTATCCGCTCTGCCTGCGCATCATCTCCTAGGCGTGTGTGGCGAGGTACTCGCCTGGCAAAGCGGTCCATAAGGCCTATAAACGCCGTAATACGGCTGGCCAGCGCGAGCCTAGCATTAGGCCAAAAAGTGCTTGCTACGCTGTGCTGCAGCCACAATTTGCGCTTCTTGCGGCTCACATACGTCTGTGTTTCTTGAAATTCGGGTACGTGGGGCTTACTTGGCTTGGACCGTAGCTTACCTATTGCACTACCGCCTCATAATGCTCGACCACAGGGAATGGGCTGTAGAAGTGGTGCAGGAGCTTTTTCCATTCCTGATAAGCAGCCGACTGCCGGAACCCATCCGTATGGTCTGCAAGCTTCTGCCAGCGCACCAGCAAAATATACTGGTTGGGCTTTTCCAGGCAGCGCTGTAACTCATGCGAAACGTAGCCCGGCGAAGCCGCAATAATTACCTGAGCCTTCGTGAAGGCTTGTTCAAAAGCAAGAGTCTGCGCCGGAATGACTTGCAGAATAGCTACTTCCAGGACGGGCATACTTACAGCGTTATGTCGTTTTGTTATTGGCCAGAAAAGCTGAGCCCGACCGTCAGGCAAGTAGATTGCTAAGATTAGGTAGTTGTAGCTGCTCTGGTTCGGTGATTAAGGTTTGCAGCAAGATAGCATCCTGCTACGAATGCTGCCTGAGAACTATTTCGTGGGGTGAGCTACTTGGGAAATAGCATCGAGCAACCCGTTTTGAGGCTGGTCTCCGGTCAACTCCCAGAACATGATTCCACCCAGCTTCTTATTGAGGACGTACTGGGTTTTTAGTTGTACCGACCTTTTATCATCAAACGAGGCGAATTCCTTTCGGCTCTTGCTATAGGCAAAAGGTGCCTGAGCTAGGCTGTCCCAATAGGTTACAAAGCCATGCCTGGCAGAAAGGCTGTCCCCAAACTGCTTGTAGTTAGCCGTAGTCTTGAACTTACAGGCTTGGTTTAAGCCATGGTTAGCCGCTGGTACTTCGCTGAAAATACGTGCATAGAATGCGGCCCCAATAGCAATTTTTCCGGGAGCAACGCCTACCGAGTCCAAGAAACGCACCCCGCGGTCTACCGATTCTACTTGGGTTGGGGTGGAGTAAAGCGGAGTATGATGCCCTGTAGTGGTGCTGTAGCCGTTCACTAAGTCGTAGCTCATCAGGTTCACGCGGTTTACCAGGGGCATGACCTGCGCCCACTCAATTGATTTTTGCAGAGCTTCCGTAAAGCCACCGGCGGCAAAGCTTATTTCATACTGCTGGCCCAGTGTTTTTCGGAGGGCTTGGATGAGCAGGGTGAAATTATGCCGGTCTTCCGGCGTGAACCGATGGCCAGGCATTCCCACAATAGCCGGATACTCCCAGTCCAGATCTATTCCGTCGGTGCGGGTGGCAGACAGGATTTCCTTTACCGACAAAGCAAAATCGGTCCGGCCTTTTTCGGTTGAAAACACGGATGAGCAGGTTTCACAGCCACCCCAGCCACCCAAGGACAACATAATCTTCAGCCCTGGATTCTTTGCTTTAAGGGCTACCAGTGCTTTCACTGTAGCCCTGTCCTGGGGTTTGTCGAAGGCCAAAGCACTGCCTTTCAGATGCAGAAAGCTGTAGATAATGTGCGTAAGCTTCGTTGTAGGATATTGCCTGAAACTCGTAGAATCACCGGCGTAATAGGCAATAATGGCCACATCAGGCTCAGAGACGATGGCGGTAGTGGAGGCCGGGGAACAAGCCGCCATGCTCAGAAGCAGTGCGAACAAATACAGAATATTTCTCACGATTCAGGGAGCCGCTTGGTGAAACAAAACAAGCTCTAAAGCACCGCGTTTGCGCACACATGCCACCCTACACGGCAATTTTGTATCTCTGATCATGTAGGCGGCCGCCCAGCTTCTTGTCCGCAACTCAACTGAAGTGTCATCTACCTTCACGCCAAGAGCCCGCCTGGACGTCCAGACGGGCTCTTGGTATAGCAGCCTGCAGCGCTTACTTGCTCAGCTTGGCTTTCAGGTTTTCGTCCAGCGCGGCCAGGAACTCCTCTGTGTAGAGGTAGTCGCGGCCGTGCTCCACGTTGTTGCCGTGGATGCAGACGGCCAAATCCTTAGTCATCTTGCCGCTTTCCACGGTTTCGATGCACACCTGCTCCAGCTTCTGGCAGAAGTCGATGAGCTCCTGATTGCCGTCCAGCTTGCCGCGGAACTCCAGGCCGCGCGTCCAGGCGAAGATGGAGGCAATGGGGTTGGTGGAGGTGGGCTTGCCTTTCTGGTGGTCGCGGTAGTGGCGCGTTACGGTGCCGTGGGCAGCTTCAGCTTCCATAGTGCCGCCGTCGGGCGTTACCAGCGTGGAGGTCATCAGGCCGAGTGAGCCGAAGCCCTGGGCTACGGTGTCGCTCTGCACGTCGCCGTCGTAGTTTTTGCAGGCCCACACGAAGTTGCCGTTCCACTTCAGCGCCGAGGCCACCATGTCGTCGATGAGGCGGTGCTCGTAGGTGATGCCGGCTTCCTTGAACTTAGCCAGGTAGTCCTGCTCGTAGATTTCCTGGAAGATGTCCTTGAAGCGGCCGTCGTACTTTTTCAGGATGGTGTTCTTGGTGCTCAAGTACAGCGGCCAGCCCTTCATCAAAGCCTGGTTGAAGCAGGCGTGCGCAAAGCCGCGGATGCTTTCGTCGGTGTTGTACATGGCCAGGGCCACGCCGTCGCTCTTGAAGTTGAACACCTCAAACGACTGGGCTTCGCCGCCGTCTTCGGGCTGGAAGGTGATGGTGAGCTTGCCCTTGCCCTTGGTGACGAAATCGGTAGCGCGGTACTGGTCGCCGAAGGCGTGGCGGCCGATGCAGATGGGGGCGGTCCAGTTGGGCACCAGGCGCGGCACGTTGCTCATCACGATAGGCTCGCGAAAAACGGTACCATCCAGTATATTGCGGATAGTGCCATTCGGCGACTTCCACATCTGCTTGAGGTTGAACTCTTTTACCCGCTCCTCGTCGGGAGTGATGGTGGCGCACTTGATGCCCACGCCGTACTGCTTGATGGCGTTGGCCGCGTCGATGGTTACCTGGTCGTTGGTCTCGTCGCGGTACTCGATGCCGAGGTCGTAGTACTTGATGTCGAGGTCGAGGTAGGGCGTGATGAGCTTGTCCTTGATAAACTTCCAGATGATGCGCGTCATTTCGTCGCCATCAAGCTCTACTACGGGGTTGGCTACTTTGATTTTGGTCATGGAGGTGAGCGGGTTTAGCTGGTGTTTCGGGGTATTGACGGGCTGTACTGCGGGCCAGCGCATAACTGAACCGTGCGCGGCGGCGCATTTCCCAGGCCAATAATAAGGGAGTATTCTTCATCACCCGCTACCCGACCTCTACAAACCGCCCAGAAACGGTGCCGGCCGGTGCGGTTAGCGCCTCCCCTCCTGCCCGCCCACGCTGAAGATGAGGCCGAAATTGAACACGGAGTTGGCGGCCTTCATGTACTTGCGGTGGCGCAAGCCGAAATTGCTGCCGCTGATAAACTGAAACTGCACCGGCCCGAACAGCCCCACGCGCGTCCAGGTAATCGGCTCCAGCAGAATGTTGGTTTCGCTGGGACCGGGCTGGTTGTTGAGCTGAAAGTCGTACATGTTCATATAGCTCACGCGCAGGGCCGTGCCGTAGCTGATGGGCCAGTCGCGCTGGAGCAGGTGCACGGTCTTGCTGTCCTTGGAAGAGTAGTTTACCTGCACGAAATACTTTTCGAGGCGGGCGTCGCGGCGGTCCGTGACGAGGCCTTCCCGGGTACGCTCGGTACGGTGGCTGGTGCCAAAACCATAACCGGCGTAGGCCTCAATGACGCGCTTGTCGCCGAGGCGGGTGAAGTAGCCCACGCCCAGCTCGCCGAAGTCGTGGTCGAGGACCTTCTTCTTTTTATCGGTGTGCAGGAAGGAGGCTGTGCCGATGATGCCCAGGTGGTTGGTGGCCGCGTAGGCGGCCTGGGCCGTGAAGTTGCCCTGAAAATTAACTTGGGCGCCCCCACTGAACTCGCCTTTCTGGGTGAGCAGGGGCGCATTGGGAGCCGGCGGAAAGTACATGGAGGCGCAGCTGCTCAGCGTCAGCGGCAAGCCGGCCAGGGCCACTCGGAAGGCGTTTCGCATCGGTTTCGGGGAAGGTAGACGGGGCCAGAACGGCGAAAAGGCGGTTTACGTGTGTAGCCGCGGGGCCGAGGGCGCCGTATGGAAGGCGGCGCGGCACTACGGCCGGGCTTTCTCGGGCACCTTATGGCGGCAGCTACTCTCTCCTGCGACGCATTGATTATCGGCTCCGGCCAGGCCGGCAACCCGCTGGCAACGGCCCTGGCGAAAGCAGGCCGCAAGGTGGTGCTGGCAGAAAAAAGCCTGCTGGGCGGCTCCTGCATCAACTACGGCTGCTCACCGGTAAAAGCCATGCTGGCCTCGGCCGAGCGGGTACGGCAGGTGGCCACGGCGGCTGAGTACGGCATCAACACCAGTGCGCCCCGGCCCGACCTGCGCGCTATTGTGGCCCGTAAGGACGCCATTGTGCAGCAGATGCGCGACGGTGTACGCCATAACCTCACCAGGGAACAGTCGGGCATTACGGTGCTGCACGGGCACGCGACTTTCACGGGCAAGCACATGATACGGGTGGCCCTGGTGGGTGGAGCGGAGCAAATGGTGAAGGCCCCACTGATTTTCATCAATACCGGCACGCGGGCAGCGGTGCCGGACGTGCCAGGGCTGGTGGAAAGCGGGTTCCTGACGAACGTGGAAATCCTCGACCTGAAGGAACTGCCCGAGCATCTGCTGATTCTGGGCGGAGGCTACCTGGGGCTGGAGTTCGGGCAGATGTTCCGCCGCTTCGGCAGCCAGGTGACCATCATCGAAAATGCCGACCACCTGCTGGAGCGCGAAGACCCGGACGTGTGCGCCGCCATGCAGGCCCAATTGGAAGCCGACGGGGTAGAGCTGGTGCTGGGGGCCGGGGTGCGGCGGGTGTCGCGCAACGCGGCGGGAGAATACACGCTCACAGCCAGCACGGCCAGTGGGGAGCGGCGCCTGCGCGGCACGCACCTGCTGGTAGCCACCGGCCGCACGCCCAACACCGACGACTTGGGACTGGACGCTGCCGGCATCGAAACGGATGAGCGGGGCTACGTGCAAGTGAATGAGCGGCTGCAAACAAACGTGCGCGGGGTGTACGCGCTGGGCGACGTGCACCCGGGGCCGCAGTTTACGCACCTAGCCTACGACGACTACCGGGTGTTGCGCGACGCGCTGCTGCACGGCAAGCGTCGCTCGGCCAAGGCGCGGCCTCTGCCCTATGTAGTGTTTACGGAGCCGCAGCTGGGGCGCATCGGCCTCTCGGAGCAACAGGCGCGCCACCAGAAGATTCCGTACCATGTGGCCTCCATGCCGGTGCGAGTAGTGGGCCGAGCCCTGCAAACGGGACACACGGCAGGTTTTATGAAGGTGCTGGTGGACGACCGTCGGCGCATCATCGGGGCGGCCATTTTCAGTGCGCAGGGCGGAGAAATCATGTCAATGATTCAGCTGGCCATGGCGGGCCGGCTCACGTGCGAGCAGCTGCAAGACACGGTGTTTGCGCACCCCACTTGGGCAGAGGCGCTGAACAACCTGTTTGCGAAGCTGGTGCGGGGCTGAGTTACTCCTGAAAGCAGAAAAGGAATAATAAAGAGCGAGTTGGGCAACTGCCAGGCGAAAACCCAGGTCAGTAGGGAAAGGCGCGGCCCGTCTGTCGGTGGTAAATGTGCTTTTTCGTTGGCGAGGAAAGTGCACGTCGAGCACACTTATCGTTTTGCCCACCCTTGGGCTACGCGGTGCCTTCTTTTTCAACGATTGAGAAACCAGTGCTTTTAACTACCCAACTACTACCCTTCGCTGTATGCCGAGCACCTCTTTCCTTCAAAAACTTGCTACCTGCCTGGTAGCGGGACTAGTTGTAGCGGCGCTGCTGCTGGTGCTGGGTAATAGCGGCAGTCTGGCGTGGTTTCCGCCGGTGGTGGTATTTTCGTTGGTGGGTGCGGCTTTGCTGGTGGCGGTGGTTTTTCCGGTGGTGTGGCAGGGGCTGGAGCGGCGGCAGCGCATCAACTCGGAGCAGGTGTATGGCTGGCTATACGGGGTTATCCGCTATGGCTTGGCCTTCAATATTGCCAGCTTTGGCTGGAAGAAGCTCTTTGGCCTGCAGTTTGTGGTGCCGACGGAAATAGCCGCGCAGCCCATGAACCAGCAGTCGGGGGAGTGGCTGACGTGGTACTACTTCGGGTATTCGGAGGCGTTTGGGCTGATTATAGCCGGGCTGCAGATTGTGGGCGCCGGGCTGCTGCTGTTTCGGCGGACGCTGTTGCTGGGGGTGTTTCTGTTGCTGGCGGTAATGGGCAATCTGGTCTTGATAAACGTGTTCTACCACCTGAATGCAGGGGCGCTGCTGCAGTCGGTGGTGCTGACGGTGGGGCTGGTGTTTTTGCTCTGGACGGAACGAGTACGGGTGGTGGCCCTGCTGCTGCAGGCTCACTCGGCGGTGCCCACTCCTACGCTGGCGGGCAGCACGAGGCTGTTGCTGCGGTTGTCGGCGCTGGGGCTTTCCCTGCTGTTTGTGTGGTACCTGGCTTCGCAGCTGCCGTAGGAGGCTGTGGGGCTTGCTGACATGCGTGTTTTGCTCCTACCGCCGCTCGGCTTTGTTAAGTGACGACTACATCCAAGCCGCTGTGCTGCGCGCTCCTGCACCGGCTGGGCAAACGGCGCGGGCGGATTCGGGGCATAGCCCCTCAGGCGTAGATGTCACTCGGCATAGCCGAGCGACGGCGAGGGGCGACAGGACGGCAGGGGGTGAACCGACGGAAGCATGCCGCTTCTATAATGTCACAACGGCGCCGGGATCTGCCTGTTAAAGTGCCGATGTATGGCGTAGGTTTGCGGGATGGCCGGCTCTATTGGCTGCTGTACTTACTCTTACCTGGGATACACACGATGAAACTATTCTTACCGCTGCTGGGCTTGCTGGGAGCCAAAGCGGCGCAGGCGCAATCGAAGCTGGGTCCAATCGGCCTGATAGCCGGCTACACCACGCTCAAGGTAGACACGCGGCTGCAACTGGTAGGCCGGTTTCCCGTGTACATTGGCAGCACGGACAGTGACAACATTCGGGTGGGTGCCTACACCACTTTTCATCTTCCGCATGGCTTACAGTTACGGCCGGAGGTTTCCTACATTAACCACCGCCTCCAGATGAGTGCCTGGAACCCCGATGTGGACCTGACGGTAGACGACGCCAATTGGATTCAATCCAGTAGGGTGCCGGCCTATAAGCGGCTGGAAGTGGCACCCTTGGTGGTGAAGCAGTTCAAGTACTGGCAGCTGCATACCGGCCTGTTCGGCTGGTACCGCCTCCCCGACCCGGACGTGGACCAAGTGCCCAGCCAGCGGCCCAACCGCTACATTTTCTACGATATTGAGCACGGCATCTCGCCCTTCGTGGCTGGGTTCAAGCTGGGCGGGGGCCTCACGCTCGGGCGCCTGCACGCCGATGTGAACTTCAGCCGGACGCTGACCAGCATCACCAAGCGCACCATCCTGCACAACGGGGCGCCCACGCTGTTTTTCCCCCGGCTACACGCCTCCAGCTTCACCTACGACCTGCGGTTTGACTTGTACAAGCCCAAGGAGTAGGCCGCGCAGCTGCGCCTGGTACGCCCCGCTTCGCAGAAACCCCCACCGCAACGCTTGTTGCGGCGGGGGTTTTGGCTTTGCCCCGGCGCGATTTTAGCGGAGCGTAATTCGTGCCCGGCTATGGCGTGGAGGTTGTACCTCCACTGCCGCAACGCGGCAAGCCGGAACCGCGTCGTTTGGGTAGTATGGTGCCGGGAGGCACAGCCTCCCGGCATGATGCGGCACGAGTTACGCTCCGCTAAGCTCGCGCCAGTCACCAAAACAGAAACGCCCGCCGCAACTCTCGTCGCGGCGGGCGGTTTGGGTACTGCTATTTCTCCCCTACTTGGCGTAGGATACGGCGCGCATTTCGCGGATGACGGTGATTTTGATCTGGCCGGGGTACTGCATTTCCTTTTCGATTTTCTGGGAAATTTCGTAGCTCAGCTCCTGGGCGCGGTCGTCGGTTACGTTGTCGGCGTTTACCATCACGCGCAGCTCACGGCCGGCCTGGATGGCATAGCACTGCAGCACGCCGTCGAAGCCCACGGCCGTTTCTTCCAGCTGCTTGAGGCGCTTGATGTAGCTTTCCATCATCTCGCGGCGGGCGCCGGGGCGGGAGCCACTGATGGCGTCGCAGGCCTGCACGAGGGGCGAAATCATGGCCGTCATCTCGATTTCGTCGTGGTGGGCACCGATGGCGTTGACCACATCGGGGTGCTCCTTGTACTTCTTGGCCATTTCCATACCCAGGATGGCGTGGGGCAGCTCGGGCTCCTCGGTGCTCACCTTGCCGATGTCGTGCAACAGGCCGGCGCGCTTGGCGTGCTTCACGTTCAGGCCCAGTTCGGCAGCCATGGTGGCGCAGAGGTTAGCTACTTCGCGGGAGTGCTGGAGCAGGTTCTGGCCGTAGGAAGAGCGGAAGCGCATGCGGCCCACCATCTTGATGAGCTCGGGGTGCAGGCCGTGAATGCCGAGGTCGATGATGGTTTTCTCCCCGATTTCCACGATTTCCTCGTCGATGTTCTTGCGGGTTTTAGCTACAATTTCCTCGATGCGGGCCGGGTGAATGCGGCCGTCCTTCACCAGCAAGTGCAGGGAAAGGCGGGCCACCTCACGGCGCACCGGGTCGAAGCCGGAGATGATAATGGCCTCGGGCGTGTCGTCCACGATGATTTCGACGCCGGTAGCGGCTTCGAGGGCGCGGATGTTGCGGCCTTCGCGGCCAATGATTTTGCCCTTCACATCGTCACTTTCGATGTTGAAGATGCTCACGCAGTTCTCGATGGCGTGCTCGGCGGCGGTGCGCTGGATGGTTTCGAGCACCACCTTCTTAGCGTCTTTGGTGGCCGTGAGCTTGGCCTGGGCCACCACGTCCTTGATGTAGGAGCTGGCCTGAATCTGCGCTTCGTTTTTGAGGCTCTCAACCAGCTGCTCGCGGGCTTCGGAGGCGGTGAGGCCTGAAATGGTTTCGAGCTGCTGCTGCACCTGGCGCTGCTTTTCACCGAGGTCCTGGCGGGTGGTTTCGAGCTCGTCTTCCACTTCCCGCTCGCGCTGCTCCAGCTTCGCCAGCTGATTTTCGAGCACGCTTCTGCGTTTTTCTTCCTGAGCCTCCAGCCGCTCGCGCTGCTGCTGGGCCTGGGTTTCAATCTTTTCGCGGGTGGCATCCAGCTCTTTTTCCTTGCGCTGAATCTGCTCGAGTTGCTTCTGGGTGGTCTGGGTGAGCTGCTTGATACTTTGCTCCTGCTCCACTACGGTGGCCCGGCGCTCGGTGAGTTCCTGGTCGAGGGCCAGCTTTTGGCGGCGGCTTTCCTGCTCAAACTCCTGCTTAAGGGTGCGGAACTTGTCTTTGGATTGCTGAATCCGCTCGTCGCGGATGCGGTTGGCCTGCTGTTCGGCCTCGGTTAGCAGCTGCTGGGCGCGGGTTTTGGCGTCGGCTTCGTGGTCCTGCCGGGCCTTGCCGGCCTGCAGGCGCCCCAGCACAAAGCCGACCATAAGGGCGGCTACGGCTAAGACGATATAAAGAGTGTCGGACATGAGCTATGGGGGGTTGGAAAAGGTGAGTACACCCATAGCAGAGAACTGCGGAACCACTGAAGGCCGGATGGCAGAGCCGCTTGCTCCGCCCCCCAGCCGGGCCCTAAACGTACGCGGCTACGCCGCTACCCGAGTACTACCCCCGACAACAGCTCGTCCAGGCGCGCGATGCGCTCGGTCAGGGCTGCGTCGGTACCGTCCTTCTCCTTACCCACTTTCAGGCGGTCGGCCATGGTGGCCAGGGCCAGCATGGCCAGCAAGTCCTGCTTGTCCTGGATGCCGTACTGGTCCCGGAACTCGCGCAGCCGCTCGTTGAGCATGCGCCCGGCCAGGCGCAGACGCTCCTCGTCCTGGGCAGCTACCCGCATGGGGTAGTCACGGTCGGCAAGGCGGATTTTGATGGAAAGCTCGGACATCAGCAGGCGGGCAGGATTGGATGGTGGTTACTCCCTCAAATAGGCAAGGCACTTATCTATTTCGCGGATGTATTCGTTGAGGCGAAGTTTTAGCTCGTTGACGTTGGCAGGTTCTCCTGCTATGGTATTGACAAGTTTAGTGATATTCTCCTGATTCTGGAAATCCTTGAGTTGCCGCTCCCGGTCGCGCACGTCGGCGCGCAGGTGCTGAATGGTGGTTTGGGCATCGGCCAGCTCCTCGCGCAACTGCTGATAGGCAGCCACTAAGGTGGTTACCTGCCGCTCCAGGCGGTCAAGTTGAGCAAGCTGCTGGGTTGAGGCCATTTTATAAAAGAGTTTCTGGTTTCTGGTTGCTAGTTTCTGGTCAATACTCGGCTTTACACGCTTGAAGACGGCGGGGTGAGGCAGCAACCAGCAGCTGAACGGCACAACCCGGGCATCTAAACTAGAAACAAGCAACCAGAAACCAGAAACTTATTTACGAATCAGCGCCCCGGCCTGCTGCTCGAACTGCTGGATCAGCCGCGTCATCACCTGGTCGATGGCCTGGTCGGTGAGGGTTTGGGTAGGGTCCTGAAGCAGGAAGCTCACGGAGTAGCTCTTCTTGCCCGCACCCAGGTTGTCGCCCTCGTACACATCGAACACGTTCACCTGCTGCAGGAGCTTTTTCTCGGTGCGGCGGGCAATCTGCTGAAGCTGGTCGAAAGTAATCATCTTATCGACTACCAAACTCAGGTCGCGGCGCACTTCCGGGAACTTGGGCAGCTCGCGGGCTACCAGCGCGTTCTTGTACTTGCGCATCAGCCAGTCCCAGTCCAGCTCGGCATACCACACCGGCTGCGACACATCCAGCTGCTTGAGCACGGCCGATGACACCGCTCCCAGCTGGGCCACCGGCTGGTTCTGGGCCAGCAGCGTGAGCCCCCCGGCCAGGTAAGGGTGCTGCACCGGCTGCGAAGCAGGCTGCGCAAATCCCAACGAGGCCAGCACCTGCTGCACCGCGCCAGCCAGCTGATGGTAGGTAGCCTTGTCCGACTTCTGCTGCCAGGTTTCGGCGGCCGTGTTGCCGGTGAGGTAAATGACCAGCTTGTTCTGCTCCTCGTACTGACCGTCGGCTTTGCGGCGGTAGGTTTTACCGAACTCGTAGAGCTTCAGGTCGCGCTGGCGGCGGTTCACGTTGTGGCGCACCACTTCCAGGCCGCTGTGCAGCATGGTGGGCCGCATGATGTTCAGCTCGGCGCTGTTGAAGTTGAGCAGCCGCACCAGCGCCTCATTGTTTTCTCCGCTTTTCTCGAAGTACAGCGAGTTGGTGATAGAGTTGGTAATGATTTCCGAAAAGCCCTGCCCGCTGAGCAGCCGCGCCGTATTCTGGCGGATGATTTCGGGTTCGGGGTTCGGGAACTGGGCGAGGTAGCTGGCGGAGTTGTGCGGGCGCAAAGCCACGTGATTATAGCCGTAGATGCGCAGAATTTCCTCGATGATGTCAGCCTCCCGGGTCACATCTACCTTGTGCGGCGGCACCGACAGAATCCACTCGGCTTGGCCAGCTTCGTCGGTCAGCTCCTCGCTGATGAGGATGTCGAGGTCGGTGAGAATCTGGCGGATGCGCTCCGGAGCAATGAACTGACCTACCAGCTTTTCTACCCGGGGCAGACGCAAACGCACTTGGGTGTGGCCGATGTGCGTGGGGTACTCATCCACGATGGGCGCGGCCACGGTGGCGCCGGCTACCTCCTGCAGCAGCAAGGCAGCCCGCTTCAGGGCAATGAGCACCATGTTGGGGTCGGTGCCTCGCTCGAAGCGGAAGGAAGCGTCGGTTTTGAGCTGGTGGGTCTGGCTGGTTTTGCGCACCACGGCCGGCGCGAAGTAGGCGCTTTCCAGAAATACCCGCGTGGTGGCGTCTGACACGCCCGAGGTTTTGCCCCCGAATACGCCGGCCAGCGCCATTGGTGCCCCGTTGGCGTCGGCAATGATGAGGTCTTCGGCTTTGAGGCTACGCTCTGTGCCATCCAGGGTCGTGAACTTCTCGCCGGCTTCGGCCCGCTTCACGCACACCTGGTTTCCGGCAATCTGGTCGGCGTCGAAGGCGTGTAGGGGCTGGCCCAGCTCGTGCAGCACGAAGTTGGTAACGTCCACCACATTGTTGATGGGCGAGAGGCCGATGCTGCGCAAGCGGCGCTGCAGCCAATCCGGCGACGGGCCTACCTGCACCCCTTCCAGCAGCAATCCGGCGTAGCGGGGGTTGGCCTCCGCGTCTTCAATCGTTACACTAACCGGCTTTGAGGCTTCCGCAGGCGCGTGGAAGTGGTTGATATCGGGCAGGTGGCAGGGCTGACGCAGCAAAGCGCGCAGTTCCCGGGCCACCCCGAAGTGGGAGGCCGCGTCGGCGCGGTTGGGCGTGAGGCCGATTTCGAACACCGAATCGGAGCCCAGGCCGAAGTACTCGGCGGCGGGCGTACCGTTGGGCAGGTCCGTATCCAGCACCATAATGCCGGCGTGCGACTGGCCCAGGCCGATTTCGTCCTCGGCGCAGATCATGCCTTCGGAGGCCGCCCCACGGATTTTGGACTTCTTGATTTTGAACGACTCCCCGGTGGTGGGGTAAAGCGTGGCACCTTCCAACGCTACTACCACGCGCTGCCCGGCCGCCACGTTGGGGGCCCCGCACACAATCTGGCGCGGGGTGTCGTCGCCTACGTCTACGGTAGTTAAACTCAGCTTGTCGGCATCGGGGTGCTTTTCGCGGGTGAGCACCGTGCCCAGGACTATGCCACGCAGGCCGCCCGGCACGCTTTCCAGCTCCTCAATGCCTTCCACTTCCAGGCCCGAGCCGGTGAGCAGGCGGCCGATTTCGTCGGCCGGTTTATCAGTGGAAATGAGCGTGCGAAGCCAGTCGTAGGATATCTTCATTGGGTGTTCAGTTGCCGGTTGCCAAGTGTCAGGTGCCTGCCGACGGTTTCAGACAACCAGCACAAACTGGCAACCGACAACGCACAACCGGCAACTGACTTCGGGCAAAGGTACGGATTCGGGCGGGCGCCGGAAAACGAACCGACTCGCGGGGTTTCGGTGTATATTTCGGTACAGCAACGCCTGTTTTCTATGTCGAACCGCCCTGCTATTTCGGAAGAAGCCATTGTACTGCGTGGCCCGCTCGTCACCCGCTTCAGCGACGAGGAGTTTTTCCAGTTATGCCAGGACAACCGCGACCTGCGCGTGGAGCGCACTTCCGACCACGAAATCATTTTTATGTCCCCCGCCGGATTCCTTTCGAGTGCCGCCAGCGCTGAAGTTGTCTTTCAACTCAAGCTCTGGAACAAACAACACCAGTTGGGCCGCGTCGGCGAATCTTCGGCAGCCTACATATTGCCCGATAAGGCCACCCTTTCCCCCGATGCCTCGTGGTTTAGCCACGCTACCTGGGCGCGGGTGCCCGTGTCGGAGCGCAACAAATTCCTGCCGGTCTGCCCCGAGTTCGTGGTGGAAGTAAAGTCGCCTTCGGACCGGACGACCACCCTGCAAGCCAAGATGGAGCAATGGCTGAACAACGGGGCGCAACTGGGCTTCCTGCTGGATTGCGAAACCGAAACCGCCTGGGTGTACCGCCCTGGTCAGCCCGCTGAGGAAATACGCGGCTACAACCAGGAGCTTAGCGGCGAAGCGGTGCTACCCGGTTTCCGGCTGGATCTGCGGCCGTTGCGGGCCGAGTAGCCTACTATTTGCCCGTTACTCGGCTGCGTGGCCATCGTGGCTATGAAACTCTTTTTCGCCGGCCTCAATGGCCACGAGCAGGCGGTTATCGGTGGGCGGTACGGGGCAGGCGTAGCTGTCGTTGTAGGCGCAGTAGGGGTTGTAGGCCTCATTGAAGTCCAGCACCAGCTCGGTGGCATCGGCGGCGGGCAAGGCAGCATCGAGGTAGCGGCCGCCCCCGTAGGTGGTGAAGCCATTGGTTTTGTCGGTGAAAGGCACAAACAGCGTGGAATCCTGGCCGTCGGCTTTCAGAAACAGCGTAAGTTGGTACTCCTGCTTATCTAAAATGAACTTGGCCCGGCCCCAGCGCAGGTAGGCGTCGGCTTTGCCATCGGTGAGGGCCATTTGCACGGTGTCGCGGCGCGGAAAGGTTTCCAGCTGCGCTTCCAGCCGCCAAGCCTTGTTGGGCGCAAAATAGCGCAGGCTGTCGAAGGTGTCGCGCTGCTCCTGGCTGAGCGGGGAGCCATCCACCCGGCGGAAGGCATCGTTTTTCTCCTGCCGGTCTTTGCGCAGGCGCAGGGCGTATTGGTGGTCGTTGAACACCAGATCAGCCAGGAAATAGCCGATAACAACCAGCAGCCCAAGGCCAATAAAGAATTTGGGGGTAATGCGCATGCCACAAAGGTAGCGGCCGGGGGGCAGTTGCTCGTTGCTAATTGTCAGTTGCCCATTGTCAGTTGTGAGTTATCAGATGATAAAAGTCCGTCATGCTGAGCTTGTCGAAGCATCTCTACCGCTTCGTCTGCTTACCACCCCAACGAAGCGGTAGAGATGCTTCGGCTGCGCTCAGCATGACATTCTGACAACGGACAACTCACAACGTGCCTTCGTCGGCGAAGCTGTAGTAGCCGGCGTCGGTATAGATGAGGTGGTCGAGAATGGGCAGGTCGAGAAACTGGCCGGCTTCCTTGAGCTTGCGGGTGAGGGCTATATCAGCGGCGGAGGGGTTGCGGTTGCCGCTGGGGTGGTTGTGCACCAGAATGATGGACGACGCCAGCTGCTCCAGGGCTTCCTTGAAGATGAGCTTGGGGTCGGCCACGGTGCCGGCCACCCCGCCGCGGCTGATGCTCACGGTGCGCATCACCACGTTGGCCCGGTTCAGCAGCACCACCCAGAACTCCTCGTGGGGCAAATCCTGCAGATGCGGCCGGATGACGCGGTAGATATCGGCCGAGGAGGTGATGGTGGCCCGGGCCGGCACGTCGGCTTCCTTGCGGCGGCGGCCCAACTCCAGCGCCGCTATGATGGTAATGGCCTTGGCCTCGCCGATGCCTTTCTGCTTCATCAGCTCCTTCACCGAGAGGCGGGCCAGGGCGTTCAGGTCATTCTGCACCGCGTTGAGCACCAGCTTGGCCACATCCACGGCCGACAGCCGGGCCGTGCCCGAGCCCAGCAGAATCGCCATCAGCTCAGCATCCGACAGGGCCGCGCGGCCTTTCTGGAGCAGCTTTTCGCGGGGCCGGTCTTCCTCGGCCCAGGCCTTGATGCTGAAGGAAGAAGGCGCCGCGTAGTGCAGGGGCGAAGTGTCGGACAGCAGCTCGGATAGCGTCACGGGCAGGCAGAGGTAAGATAGAAAGAGGAATAACTATGTGAAAAATACTATATCCCGGGGAAATCTAAAGTAAAAAGCCAAAATCTTCGTCTTTCGTTTTTGCCGGGCCGGGGCTGAACTAAATGCGCCGCCTACGGTTTTGCCTCCTGTTATGTCTCGACTTACTGGTTCTCTCTTTTTTCTGGCGGCCCTGGTGGCGGCCGAATGGTATAGTTTTCAAGCCGTGCGGGCCCTGGCTCCTGCCCCCGGTTCCTCGTCCCGGCGCCTAGTACTAATAGGGTACTGGGTGCTCACGGTGGCCGTGTGGGCGCTGGGCTTCTGGGCCATGAGCAACCGGCGCGAGCATCCATCCTTCAAGTCCTACCTCGGAGGCGTGCTGCTGGCTATGCTGGCCGCCAAGCTGGTAGTGCTCGTTCCGCTGCTGCTGGAAGACCTCGTGCGCCTTGGCCGCTGGGCCTGGCAAGCCGTAAGCCGGCCGGCCGGCAGCGGCACCGGCCCGGCTATTTCGCGAAGTGAGTTTCTGAGCAAAGCTGCGCTGCTGGCCGGGGCCGTGCCGTTTGTCTCGCTTATCTGGGGCATGGTGAAGGGCGGCACCGATTATACCGTACGGCGCGTAACGCTGCGGTTCCCTAACCTGCCGGCCTCCTTTGACGGGTTCAAGCTGCTGCAGATTTCCGACCTGCACACGGGCTCCTTTCACTCCAAAGAGCCCCTGCAGCGCGCCGTGGCCCTCATCAACCAGCAGCAGGCTGATCTGGTGGTGATGACCGGCGACCTAGTAAACAACCTGGCCACGGAGGTAGAAGAGCACATCGACACGCTGGCGGGCATCCAATCCAAGCTGCCCATCTTCTCCGTTCTTGGCAACCACGACTACGCCGACTACGTGGAATGGCCCAGCCCCGCAGAAAAAACGGCCAACCTGAACCGCCTCAAGCAGAACCACGCCAACATTGGCTGGCGTCTGCTGCTCGATGAAAGCCACACGCTGGAGCGCAACGGCGAAAAAATTTCCATCATTGGGGTAGAAAACTGGGGGGCTCAGATGCGCTTTCCCAAGTACGGCAACCTGGCCAAAGCCCACGCCACTTCCGGCGACGCACCCTTCAAAATCCTGCTTTCCCACGACCCCTCGCACTGGGACGGGCAGGTGCACGAGTACCCCGATATCGACCTCACGCTCTCGGGCCACACCCACGGCATGCAGTTCGGCCTCAACCTGTCGTTTCTGAAGTGGAGCCCCGTGCAGTATGCCTACAAGCAGTGGGCTGGCCTCTACCAGCGCGGCAAGCAATACCTCTACGTAAATGCCGGCCTGGGCTTTATTGGCTACCACGGCCGCGTGGGCTTCCTGCCCGAAATCACCGTATTCGAGTTGAAGCGCGCTTAAACCCCCTTTTTCTTGCCCCGCGAAACGCCACTGGTTTTCAGATCAGTGGCGTTTTTGCTGTTGAGCTACGGGCCCGGAGTAACCGTGCCGCAAACCCTACCGTATAGGCACCCATCTTTCCCTTCTCTCCCTCTCCCCTCCCACCAAACTCTCCTTCTCTCATGAAAAAGACCATGCTTTTCCTCTCGTGCGCCGTGGCGCTGACGATGGGAGCCTGTTCGCAGGAAAAAACGACCGATACTGCTACCACCAATGCTGGTGACGGCATGACGACCACCACGACTACCACTACGACGACCATGTCGCCGGCTATGTATACCAAAGAGGCCGTGGAAAGCCGTGCCGACCGTATTGCGGCCGATATGGCAGCCAAAATGAAGCTCGATGAAGCCATGCGCACCAAAGTGCGCACCGTGTATGTGAACCGCGGTATGCGCATGAGCGAGCTGGCCAATAAGTACGCCACCGATACCACCGGTATGGCCGCTGATATGCGCAACGTATACAGCGAGTCGGACATGGAAATGAAGCAGGTATTCGTGGATCCGGCCATGTACACGCAGTACGAAACCGACCGCTTGAGCTACTACGACACCAACTACATGGACGATGCCAGCATGTCGGCTGATGCATCCGCTTCGTCGGATGCCAGCATGGAAGCCAGCTCGAAAACCAAGTATGACGATGGCTCGAAGGTGAAGGTGAAAAGCGACGGCGACGTGAAAATCAAAGATGCTGAAGGCAATAAAACCAAAATGGACGCCGACGACGGCACCGTGAAGGACAAGCCCGAAGACGGCGACAAAACCGTTATCAAGTAAGCAGCGCCCGGTCCGTCTGGCCGGATACTTGCTTTCGCAAAGCCCCTGTCGTGCAACGGCGGGGGCTTTTTTTGCCTCCCTTGCCAGCGGCTTGGTCGATGAAACCCGGGCGCTGGCCGGTTTTCATCAGGTGGTCGTGGTGGTCTTGTATTAGCTTTGTAGGTGATGTCGTTTCGTTTGCTACCCGTTGTGCTGCGTGTTTTGCTCTGCCTGCTGCCCTTGCTGCTGGCCGGGCAGCGGGCTGCAGCGCAGGTACGCGTAACGGGGTCGGTGGAGGAAGCCGCCACGCGTAAGCCTATTCCGGGCGCTTCGGTGGTGGTGCAGCGCACCCGCCAGGGCGTGGTGGCCAACGAAGAAGGTGACTTCAGCATCTTCGTAGACCGCACCGATACCCTCGTGTTTCGGGCAGTGGGCTTCAAGCCGCAGCGGCTGCCGCTGGGCGGCTCGGGCCTTTCGCAGCTCATTGTTCAGATCAAGCTGGTGCGCGACAGTGTGCTGCTGCGCGAGGTGCAGGTGCGCAGCGGCCGGCCCAACGATGCCACCATCAACCGGGCCCTGCGCAACATCAAGCGGCCCAGCACCGCGCCCACCAGCGCCGTAAAGCGCCCGCCCGCGCCCAAGCCTCTCTTCCCCGTCGATTCGGCCGCGCCCAAGCCGCCCACCCCCACCCTGCAAAGCCCCGTAAGCTTGCTCTACGACCAGTTTTCGCGCGAGGGCAAGGAGCGGCGCAAGATGGAGGAAATCCGGGCCGCCGAAAAAGCCGCGGCGGACGCCGCCAAAAGCCGCCGTGCCCGCCTGAAGTACAACCGCAACTTCAAGGAAAACACCGGCTACGAGGTGGAGTGAATGGTGAGATGGTGAGTGCCGCAGTCATTGCGAGCAAAGCGAAGCAATCCGTCCTGAACAGCGCCCAAAGCCCTCTAATGTGAAAAGCCCTTACCCGTATGCAACAGATAAGGGCTTTCTGGTAGAAGAACGGGGCTCGTATTGTACAGGACGGATTGCTTCGCTTTGCTCGCAATGACACGTTTTCAAACTCATCACTTCACTATCTCACCATTTCACCTTTTCCCCGTATAGCCCAAGATGAAAATTGGGTATCCCTGCGTCAACGAGTCGTTGACGTGTACTTCGACGTCTACTTTCCGGCTGGCTTCCTACTCGGAGGAGCGGCTGGTGCAGGCCGTCAGCAACAACTTAGCCTGCCTGCAGCGCATTCTGGAGTATAATGTAAGCCACGGGCTGCTGTTTTTTCGGATGGGCTCGGGCATCGTGCCCTTCGGCTCCCACCCCATCAATACCTTTCCCTGGCAAACGCACTTCGCGGCGGAGCTGAAAAGCGTGGGTAACTACATCAAGGCCAACAAACTGCGCGTGTCCTTCCACCCCGACCAGTTTGTGGTGCTGAACTCGCCCGACCCCGGCATTGTGGAGCGCAGCGTACAGGAACTGGTGTACCAGGGCTCGGTGCTGGATCTGATGGGCCTCGACTCCACCATGAAGCTGCAGATCCACGCCGGCGGACTGTATGGCGACATGGAATCGGCCCTCACGCGCTGGATTGCCACCTACCACACCCTGCCCGAGGCCGTGAAAGCCCGCCTGGTGGTCGAAAACGACGACCGGCTGTACAGCCTCCGCAGCTGCCTGCGCCTGCACGAGGCCGTAGGCGTGCCCATTCTCTTCGACAACCTGCACCACGAGTGCCTCAACCACGGCGAGCCGATGGCCGAAGCCCTGGCGCTGGCCTTCAGTACCTGGCACCCCCAGCGCGACGGCGTACCCATGATGGACTACAGCGCGCAGTCGGTAGGCGAGCGGAAGGGCAAGCACACGGCTTCGCTGGACGAGGAGCTGTTTCGGGAGTTTCTCACCCACCTGCATGGCCACGATGCCGACATCATGCTCGAAATCAAGGACAAGGAAGCCAGCGCCAACCGCGCCTGTGCCATCATGCACGACGTAGGCTTGCTGGTGCGCGCAGCCTCCTCTACCGTTTCTATTTAACGTTTACTTTCATTCATGGCAACCTCTCCCACCACGGCCGAGCTCCTGGCCACCACCCTGCAGGCCCTACAATCGGGCCTTACCAACGTACCCCTGAGCAGCGCAATGGACGCCACCGAAGCTTGGCAACAGCAGTTTCTGCAAAGCGGCCAGCCCGAACTGCAGGACGTGGCCCGCGAAATCGGCAACCTGCAGTCCTTACTCACGGCCAAGCCCCTGGATGGGGCCGCTATCGGCCGCAGCCTGAGTATGCTGGGCAGCCAAACCAACGACCTCAGCAAAACCGCTCCACTCACCCACGCCCCCAACCTCTCGGAGCTGAGTACTCAGCTGCTGCGCCTGGGCGGCGAGCTGGAAAATCAGCCCACGCAGTAAGCGTCGTCAACAGTCAACAAAAAGCCCCTCCCAGGTAATCGGGAAGGGCTTTTTGATTTACGGAAGGTAGCCGATACAATTCCTGCCTGGTTTTTACAGCCCTGAAAGCGCCTCGGGGCTAGTCTTGACAAGCTTTCGGAAAGTAGGGGCGGGGCTTGTCCCCGCCCGGCGTTGAACGACTCCGGCTATCCATCGTTCACTGACGGGCGGGGGCAAGCCCCGCCCCTACTTAGGGACGCGCTAGATGTACATGGCAAACGCGTCGTGCTCCTGGGGCACGGCCGCGGCGGCCGCTTCGAAGGCCTGGGTGAGGTCGGCCATGAGGTCCTGTGGGTCTTCCACACCGATGCTCAAGCGAATCATCTGGGCGGTGATGCCCATTTCGCGCTGCACCTCGGGCATGATGTCGGAGTGCGTCATGGTGGCGGGGTGCTCGGCCAGGCTTTCGGTACCGCCCAAACTCACGGCCAGCTTGATAAGCTTGAGGCGGTTGAGAAACTGGAAGGCCTCGGCCTCGCCGCCCCGGATGTCAAACGAAATCATGGAGCCTGGCGAGAGGCACTGCTGCTCGAAAATGGCCTGCTGGCGCGGGTCGTGCTCCAGGTGGGTAAGGTAGTAGGTGCGCTCCACCTGCGGATGCTCGCGCAGCCAGTCGGCCACCACCTGGGCGCTCTGGGCGGCGCGCTCCATGCGCAGCTTCAGGGTTTCGAGGCTGCGCATGAGCATCCACCCGGTGTTGGGGTCGCACATGGTGCCCATAAAGGTGCGCATGGCCTTGATTTCCTTCATCAGTGGCTTGCTGGCCAGGACTGCGCCGGCAATAAGGTCGGAGTGGCCGCCCAGGAACTTGGTGGCTGAGTATAGCACCACATCGGCGCCGTGGTGCAGCGGGTGCTGAAACACCGGCCCCAGAAACGTATTATCGACTACTACCCGAACGGGCTTGTCGGCAGCGCCGTGGCGGCGGGCAACGTTGGCGCAGGCCTGCAGGTCAACCAGATGGTTGGTGGGGTTGGCGGGCGTTTCCACGTAAATCATAGCCAGGCGGCCCTGGGTGATTTCAGCCACTTTCGCCGACAGCGCCTCTTCCGTAATCGTCGGCTCGAAGCCCACGGACGTGATGCCAAAGCGGGGCAGCACATTTTTCAGGAAGAAATCGGTGCCGCCGTACACGGGCTCGGAGTGCAGCACTACGTCGCCGGGCTGCAGCAGGGCCAGCAGCGTGGTGCTGATGGCGGCCATGCCCGAGGCAAACGAGGCGGCTTCCTCGGCTCCGTCCCACAAGGTGAGGCGGTGCTCCAGGATTTCGAGGCTGGGGTTGTTGAGGCGGGAATAAATCAGGCCCATTTCTTCGTCGGGGCCCTGCTGGCGCAGCCCGTAGGCCAGCTCAAAGAAGGCTTTGCCTTCCTCGGCGCTCTTGAAAACGAAGGTGGACGTCTGGAAAATAGGCGGCTTGATGGCGCCTTCGCTCCAGGCCGGGGTGTAGCCGTAGCTCATCATCAGGCTCTCGGGCCGGAGTTGGTGGCCGTTGATTTCGGCCGCTTCCTTGGGAAGATTCATGGGTGGGTGGGTTGGGTGGATGGGGAGGCGAAGGTAGGAATTTGTGCAAAGGCCGGCCCCGACGCGGTTGGCGGTTTGGTGATGTGGGCCCGGCAAGTGAACTTAGCCTCCGCTGAGTTGCACCCAGCTTCTTTGCTTTTCCTCGCCGCCATGTCCTCCGATACCCGCATCCAGATTCTGCTCGTGGAAGATGAAGCTGTGCTGGCCCTGGACTTATGCGACACGCTGGAGGCTGAGGGCTACGCCGTGGTGGGCCCGGCCCGCAACGGCCCCCGCGCCCTGGAGCTGTTCGGGCAGCACCGCATCGATATCCTGCTCTGTGATATTCATATTCAGGGGCCCTGGGATGGTATCGAAACCGCCCGGCGCCTGCTGGCGGAGCGGCCCGTGCCGGTCATCTACCTCACCGCCATGGCCGATAAAGATACCCTGGACCGCGCCCTGACCACTACGCCGGCGGCTTACCTCACCAAGCCCGCTACCACGGCCGGGCTGCGCGCCGCCATTGAGGTAGCTTTCCATACGTTTGCCCGGCAGGTGGCGCCCGCGCCTGCTGCGGAAAGCGCCCCGCTTCCCGACCGCGAAACTCTTTCACGCGAGTCGATTCTGCAGCTCGACGACCATGTTTTCATCAAGCACAACTACCAGTTTGTGCGCGTGCCCCTGGCCGATATTCTGCTGCTGGCCGCCGACAACACCTATACTACCCTCGTAACGCCCACCCGCAAGTACGCGCTACGCCTGTCGCTGGGCGCGGTGCTGGAGCGGCTGCACTTTGTCCAGCTGGTGCGTATCCACCGCTCCTACGCCGTCAATATTCAGCGGGTGGAGGCGTTCAGCGAGACGGAAGCCACTGTGGCTGGCCAGGCGGTGCCACTAGGCCGCCAGTATAAGGAGGCATTCCTGCAGCATTTCCATTTTCGGTAAGTCGGCGCCTGACGTACCAAAACGGGTTGTTCACCACCCACCTAACGACGTTAGCAGCGGCAGCCACGCAATCCTGGCAATTGTATTTTACCTTGTTGACTTCCGGCCTTAGCGGCCGGGGCCGCGTCTGCCTTTGTCTGCCTTGCCCATGCGCCTGTTCCTCTTGTTGTTTTGCCTTAGCTGGGGTGCGGAAACTGCCGTGCTGGCGCAGCCTGCGCCCCCGGATACCAGCCAGCTGCGGCGGCTGTGCCGGCAAACCGAGCGGCAGCTGCTGACGAGCGTCGACTCGGCGGCGCGCAACGGACGGGCCATCATTCGCCAGTCGCAGCAGCTGCGCTATGCCTACGGGGAGGCCCAGGGCTACTACCTGCTGGGCTGCGCGCTGCGCAACCAAACGCAGTTCGACTCCAGCCTCTACTACGGCCAGCAGGCCCTCACCCGCTTCGAAGCCCAGCACCGGCTCGATGGGCAGGCTGCGGCCTACACGCTGCTGGCGCAGAACTACAAGCGCATGGCCGACGGACAGCAGGTGCAGCAGCTCACCCGCAAAGGCCTGCAACTGGCGCTGCGGGCCGCAGCGGTGGCCGCGCAGGGCCCGCACTACCGGGAGCTGAGCAGCGCCTACCTGGTGCAGGGCATCATCTACCGCGACCTGGGCCAGCTCGATTCGGCCAAGGTCTGCTACCTGCGGGCTATGCGCGTGGCCCAGCAGCATCCGTTTCAGCCTACCACTCTGCCGGTCTGCTACGCCAACTACGGCCAGTTTCTGATGGACAACGGCGAGAGTCTGGATGAAGCTATCGGGTTCTTCCGGCGGGCCATTCCACTGTACCGCGCCCAGCACAACCGCAACGGGCAGGAACACGCCTACCGCAACCTGAGCTGGGCCTACCGCAAGCAGGGCCGCCTGACCCGCGCCGTGGAGCTGGGCGACTCGGCCCTGGCGCTGGGCCGCGCCATCGGCGACCCGCACCGTCTGGTCAACTCCCTGCAGGCCGCGTACCTGGCTTACCGCGCCGCCGCCCGCTACGAGCAGGCAGTGGAGCTGCTCGATGAGTATAAAACCCGCAACGACTCTCTGATGAACGGCGAAGTAGCCCGCGCCGTAGCCGGCGTGGAAGCTGCCTACGCCGCCGAAAAGCAGGAAGCCCGCATTGCGCGCCTGGCGGAGGATAATGTGCGGCAGCAGCGGCAGCTGGGGGCCCTGGCTTTGGGGGCGGGGGCGCTGGCCCTGCTGTGTGGGGTGGCCGTGTGGCAGTACCGCATCATCCGGCGCACCAATGCCAAGCTCCACGCCACCAACCGCACCGTTCTGGAGAACAGTCAGCGCATTACGGAGCAAGCCAGCCGGCTGACGGTGCTGATGCAGGAGCTGCACCACCGCGTCAAGAACAACCTGGCCATCGTCTCCAGCCTGCTGCGGCTGCAGGCCAAACGCCTCACCGACGAAAGCGCCGTGCAGGCCGTGCAGGAAGGCCAGCAGCGGGTAGAAGCCATGGCCCTGGTGCATCAGCGCCTCTACCAGACCGAGGACGTGACGACCGTGGACATGCCGCGCTACGTGGCCGACCTCACCGACAGCCTGATGACTACCTACGGCTACACGCCCGAATCCCTGGATCTGACAGTGACCATCAGCCAGACCCGACTGGAGGTGGATGTAGCCGTGCCGCTGGGTTTGATCTTGAACGAGCTGCTGACCAACGCCTTCAAGCACGCCCTGCCGCTGGCTACGCAGCCAGCCCTGCGCATCCACCTGGGCCAGCAACAGGACACCGGTAAGCTGCTCCTGGAAGTACAGGACAACGGCCCCGGCATTGCCCCCGAAACTGCGGGCCAGTCCACTACCTCTTTCGGCCAGCGGCTTATTCTTCTGCTGAGTGAGCAGTTGGGCGGCCAGACACACTACCTCAACCAGGCCGGCACCCTGTTCCGCCTGCTGATTCCCTCTACCGGCGAAGGCCAGGTAGTACCGGAACCGGCTATTGAGGCGAAGCCAGCGCGGGGGTAGCTAGGGCCGGATGTTCTGCGCCGGAACCTCAAGCTTCCCAATGGCTGCGAGTTGATTTGTCCGCGGAAGCCTGTCAGTTCTTATTGACTGCTTTAATAGGCAATAGTAACATAGCCTTTGAACTGGGGCCGGTTGACGAAGTCAATCAGGTAAAAATATACCCCGCCGGGCAGGCCCCCGCCGTTCCAGGCAAAGCCCCGGTCGGTGGAGGCGTACACCTGCTTGCCCCAGCGGTTGAACACCTTGATGGAGGCAAAGCGCTGGGCGCAGATATCGGCCGGCAGCATGGGCAGCGTGAACACCTCATTCTGCCCGTCGTGGTTGGGCGTGAAGATGTTGGGCGGCACAAACGCCTGCGGCTCGGGGTCTGCTACCACGAAGCGCACCGTTTGCTGCCGCGGCTGCGGCTGGCACCCGGCTTCCTGCACCTCAAAGACCACCTCATACCCCTCCGGGAAAGCCTCGGCGCAGCGCGCGTCCCAGCGGAAAGTGCCTGCGGCTTGCCCGGCGCCATTCTGGGCCGTGAAGTGCATACCGGCTGTGGCCAGGTCGAAGCCTACCCCGCGGGCGGTGAGCGTGAGCTGGTCCTGGTCCAGGTCCAGCCCCGTGAGGGTAGCTTCCAGCGTGGTGCCGGGCAGCTGCCGGAGCAGCAGCGGGGCCGGGGCCGCCGCAAACAAGGAGGAGGAAAGGGCAGGCGGGCTATTGGTATCCTCAATCTGCACGGGCACGCGCAGACCCGCCGTTTTCACCTCTCCGCATGGCACGTCGGTGGCCGTGAATTCGAATTCGTACAAGGACTTGCCGGCCACCGGGCAGGGCACCTGCCAGCTAAAGCGGCCCTGCTGCTGCGCGCCATGGGCCTGCTGCGTGAGTTGCGCGCCTACCTCATCAGGCGAAAAGCCCTGGCCGGACCAGGTGAGCGTGACGGCGTTGCTATCGGGGTCAACGGCCAGCAGATCGAAGGAAAGCAGCTGACCGGGGCGAACCCGCAACGGCTCCGGGCCCGCCGTAGCCGTCAGCACCGGGGGCGCATTGTTCCGGATGACCAGCACCGGTACGCTAACCGTGTCATAGGGAGCATAGTTGCAGAAGAGCGAGCTAGCATAAGGCACGAAGTTATACAGGATACTATCCTGCTCAATACAGGGTACCAGCCAGTTGAAAGTGCCTTCACTACGGCCCGGCCGCCGCTCCCAGAGCAATTCAGCTCCCAAGGAGCTGGCGGGGTACCCTCTGACGCTTACCCCCAGATCAACCGTGTCCTGGTCAGCATCCGTGCCCACCATTTGGAACGAAAGTAGCTGCCCCGGGTGCACTATTATTGGGCGGGTGGTGGGCGCCGTGGTCATCACCTTTGGCGGCACGTTGCTCTCATCAATGTCGATAACCACCTCGACGCGGGCTGTTTCCGGCCGGTCGCAGTATGTAGTGGTAGCCTCGAAGATAAACGCGTATTTTTTGTAGTAGCGTTCCGGGCAAGGCACCTGCCAGCGGAAAGTGCCTTTCACTTGCCCCTTCCCCGGCGTCTGGGTTAGCTCAGCCTTGCGCCAGTCGGCATCAAAGTCCTTGCCCCGCATGGTGAGCGTCACAGCATCCCCGTCGGGGTCAGTGGCCAGCAGATCGAAGGTGACCCAGGTGCCGGCGCGCACCTTCAGGGGTTGTGTGGCCGTGGTCGTGAGCGTGGGCGGGGCATTGGGTGGGCCCGTGCCGATAAAGGCAATCCGTACCGTGTCGCGCTTGGGCAGACTGCAGCCGTTGTCGGCCACCAACACATCTAGCAGGTAGACTTTCCCCTGCGTGTCGATGCACTCGGCAAAGCACAGCTGCGAGGCTAACGTGTCGGGCTGGCCAGGCGTGCGCACGGTGCCCTGCTTCAAGGTCAGGGGCGGCAGGCCCCCGGTGAAGTTGACCGGGTGCAGCGAGAGGGTAAGGCGGGAGGCCGCGTCGGGGTCGGTGAAGCGCAGGGGCACGCAGCGGTCCTGGCCCGGCTGCAGGCGTAGTGTGTCGCGACCGGGTGCGTAGGGGCGCGTCTGGCCGGGCAGGCGCGCCGTCAGGCGCGGCTTCTGGTTGTCGGGGCAGCTGATGACTTTGAGCTGAAAGTCGCGGCGCACTTCCCCGATTTTCACCCCATCGCGGTACTCCAGGCAGCGGATGCTGAAGACAAACAGGCCGAGCTGGGAAGGCCGTACCTGCAGGCGACCTGTCTGCCGGTCGATGTTCAGAGCGGGGTTGCCGGGAATTTGCTGCTCGGTGCTGAAGCCGGGCAGCCAGTGGATGAGGGAGTACGGCGCTGGGCCAGGTAGTTGCGGGATTGGGTCATCATAGCTAGCATGGCCGTTGAGGGGCGTGGCCATTTCATAGACCAGGGAGTCGCCGTCAGGGTCGGTGCCGGCGAAGTCGTAGTAGAACAGCTCTCCTTTGCAGGCGTAGTCACTCAGGGGCGGAAACACGCGGGGTGAGGAGTTGTAGAACGGCTCCCCGTCGCGCACAATAGCCGGAAACTCCAGGTAAAAGGTCTGGCCAGCGTTGCCGGGTTCCTCAATGTTGTTGATGGTCCCGTTGCGGCAGCAGCGCTCCACTACCACGTAATACCCCGCCGGGTCTGCGTAGTATGTTTCCGTTAGCTCTACTTGGGCATTATAGACAAGGTGGCGGGTACGCAGCGAGGAGGCTTCGCAGGCTGGATTGGTGTAGGCGACAAAGGTGTCTTGGGTACGAGGCAAAGCGACACTTTGGACAATCTTATTGGTCCGTTTGGCATAGATTGCCGCTGTCAGCCCATAATCATATGCATCGGGGCTGCCGTTGATGTCGTCAAAGTAAAGATTGAGTGTGAGCTCATAATAGTTAAGGGGCTTAGGAAGCAAACTGGGTTAAAGCGGTTGCTGTCGAAGTAATTTAAGCAGGAATTTGTAGAGGTCTTCATGTCGGTGATTAAAGCGAAACGCACACTCTTTCAGATGCAGCTCAAACGTGTCTTTGGCCACACCGTGAAACTGGTGAAGACGGGCTTTGGCGAAGCTCCAGAATGATTCGATACCGTTGATGTGCGAGGCGCCCTGTACAAATTCATCCTGCCCATGATGCACCCGAAAATGCCGATCATAGCCAACATCGACTAAGCCGTCGTAGCCGCGCCAGCCGTCCGTGTTGACCATGGCGCTAACGTCAATTTTGCCTCTGATAATGGCTTGCAAGGTCTTTTCCTGACAGTTGGGGACGATTTCGGTGTAGACTTGCCCACCCCGTCTGAACAGGCCAAAGACCACCGTTTTGCCACCTGCTCCGCGCCCGCGCTTTCCCCGGACCCGTCGCGGGCCGAAGTAGGATTCGTCTAATTCCACGGCTCCGGCCAATTCCACTGGCACGGGGCATTCGGCCTGCAAGCGGTGGCGCAGCCGCAGGTAGAGAGAATTAACTGAGCGCACGCTAAGACCGGTAAGCCGGACCGTATCCGAGGCCGTTAAATCCATGGCAAACAGGCGCAGCAGATAGCGGAATTTGGCCTCTGAAATTTTTGCGCGCTTATAATAGCGGTTAACTCGCTGCATTATTGGAAGTTACAAAGGTTTTACAATCCTTTGCTTCCTAAGCCCCTAGTTAAAAACGCTATGGCGAAGGTCTAGCTCCCCACCTACGATGTGCGTAGCCTGAGCGGAGTGCATGGAAAACAGTAGTACGATAACAAGCCAACACGCTTTCCAATATCGGGACCCCATCAGGCTTTTTTCCTGGCAAGCCGCAAATGACTTATCCATCAATATATCAGCACTTTTCATTAGTAATTAACGGTAAGAATAAACCAATCTGGTAGATGAAATTTGAAGAGAGGCTTACACACCGCCTTATCGGGGCCTGCACGCCTGCTTCAGGGAAAGATGAGGGCTAAGGTACTTTGCCCCCGTTGATTTACCCAGCGTCTTTTTCAGGAAAGCACGTGGGGTGCGGCGGGATAGTAAAGCTGTGGTGGACTGGCGACCTCATAAAACAAAAAAACCTCGTCTGCCAGGGGCAAACGAGGTTTAGGGTGGAGCTGCAGGGATTCGAACCCTGGTCCAGACAAGGAAGGCGTCGAGCTTTCTACGTGTGTAGCTATGCTTGATTTGTTCGAAGCAGCCGAGGCGCACATCAGGCCTATAGGCTACCCTTATCTGCTTGAGTTTCGCCTGGGCGTCGCAGCGCCGCCCAGACTATCCTTATGCTTACGACACCCCGAACTCGTCCGTGAAAAGGAAGACGGACGCGGGATGATGGCTAGTGCTTAGTACCTAGACTAGGCAGCCATGGCGTACGAATAGTCGCCATTTATTGGTTGGAGGATTTTTTGGCGGGAGATTCATCCAACTCCCGACACGCTTACTCGCGACTTGCACGAGCTGTCAATTCCAGTCAGCCCCAGATTAGAAAGAACGAAACCCACCCGAAAGGTGGGGTGCGAAGGTACGCACATCAGGGAATAAACGTTGTGGATGCGCCGAAATGTTCCGGCGCAGCGGGTAATTTGCGGGCCTGCCCTGGTCGTTTTTCACCTGATTAAACGTCTACCCGAAAAGTATAGAACGTCATGCTGAGCGAAGTCGAAGCATCTCTACCACTTCATTGCAGTGGTAATCCAACGAAGCGGTAGAGATGCTTCGACTTCGCTCAGCATGACGTTCTGATCTACCTCTTACTTGTTAACTGGTATTTAGCTCTTACTTCACAGCCGTGGGCTGGAAGCCGGGCGCGCCGGTTTGCCACAGGCCGAAGCTCATCAGGTCGGCAATGCTTTCAAACTGCTTGAGGCGGGAGTCGCCCATGCCATGGCCGGCTTCGTAGTCGGTGAAGAACAGCACGGGCTTGCCGCCGGCGTTGCTGGCCTGCAGGCGGGCGGCAAACTTGGCCGGCTGCCAAGCAATAACGCGCGGGTCGTTGAAGCCGGCCGTGACGAGCGTGGCCGGGTACCGGGTCCCAGGCTTGAGGTGATGGTAAGCGTCCATTTCCAGCAGCGCCTTGGCTTCGTCTTCCTTGGTCATGGTGCCGAACTCGGGCGTGTTTACGGGGCCGTTGGGCGAGTTTTCCATGCGCACGGCGTTCAGGCAGCCCACTTCCGGAATGGCGGCGGCAAACAGGTCGGGGCGCTCCGTCATGGCCCGGCCGATGAGGATGCCCCCGGCACTGCCCCCGTTGATGGCTATTTTGCCGGGCGCGGTGTAGTTGTTTTTGGTGAGGTACTCGGCGCTGGCAATCAGGTCTTTCCAGGTATTAGGCTTGGTCGTTTTCTGGCCGGCTTTGTGCCAGGCCTCACCCAGCTCCCCGCCGCCGCGCACGTGCGGCACGGCCAGAATGCCGCCCTGCTGCGCCCAGAGCAGGAAAGGCGGCATAAATGTGGGCTCCATCGAAACAGAGTAAGCGCCGTAGCCGACCATGAGCGTGGGCGCCGACCCGTCGCGCTTCAACCCTTTCTTGTAGACGATGGACAAGGGCACCTGTACGCCATCGTGTGAGGGCACCATGATTTCCTCTACCACCAGATCGTTAAACTCGGGGTACTGCGCCTCCGACGAAAGCGGCTCCAGCACAAAGCGGCGGCCGGCCACGTCGTAGCGGTACCGCTTGCGGTCGGCCGTCCAGCCACCCATGGTCACCCACAGCTCCGAGGACTGCAGGGTTTTGCCGGCCAGTTCCAAGCGGCCCGCCGACTGCGGCAGCTTCAGCTCCTGCACGGTTTTGCTGCCCTTGGGCACGAAGTACAGTTTAGCCTCTACCCCGTTGCGGCTGCGCACGAAATACAGGCCGTCTTTGGTGGTTTTCAGCTGCTCATCCACGATGGCCTCGTCGGCGGCTTCTGGCACCAGCACTTCGGCCGTGGCCATGCTGGGCTTGGCGGCCGGCATGCGCATAATCTTCTGGCGCGGCGTGTTCTTGGACGTTACGAAGTAGATGTACCGCTCGTCGGAGACGAAGTTGGTGACTTCCTCGGTGGGCTTAAACAGGGGCTGCCAGGGCACATTGGGCTTAGCGAGGGCCGCGGCGGGTGCGTAGTAGGCCTTGAGGTAGCGGTCCACGGAATACAGAAAACCGTAGGCCAGCTTGGTGTCCCGGTCGATGCCGGCGTATGGGTAGTCGCTGGGCTTGATGTCGAGCTTGGGGTAGAGCTTAGCGGCGAGAAGTGGCTGGTCCTGACTTTGGGGCGTGCCCACCCGGTGCAGGAGGCTCCGTGTGTTCTGGCGGGCGGCCATGTCCTTCAGGTCGGCGTTGTTGAAGGGCGTGTAGGTAAAGCTCTGGTTGTCGGGCAGCCAGGTGCCGCCGCCGCGGTTAAGCTGGAGCTGCTCGGGGTAGAGCTTCTTGGTTTTCACGTCCATGATGAGCGTGCGGCCCAGCTCGGTGCCTTTCTCGCTGAGGCCGAACGACACCTTGGAGCCGTCGTCGCTGGGCGAAAAGCCGTTGATGTTGAAGACCTTGCCCTTTTCAAAATTCTCGGGGTCGAAGAGCAGCACCTCCTGGCCCTGGTACCCGTCGCGGCAGTAGAGCTTGGGCTGCTGGTCCTGGGGGCGCGACTTAAAGTAAAAGTACCGGTCGTTATCAGTCACCCGGATGTCGCTGACGCGGGCGGCCTTGCGCTGGTCGATGGCCACCATTTGGTCGAGCAGCTGCTGGCGGCCCGGAATGGCGTTGAGGGTGCGGCGGGCGTACTCGCTCTGAGCCTTCATCCAGGAAGCCACGGCCGGGTCCTGCAGGTTCTCAAGGTTGCGGTACGGGTCTTCCACCTTCACCCCAAAGTAGGTATCGGTGGCAGGCTTGGCCGGAGCCGCGGGCAGGACCGACTGGGCCAGGGCCGCCGGAGCAGCTGCCAGCAGAAGAGCGAGAACTGGAAACGTTGTTTTCATGCGCAGAAAGGAAAGAAAGTAAAATACTGCTACCGCTTGGCCGGCGCGTCGGCTACCATGTCAACCGCCGCCACTAGCCAGGTTAATTTACTATTTATCAACCACCTAAAGGAACGCCATTCCTTTTACCCGGACTTTCACGCAGGTCGCAAACTGTTGCGTCCAGGTCTCATTGCGCCAGATTTCCGGAGTAACTAGAGCTTCACCAGCTCCACCCGGCGGTTTTTGGCTTTGCCTTCCTCCGTGCTGTTGTCGGCCAGGGGCTTGGTTTGGCCCAGGCCTTTGGGCCGGAGGCGGCTGGCCTCGATGCCCTGGGCGGTGAGGGCCGCTACCACCGTGCCTGCCCGCTGCTGCGAGAGCTGCTGGTTGCGGGCGAAGGCACCGGTGTTGTCGGTGTGGCCTTCCACCGTCAGGCGCAGGGTGGGGTCCTGCTGCAGCAGCTTCACAATTTCCCCGATGCCCTGGGCCGCGTCGGAGCGCAGGGTGGCCTGGTCGGTGTCGAAGTTGAGGTACACGGCCACATGGCCGTTGGCATCCAGCGCCTTTTTCAGCTCCTCGGCAGGCAGCATTTTGGCCGCCATGGGCAGGGCTTTGCGTTCCACCACCGTCAGCCAGTAGTTTTCCTGGTCGTCCCAGGCTTTGTACACCTCCGTCCAGATTTCGCGGTCGGGCAGGCGCACCATGTACACGCCCATGTCCTCGTGCTCGGGCATGTAACGGGCCCGGTGGCGGCCGTCTTCGTACTTGAGCTTAAGCTCGTTCAGCTTTTTGCCGCTGCCCTCAAACACCGTGACCCCGCCCATGTCCTTCACCAGCTTCTCGTAGGTTTTCTGGGCCTGAAAGAAAGACGCACCCTTGCCCAGGGCCTTCACCGTGTACAGGCGGCCCTCCACCGGAATCATGCGGGTGCCATCGAAGAACTCGTACTTATCAAAGGCCACATCCTTTAAGTACTCCTTGGCCGTGCTGCCCGACATGTTTTCGCGGGTGCCTTTCTGGTAGCCGTCAATCAAGCTGACGTAGGGAAATGCCCCGAGCTTGGGGTTAGCAACGGGCACCTGACTTACATCGAAGCCAACGGCCGCCAGTGGCGCGGCCGGCGCCGGGGCAGCGGCTGTAGGGGTCGAGGCTGGAGTTGCCGATTTAGCGGTAACGGGCACCACAGTGGCGGTTTGTTCGGGCGTTTTGGGCTCGGAGGAGCAAGCCAGCAGAATGGCCGGCAAACTAAGCCAGCTGATAGCAACGAGACGCTTCATGAGAACAGGAAATAACGATTAGAGAAAACCAGGCTGCGCGGGGCACCCGGAAGCGGCCGGGCCAACCCGCGCAGTTTTCAGGAGGCTGTCTAGCGGGGAATCAGGTTGGTTTTCCACTGCACGCTCGTCAGCTGGGCGGCCGGAATGTTGGGGGTGCCGCCCGCAAACGTGAAGCTCCCGGCCGAGAGCAGCAGCAAGGTGAGCTGGGAGGAGTTGTTCTGGTTGTTGAGCGCGGCCTGAATCTGAGCCTGGTCGTAGTTGAAGCCAAACGACAGGCGGTTGTCCGTCAGCTCAAACAGCTCGAACGTGGTGGTTTTACCCTGGGAGGTAATAGCCAGCTGGGTTTCCTCCTTGGCAAAGGCCCAGGTGCCCGTGCTGGTGGCACCGCCGCTGTTCAGGCCCATTGTCACCTTGCCATCGGCCCCAAACTGGTAGTAGCTGACCGAAGAAGCCGAGGGCTTGTAGGTGCCTTCGCTGGTGTTCAGGCGGAGCGTCTGGGTGTCGTCTTTCCAGGCTTTGGCCGTCAGCAGCGCGGTTTTGGAAGGCTCGTTGTCTTTGTCCTTTTTGCAGGCGGCCACAGTCAGCAGCAAGGCAAATAGCACGAGGTAATGGCGGAAGGTTTTCATAAGCGAAGAGAGAAATAAGTGAGGGAAAAGTTGAGTAGAAAGCCTAGCGCCGTGCGCTGATTTCGGGCGTTCTGGCCGATTCGGCCGTGGGCGTGAGGGCGCTGAGGGAGTAGATGTAGAGCGTGCCGGGTTTGGCGGTCTGGTCGAGGTAGCGGGTTTGGGTGGCCGTGAGCGTGGCCAAGCGCTGGGCCGTGAGCTGGTCGCGCTGGCGGCGGTAGAGGGCGTAGCCTTTAGCCGGCGCCACGGCCGGGCGGCTCCAGCTTACCTCCAGCCCCGTAGCTACCGGGCGGGCCACCAGCTGGGCGGGCGGCACCAGCGGGGCACCCGTCACGCGCACCACCATCACCGGCGACAAGGGGCTTTCGGTGCCCTGGGCATCCACGGCGGCCACGGCGTACTGGTAGGTCTGGCCAGCCTTGGCTGCCGCATCGGTATAAGCCGGCGAAACCAAGGCAGCTGCCAGTCGCGTGAAATCTGCCGCTCGCGCCGGGCCGGTGGCCGCCGTGGCAGAAGCCGCGCGGCGGTACAATCGGTAGGCTACCACGGCCGGGTCGCGGCGGGCATCGTCCCAGGTAAGCTGCACAGCCGGGCCGGCGGCGTAGGCGCTGATTCCCAGCGGCGCGGCCACCGGCATGGCGCGGTTGGGCCTAGCCGATGCCAAAGCCGAGAACGGACTCAGCTGCATGTTCTGGTTGGCGTCGCGCACGGCGTACACGTACTCGCGGCGGCCGTTGCGGGCGGTGGTATCCAGAAACGTCAGCACGTTGCCCCGCAGCGGCGGCGACACCACCACCAGGGAGTCCTGGGTCGAGGTGCCCCGGTACACATAGTAGGCATCGTGGGTGAGGTCGGGGGCGGCAGGCAGCCAGCGCAGGCGTACCCCCTCCCTTTCCGGCTCGGCCGTGAGGGCCACGGGGGCGAGCAGCGCCGCCATAGCGCCAGGCTGGTGGCTGGCAAAGGCCGTGGCCGAGGCCGCGCCCGGCGTGGGAATACCTTTTGGCAGCAAAGCCCGCAGGCGGTAGTGGTAGCCTATGTTGGGCAGCAGGCGCGTGTCGAGGTAGCTGGTGGCCGTGGCCGGCAGGGTGTCGAGGCGCACGTAGTTGCCGCGGGCGTCGCGGGAGCGTTGAATTTCGATGCCCGCCAGATACGCCTTGCGCGGCAGGGCCGGCCAGCGCAGCACAATGCCGGCCGTGGTATCGTGGGCGGTGGCGCGCTGCACCAACGGCATGCGCCCCGCCGTCACCGACAGCACGTAGGCCGTATCAGAGGCCGGGCCGGGGTTGCCCACAAAGTCCAGGGGCTCGAGGTAGTAGCGGTACATGGCCTCGGGCTCTACCCGCTGCTCCAGCACGAAAAACGCGGAGTCGCGCACCTGGCGCACCAGCAGGCGCCCGGGCAATAGGGCGAAGCCCCGCTCCCCCGGCCCCTGGCGGTACACGCGCCCGAACACCGTGCTGGCCCCGGGCTGCACGCGGGCGGCCCAGCTCACCACCACCGAGGAGTCGCGGCCGAGGCTGCGGCGGGCGCGGGGGCGCGGCAGGTTGCTGCGGCGGCCGATTTCCACCGTTTTCTCCATGGGCTTGATGGCGGCTGCCCCGGTTGCTTTTTCCGGTTTGAAATTGGCGGCCGGGGCCAAGCGGTACACGTAGCGGGTGCCGGGCGCGGCCTGGGCCGCCGAGGCATCGAGCATAACGGTGCCTAGCGCCCGGCGCAAGGACATACTCAGGCCATGCACCCCGTAGCTGTCAAGGTTGGGATGCGTCTGCACGAAGGTCCACACGGCTTCGTCGGAGGGCAGGCGGAGGGCGGCGCGCAGCCCGTCAATAACAGGTTGACCAGCCAGCAGCCGCAGCTCCGCCAGGGAGGTAGCCGCCTGCAGCACGGCCACTTCCCGGAAGTCGGTGGAGCCGGCCGCGGCGCGCAGCAGGCGGGCTCCCAGCAGAGTGCCGGGGCCCGGCTCGGGGCGGTTTTTGGCCAGCACCACCCACACGCCTTCCGGCGAGGGATAAGCCGGCAGCTCGGCATTTTTGGGCGCCGGCGTTTGGGCACTGACCACCGCCGCCAGCAGCGTCAGCAGAAGAAGTATGGTAAAGCGTTTCATAGCAGGAAAGTCAGTTTTCAGTATCCAGTTGCCTGTTTTCAGTTATCGGTTGTCAGCGGGATAATTCGCTGGGTTCTGGCACCTGGCAACTCAAAAATCTAGGCTGGCATCTAACCCGTCGTTGGCATTGTAGGTCACGTGCAGGCTAGGATGCACACACACCTTGGCCCCGGTGGGGATGACGCACACCTCGCAGGACTTCCACCCGAAGGTGGCGTAGTAGCATGGGTCGGCGCAGCCGGCTTCCCAGCAGATTTTGGTTTCGCAGGCATCGGTACAGTCTCCGAAAGAGGCAATGAGGTGAGCCCCGGCCTTGCCATCGAAGTTCCAGCCCTGGGGCTTGTTGTACCCCCCGCTCACGGCGTACTCCGCCCCGATATCGACACTGCCCAACGTGAAGCCCGCCACGCTGAGCTCGGCGCCACCGCCCCAGGCCGAGGCAACGCGCAGACCGTAGGCGTTGTCCTTGAAATTGGCGTTGAGGCGCATTTCCCCGTCGTTGTAAAGCCAGGCTTTGCCCGTTACTTCCAGAAACGACACCGACCAAGCGTTGTCCTTGCTCCGGCCGAAGTGCGAAGTCCCCAGCAGATGGCCCCCATTCACGGTGGTGCCACCCGAGAGGTAGTTCTTGTCGATGAAGCTGGTAAACTCGCTCAGCTCGGGGTGAGCCGCCGTGTTCAGGTTCTGACCCGCCAGCACGTTGGCGTTGGCGTCGAGCAGCCCAGCCAGGCTAGCTTGCGCGTACAGCCCTATCGCCCAGTACGTGTCGTTGGGCTTGCCGCTGACGATAATTTTGCCGCTGGCCGTGGCGGTGCTCACCAGCGGTATGGGGTTGTAGTCGATGTTGAGCTGCACCGAGGCCACCGAGTTCGGGAAGTCGATAACCAGCCCGGCATCGGCTACGGCCTGGTCGAGCACCGTCAGGCTGGCTTTGCCGGTTACCACCGGGCCGGGCTCTACGGTCACCTCAATCGGGTTCAGTGCCAAGCCGGCCTCCACGCCCACAAAGCTCACTACCCCACCCACCGACACTTTTCTCAGGGCCCCACCACTGAAGCCGATGCCGCCTGAAATGCCTGTCAGGGCCAAGCCGGGGCCCACAGGAATAGGCGGCGTGCTGGTCTTGATTTTGGCGTCAAACTGCACGGCCCCGTTTACTTTACCGTAGCTGAAGTCCGTTTGCACGTCCAGCACGCTGATGACCTTCAGGCCCAACCCCCCGCTGAAGCCGTTGTCCTTGAAGCTGATGCCCCCGCCCAAGGTGCCTACCCCAATGGGTACGTGCAGGCCCGCCGTGAACAGCGGGGCCTGGCCCTGGCGGTATTGAATGTTGCTTACCTCGGCCTGGACCATGGGCAGCTGCAGGCGCAGGTCGCCCAGCACATCAATACCCAGCGTGCCAATGGTGTTGAACTTGACGCCCGTGATGTTGAGCTGGGCCATGCTCAGGAAGTCCAGCTGGTAGTCGGCGGGCACCTGGGCCGAGAACTTGCCATCGGAGCGCACCGTGAACGACTCGATGGTCACCGTCTTGTTAATCAGGCCCAGGGTGGTTTGGGCGCCCCCGCTAAAGAAGGAAGGGCCGTCGGGCAGCTTGCCAAACGCCAGCGGGCTCCCCTTCACGGGCTTGAACCGGGCCAGCCCGAACACATCCAGCCCCGCTTCGGGCAAGGCAAACTTGCCGCCGTAAAGCTGCTGGGGCCCGATGGCCAGATCGGCGAAGCTGATGTTCGTGACTTCCGAGCCGGGCACCGTCACTTTCACGTTGCCGTTCAGGCTGAACCCCTGCTCGGTGAGGCCCCCGCCCGTGAGCGTGAAGCCAAACCCACCGATGGACACAACCACCGGCGGCGAAAAGCCCAGCTTAGTCGTTTTGATGCTTCCATCCGTCCCAATCCACAGCTGCGGCACCTGAATGGCGGCCGAGCCCAGGCCCGGCACACTTTTCAGATCCACGCTGCCGGCCAAGCGCAGGCCATCGGCGGCCACGCTGCTTTGCGTCAGGTCCACAGTAGCCGTGAAGCCGTACAAATCCAGTCCTACTGATTTGGCCGGAGCCCGCAGCTTCAGGCCGCTGGCGTAAGGCACTTTGCCATCGGAGGTGAGCACCGCAAGGGCCGGCACCGGACCCGTACCCGCCGCTTCGCTCAGGTAGAGCTTCACCCCATTTTTCCAGGCCCAGCCCAGGCCGGAGCCCAGGGCGCCAAAGTTGGGCACTACTGCGCCCACCAGCTGTCCTTTGGCCGGGTTGCCGGGTTGCATCTGCACTTTCAGGCCGGTGGGCTCAGCCACCAGCACGGGCAGGTACTTAAAGGCCGTGAGGGCCAGCTCGGTGGCGTCCGTCAGCACAAAGTCTTTGCCTTTGGGGCGCGGCAAACCGGTTTTGCCCACATGCACGGGGACGTTGGCAAATTCTAGGCGCGTGCCCGTGGTCACGCCAAAGGCAGCGTTGCCGGGCAGGTTCACGAAGGCCCCGGTCAGCAAGGTGTCGGCGCCCAGCGTGAGAGTTTTCACTTCGATGGGGAAGCCCAGCAGCTTGTCGATGGCGAAGCCCGCGCTGGTGAGCGTGAAGTCCACCGTAGCCGTGGTGCCGGGCGCAAACTTCCTGGTCTGGCTCTGGCCCACCAACCCCGACTTGGTGGCATCAAGCGTCCAGCTGCCTTTGGGCACGCCCACCAGCTCGTACTGGCCGGTAGCTGAGGTTTGGGTAGTCAGCTCGGGGCGGCCCTGCACCCGCACGGTGGCCCCGGCTACGGCCAGGGTGCCGGCGCGCACAGTGCCCTGCACGCGGGTGCCGGGCGCTAGTCTCACGGTAAGCAGCGTGGTAGTGCCATCTACGGCCACCGCCACGTCCTGCAGGGCAGGCACGTAGGCCACCGCGCCTTTGGCCGGGCCGCTCACGCGCAAGCTCACCGAGCCGCCGGGGGCTTTGCCAAAATACGTCTGCCCATCGGCGCCCGTGGTTTGCTCCAAGGAAGGCTCGGTACCGGCAAAGGCGACCAAAGTGCCCGGCAAAGGCTGGCCGCTGGCCGAGTCGAGCACCGTTACGCGCAGGCGGCCCACCAGCTTGGTTAGCGTGAACTGGCCCAGGTCCTGGCCTTCGCCCAGGGGTGACTTTGCGCTTGCGCCTATCGAACCCAGGTAGCCATTCAGCGCGTCTTTGTCGGACACCAGACCGCCGGCGTAGGTAGTGGCGCTTCCCAGGCTCACCTGGTAGCCCGGCTTGCTTCCGCTCCCCGAGTTATTTTCAGGAGCGGAAGCAACCGAACCTGTGCCCGGCAGCTGGAAAAGCGGGGCACCGGCGACCTGTAGACTAGCGGCACCATCCAAGGCATTGCCAAGCTGCTTGGCCGCACCCTGCATTTCCTTGGGCGTTTCGAGGGCGAAGAACTTAGTGGAGCTATTCACCAGCACCAACTTGCGCAGCTCCTGGAAGCCCAGGCGGGAGATGATGAGCGTGTCGGCCCCGGCCTGGTGGGTAGTGAGGAAGCGGCCGTACTCATCGGTTAGCCAGGGCTGGCCGCCGGTGCTCCAGCGCATACTGGCCTGGGCCACGGGGCCGCCTTCACTGCTATTTACCACGCCCACCAAGGGGTGCATAGTCACGTCCACGGGGATAGGGTCGCGGGTGATAATGCCGGCCGGCCCGGTTTTGTTGAGCTTGAGGTTTTCTTCTTTCCATCCTTTGCCTACTTCGCCACCGGGCAGTACTTCCAGCGTCATCGGCACCATCGTAGTCCCGGCGGTGGTGATGATAAAGCGACCCTGGGCGTCGGTTTGGGTGGTGTAGACTTTGCCGCTGCCAGGGTTGGTACGGGCCAGGCGGATGTTTGCCCCGGCTACGGGGGAGCTGTCGTGCTGGCGCACCACCCGGCCGCGCACCTGGGGCGGATTGCTGTTGAGCGTGTAGGTTTTGGTGACGGTGACAACGCCGTCCTCGTAGTCCTGGATGCCCGGCTGCACGGCTACCGAGGTGGTGAAGTCACTGTAGCCATCCGCTTTCAGGCTGATGAGGTACTTGTCGGCCGCGCCTTCCAGGTTCGGAAACAGGCGGGTGAAGTCCTTGTCGGCCGTGGCCGCTTGCGTCACGATGGTGCCCTGGCCCTGGGTGGCGCTGTTGGGGTTGTCGAACATCACGGTAGGCCGGTTGTCGGCGGGCAGTTGGCCTTCCTGGCGGGCGTAGGTGCGGGCTTTGGGGTCGTACCAGTTGCTCAGGCGCAGCACCTGTACCTGCACGGGCCCGGTGGCCGCCTTGGTAGCCGACTCCATCACCTTTATTTTGAGCCGGTAGGTGTTGGCCAGACACACACTTTCGCCCAGGTCGTAGCCGCCATCAGCGGCAGTCTTGATCGAGTAGGCAGACGGCTCAGAGAAAAACCGAGAGTTGACTACCTCCACGTGCAGGTAGCCGATTTCCTCCGGCTTGCCGTCAATCAACCATTTGATATAAGCTGGGGTACCGGGAGCCTGAGCCACCGGACTGTCGAAGGCCGTGGGCGACACCACGCCGATGCTGAAGTTGCCCTGGTCGTCGGTGGTGCCCAGGCCCAGCACTTCCTCCCGCTCGGGGTTCAGCGTGGGGTCATCCCAGCCCACCTTGCCCTTGCTGATGCGGTGGTAGCGGTACACGAGCCGCACTTTGGTGTAGCTCAGCGGGTAGCGGGCGGCGCCCAGCAGGGGCGCAAGCTTAAGCTCTGGAGCCGAGCCCGCAGGCTGAAGCGGGCCAATGTCGCCGGGCTTGCTGGATTTGCCGGAGCCGTTATCGTAGAGGCCGTTGCCAACCAACACGGTGCCGAGCTGCCCGCCCCCGCTCACCACGGTGGTCTTGCTAAGGTCGGCACCCACGCTGCCGCTGGTGCTGCCGTTCATCACGCTCACCAGGGTTGTGGTGGTCGTAGTAGTATTGTATGCGCCGGTAGGGTTTGGGCTGGCCGAAGGCGAGCTGGGGTTGGCTTTTCCGGGGCCGCTTTTGCCGGCCTGCACCGCCCCTAGAATAGCGGCGCTGCCGCTGCCGCCGGTGGTAGGGTCGAGCATGGCCGCATAGGCCGCGCCCTGCATTTCTACGCCCGGCGCGGGCACTGAGGAAAATGGCAAGCCGCCTTCCTCACTTTTGCGAAAGGCCCACAGTATCCGCCCCCGAATCTGCACCGCCGGCATTTTCAGGTCGGTCTTTACCTCTGAAATGGGCTTGGCGGTGTTTTTGGTCGGCTGGGTGGTGGCCGCTACGGGGCTGGTTTTCGGGGGCGTGGTGGTTTCCCCGTACACGAAGGTGCTGACCTCCGAGCGGCCATTGTTACGGAAGGCGGCGCGGCCCTGCGGGTCGCGGGCCGTCACGGCGTAGGCATAGCGGCGGCCCGGAATCAGGGCCGGCTCGCCGGGGCCGTAGAGCAGCGTGGTCACGCCCGGCACGGTGCGCTCAAACAGCGGCGGGGTGGTGCCGGCCAGAAAGGCGTCGTTGGGGTTGCGGCGGTTGTCCGACAGCTCCACAATGCGCACCTCGTACTCGGTAGTGGCTGCGGCCCCGGCCGGGCGCGTCCAGGTAAAGAGGATGTTCTGGGGGCTGCGGGTTTTTACTACCTCGTCGGGCGTGGGCCGCACCAGCTGGGGCGGCTCCAGGCTGCGCAGCAGAAACGACTTGCTGCACCCCAACGGGTTTTCGGCCGACAATGGGCGTAGGGTACTGTAGTCGAGGGCGCGCACGCAGATGGTGTAAGTACCTTCGGGCAGGCCGTTGCCGCGCACCATCTGCTGGAGGGTGATGCCGGAGTACGTCAGCTGGTTTTCGTCGAAGAGGCGGCCCAGCTCGTCCTGGTCGAGGCGGCGGGTTTGCAGGGCAGCCAGCTCCAGGGGCCGGGCCGAGCGCACCTGGTCGCGGGTGCGGGCCTGCACGCCATTGTCGCCGGTGAGGGTGCCCGCCAACTGCAGCTGCAGGGGCTGGCGCGTGGTATTCGTGAGCGTGACAACGAGGCGGTTGGGCTGATCCACGTAGTCGGCCAAATGCGTGGAGTAGGGCGGCAGCGCCAGCACCGTCACGCGCACATCCGTGCCCGACTGAGCCCAGGTCCGCGGGGCGCTCAGCAGCACCAGCAGCGCCAGCAGCCACCACCAGCGGCCCGTAGTACGAGTTGTTTTCATAGCAGCAAGAGAGAAGGTAAGAGAGGTCAAAGCGTGAAGGCGTAGCCGATTTCCCCGCGCGTTTCGCTGTAACGGCGGTTTTGGGTGGTTTCGGCCGCGGTGGGATAATGGCCGGTGAAGGCTACATCGGTGCGGAAGGTGTGGTGGCGGCTCACGCGCCAGGCAGCCCGCAGCCCCCCGCCGACTAAGCGGCTGGGCTGGTCGGCACGGAGGCTTCGCAGCAGGGAGCCGCGCACGCCCAGGCGCACCTGCCCGTCTTGCCCGAAAGCCTGGTCGGCGTTGAGCTGGAGGCCGTGGTTGCCGTCGTCGCCGGTAGCTAGCTTGAGCTGGGTGTAGTTGTAGGTGGCCCCCACCGAAAAGCGGCGCGGCACCCAGGTGAGCTGGTAGCTGAGGAAGGCGTTGTAGGACGTAAACTCGCCTAGCTTGCCCAGCTCATCGGGGCCCTGGTCGCGCAGGATGGCGCGGTCGGCGCTCAGCAGCACGGTGTGGCCCCAGGTTTCGCCAGCGTAGGTGTAGCGCGGGGCCAGGCTCAGGCTTTGCTGGGTTTGGGCCAGCCGAAACGTGTCGGCTACCTGCACGGCTCCGGGCTGTTGGTCGGTGGTGTAGTTGGTGTAGCTCACATCCAGTCCCAGCCGCTCGGTAAACTCCGCGGAGGCATTCAGGGAGCCGATGAGGCGGCGGCTGGTGAGCTGCTTTTGCTCGCGCAGGTTGTCCTGCTGAATACCCACGCTGCCCGTGAGGCGGAGCTTCTGCTGCCAGAGCGTGAGCGTGGGCACCAGCGTGAGGTTCTGCACATCGTCCTGGAAATAATACGCGCCCATGCTTTGGAACCCCGGCGACACCCGGCGGTAGCGCACTTTCAGGCCGTTGCCGTTGTGCTGGTAGCCCGCGGCCGCCTGCCAGGCGGTGTAGGCTTCGGTGGAGCCATTCACGGCAATGAGCTTGCTGAGCGGCTGGCGCAGGGCTTTCGGCAGGGCTTCTTCCACGGCCAGGGCGCTACCCACGTCGCGGGTGAAAAAGCTCAGGCCTCCGTCGGCTTCCAGCAACCAGCCTTTCCTGATGGTTAGGCGACCACTGAGGCCCAGCACCAAATTGGCGGCGGGCAGCACCCGGGTGTTGTTGGCCCCAGTGGTTTCGGCCAACTGCCGGGTTTCGCGGCTCACGCTGCTGCTGTCGTCGCGGGCCCGTACCAGGCTGAGGTCGATGAAGGATTTCTCGGTGCCGAAGCCCAGCTTGCCGGCGTAGCCCTTGCGCGAAAACGAAAACGGCATCAGCGAGCCGCTCACCGGGTCTACGCTGGTGGCCCGGCTGAAGCGGCCCACCATGCTGGCAAAGCGCAGCTTGCCGGGGTTCAGCTCCACGCCCCCGCCCAGCACGGTGTGCCCGGCCAGGGTAAAGGGCGAAAACGTGAGGTTGCGGTAGCCGGCGTGCACCGTTACCCACTTATAGGTGGGGCTTAGGCCAAACTGGTTGAAGGGCTGGCGAAACCGGCGGTCCTGCTCGCTCAGCACAAAGCTCACGGGCACTGCTATGCCGTACAAGCTCAGCGTGGGCGAGCCGGCCAGCACGTAGGAAAACGGCTTGCGCCGGGCTTCAATTCCCTGAGCCTGGTAGAAAACGCCGCGCAGATCTAGCGTGCCCGAAAGCGTGACGGGCCTTTGCTGACCGAGGGTGGCTACGTCCTGCGCCCCGGCCGGCTGGGCCAGCAGCGTGCCCAGGCCGAGCAAAGCGCCCCCTACCCCGCGCCGGCCGGCGGGAATCCAAGTTTTCATAGCAGTAGTGGAGTGGCAGGTGAAAAGCGGGCGGCTTACCGGAAGCGGGTGAAGCTGAACGACCCGTTGGTGACGCTTTGGGTACCGGTGCTGCTGGTATTGGGAATGGCGCCGGCCGTGAAGCTGAACGTACCGGCCAGCTTCTGGCCGCCTTTGTCGTATTCCGTCACGGTGATGGTGCCGTTCACGGCAGAGCCCAGATAGAGGGTGGAGTAGCTTTTGCCCGTGCTGCCGCCAATCAAGATGTTGGCCGACGAATAGTCATCCAGCGCCGAGCCTTTCTTCAGCTCGTAGACGCCCTTGCCCTTGGTGGCAATGCCCATCAGCCGCAGCGACACGATGTTGTTCAGGTCAGCCGAGCCGCCGGTAAGCAGCATTTCGTCGGCGCCCTGCACAAAAGCGCTGCTGTTGATGGTGCTGGTGTACGTGGTGCCACCGTGCGTCCAAGTAACGGTACCGTCGCCGGCGGGCTGGGCTTCGTTTTCATCGTCTTTGCCGCAGCCGGTCAGCAGCAGGAAGGCGCAGGTTAGCAGAAGCAGCGGGCGGAACAGGAAGGAAGTCGTTTTCATAGCTGTGGGGTGGTCGATTGAAATGAAAAGCCTTAGTATTTGTAGACTGACTTGAAGTTGAAGGAGCCGCTGGTTACCTCCACGGAGGGCCCGAACGTGCCACCGGAGTTGCGCACGCGGCCCTTGAAGGAGAAGGTGCCTTTCACATGGGTAGTGGCGGGGTCCCATTCTGTTATTTCCACCTTGCCGGCCGGGCTGCCGACTGCCCACACGCTGATGTAGGTGTTCTTGGCGCCGGTTATTTCGGTGAGGCCGCCGCGGGAGTCGCCGTTAGGTACCAGCGTGTAAGTGCCCTTGCCGGTGAAGCCGTCGATGAGCACGCTCACCTGGTAGTTCTTGGAGTCGTCGGCGAGGATGAGCAGCTCCTTTTTCTTATTGTCGGTGTTGCTGGGGCGGTAGTGGCCCTGGGTCTGCACGTTGCTGCCGAAGCCGGCGTACTCGGTGCCGCTCACCGTCCAGCGCACTTCGTCGCCGCTGTTCTCGGTCGTGGGGTCGGGGTCGTCTTCCTTGTCATCTGAAGAACAGGCCGTGAGCAAAGGCAAACACAGCAGCAACGTAAGCAAGCGGAAAGCCAAGGGGTGTTTCGTTTTCATGAGCTTGATAAGAGAAGAGGTTTACCAGAAAGATTCTCAGATGAAATGCGCGTTTTGCAGGAGGCGCTACCGATGGCCCAAAAGTGCGGCTCCGGGCTCCGAAAGGCATTCACGCAGGTCGCAAAGGCTTGCGCACACGTCGCACGCAACAAAATGAGATGTGCGCTACACCGGCCCGGCCGGTCGAATCAGACCCCAGCAGGGCACGGCGGCTTTGGTGGTGGTCAGCTCCCCGTAGCTGGCTACCCCAAACCCCAGCCGCTGCCCGAAATGAACGGCGGCCAGCGTGTGCACACTGGCGTAGCAGGGTGCGTAGCGCGCGCCCAACGCCGCCAACGACGCCCGCAGCAACGCCCGCCCCTCACCCTGGTGCTGCCGGGCCGGGCGCACTCCCAAGGCCAGCAGGTAATGGTGGGGAAGCGGCAGAACCCGGCGGCGCATCTCGTCCTGCTGGTGCTGCCAGCCCACCAGCTGCCAAAACCGCGACCAGCCCACGCCTAGCGGCAAGGCCAGCTGTCCGGCTTTCACCACCTGCGCCCAGGAAAGCCCGGCCGCTTCGGCGGGCAGCCACACGGCTACCGCCTGCCCGCTGGGGCTGGCATACACGCACCCCGTGCGCAGGGCATAGCGCACCAGCAGCCGGAGGTAGTAATTGGGGTGGCCCAGCTCGCCGGGTACGGCCCCGTACAAGGGGTCCTGAACATAGGCGTCAGCCAGGAGCCCGGCAGCCCAGCGTTCATCGGAAAGGGTAAGGCGACGGGCCGGAAGAACCAGGGTGTGCATAGCGCCAGCGGGTTAGAGCAAGTGCCAGCAAAGGACGCCGGAAGGCGTAGCCGCGGCATTCACGCAGGTCGCAAAGGCTTGCGCGCACGTCGCAGAGTGCGTTTAGTTGCCAGTTGTTCGTTGTTCGCTAGCCCGTCATGCTGAGCGAAGTCGAAGCATCTCTACCGCTTCGTCTGAATACCACTGCAGCGAAGCAGTAGAGATGCTTCGACTCCGCTCAGCATGACGTTCTTTTCAGTGACAAACAATCGTCAACCACTATCAACCAGCAACCATGCTGGGAACCTCGCTGGGGGCGTAGCCGAAGTGGCGCGAGAAGCTGGTGCTGAAATGGGCCGGGGAGTTGAAGCCGACCTGGTACGCCACTTCTGATACCGTGCCGGTGCGGGCGGCCAGCAGCACGTGGGCCCGCCGCAGCCGCAGCCCCCGGATAAAGTCGCTGGGGGCTTGGCCGGTGAGGGCCTTGAGCTTGCGGTGGAGCTGGGCCCGGCTCAGGGCCACCTCGTCGCCCAGCATTTCCACGCTGAACTCCCCGTTGTCGAGGTGGCGCTCAATGGCCTGCTCTACCCGCTTCAGAAAGCACTGGTCGAGGGAAGGCAGGGCGGCTACGGCCGCAGCGTAGGCAGCGTAAGAGTCGGGCAGGGCGGCGGAAGCAGGAACAGGCTCCTCTGCGGCATTCGACCCGGCCGCCAGCAGCCCCAATTGAGTTTGCGCATTCCGACGCAGGGCCAGCAGGTTGCGCACCTGAGCACGCAGCTCGCGCGGGTCGAAGGGCTTGGGCAGGTAGGCATCGGCACCGGTTTCGAGGCCGGCTAGTCGGTCGGCGGCTTCGGCGCGGGCCGTGAGCAGCACGATGGGCACGTGGCTGGTAGCCAGGTCGGCCTTGAGCTGGCGGCATAGCTCCATGCCGTCAAAGCCCGGCATCATCACATCCGATACAATCAGGCTAGGAACCGTTTCACGCGCTACCCGCACGCCCTCGGGGCCGTCGGCGGCTTCGAGCAGGCGGTAGCCGGCCGAAGCCAGGGTTTCCTGCACAAAGGCGCGCACCTCGGCGCTGTCATCTACTACGAGTATAACCTCGGCATCCTCGGCGGGCTCAGGCAGGGCGTTTTCAGTAGGCACATGCAGTATAGCATCCATAGCGCCAGCCACTGGCTGAGCGGCCACCGCCGAGAGCAAGCCGCGCGGCAGCCGCACTACGAAGGTGGTACCGGCGCCTGGGGTGCTCATCACCTGCACCGTGCCGCCGTGGCGCTCCGACAGCTCCTTCACCAGGGCAAGCCCTACCCCGCTGCCTCCGGAGTCCGCGCCACTACTCACTACCTGGTAAAACCGGTCGAACAGGTGCGGGAGGTGGCTGGGTGCAATGCCCACCCCGGTATCCTGCACGCTCAGCACCACGGTTCCCTGGGGTGCCAGCGGCGTGGGCGCTTCGTCGTGCACGGCCAGCGTGACGTGCCCCCCGGCGGGCGTGAAGCGCAGGGCATTGGCGAGCAGGTTGCTCACTACTTCTTCCAGACGCGTTACGTCAAACACCAACGGCACCGGCTGGGCCGGCACGGCCAGGTGCAGGCCTATTTGCCGCGCGGCGGCCAGGTGCTGAAACCCCGCCAGCCAGGCGCGGGCCGATGCGGCCACGTCGCCGGCCTGGGGCTGCAGGGTAAGCCCGCCGGCTTCCAGCTTGCTTAAGTCGAGGAGCTGGTTGATAAGGCGCAGCAGCTTGCGGGCATTGTCGCCGATGCGCAGGCCGTGGCGGCGGGCCGGGGCCGGCATCGTTTCGTCGTAGGCCAGCTCCTCGGCCGGGCCCAGAATAAGCGTGAGCGGGGTGCGCAGCTCGTGGCTGATGTGAGTGAAGAAGTCGGTTTTCACCCGGTCCATTTCCTGCAGATGTACCAGGGCCTGGTATTCCAGCTGCTGCTGGGCCCGCTCCCGCTCCCGGCGCTGGGTGTTGCGGCGCACCACATAAAAGGCCCCGGCCACACCCGCCGCGTACAACAGGTAGGCCCACCAGGTACGCCACCAAGGCGGGCTGATGGTGAAAGACAGCCGGGTGGGCTGCGGATTCCACCGGCCGGCATCGTTGGCGGCCTTCACCTCAAAGGTGTAGCTGCCCGGCGGCAGGTTGGTGTAGGTAGCGGAGGTAGCCTCGGCGGGCTTGCTCCACCGCTCGTCGAACCCCGTGAGGCGGTACTGGTAGCGGACTTTGGTAGGACTGGTGAGGCTGACGCCCACAAACTCGAAGGCCAGCTGGTTGAGGTGGTGAGGCAAGGTGAACCCCGCAGCCAATGCCGTGTCGCGGCCAAACACGCGCAGGTGAGTGACGTGCGTGCTGGGCGGCACGGGGTTGGGGCGAGCCAGGTGCGGGTCGTAGCGCATGAGGCCGTTCACGGTGCCGGCCCACAGCTTGCCATCGGGCTCCAGCAACACGGCGTTCTGGTTGGTTTCCTGCCCCAGAAAGCCCTCGGCGGTGCCGTAGCTCACAGTGCGGCGCGTGGCCGGGTCGAACACATCCAGGCCCAGGTTGGTACCCACCCACACCCGGCCCCGGGCATCACAGCGCACGAAGTACGGGTTGTTGGATTTCAGCCCTACTTCCGGTCCGTAGGCTTTCAGGCGTTGCCCGTCAAATTGCAGCAGCCCTTCCCCAATGGAGCCCAGCCAGAGGTAGCCACGCGGGTCTTGGGTGATGGAGCCGATACTCAGGTGGTCGGTGCGGCCGTCGGCGCGGCGCAGCTGGTCGGGGCCATTGGCCTGCACGTCCACACGCACCAGGCCTTGGTCGTCGGTACCCAGCCAGAGAGTACCCTCCCGGTCCTGGAAGGCCGCCCACAGCGCGTTGGTACCCAGGCCCGAACTAGCGCCGTAGGTTCGGCTGGCGCCGGTGGCGGGGTTCAGCACCACGGTAGCCCCGGCGGCGGCCGTTACGGCCCACACCCGGCCCAGCTTGTCCTGAGCAAACTGGCGCACGTTCTGGCCCGCCAGACCCGGTATGTTGTTTAGCCCCTGCCAGCGTCCGGTAGCTGGTGTATACACAGCCACGCCACTGCCCCGGCTGCCCAGCCAGATGCGCCCCTGCGCGTCCTTGAACAAGGCCCGCACGAAGTTAGCCGCGTCGCCACCCGGCCGCCGGTAGGCCAGCCGGAACTGCCGGCCCGCAGGGTTTTCAGGCCGAAACTCCCACAGGCCCAGCCGGGTACCCACCCAGTAGACGCCTGGCCCAACATTTACTATATTCTGCACGTCGGCCTCGCCGGACTCGTTGCGGCCTCCCAACCCCTCAGCCGACCCAAACAAGGCAAACTGCTCGTCGGGAATGTGCTGAAGGATGCCGTCGTCGAGCACCACCCACATGCTGCCTTCCCGATCTTCGAGCAAGCCACAGGCGGTTTGGTCGCTGAGCAGGCTGTGCTGGGGAAAGCAAGTGACGCGGCTCGTGGCCGGCTCGTAGCAACTCACGCCCGCCGCCGACACGGCCCACACCCGCCCGAGGCGGTCGGGCAGCACCCGCTGGGGTGCGGCGGCGCACAGGCCTTGCTCCCGCCCTATCACCCGCAGTTGCCAGGGCTGGGCGGGTGAGGTCCGCGTGAGCTGACCCAAACCGTTTTTCAAACCCAGCCAATACGCATTGTCGGAGGCCCGGTGAATGGAATAAACCCGTTGCTGGCGGATAGCGGCGGGCAAGGCTGCCGTGGCTGCCTCCAGCCGCTGCCCGGTATTGGCGTGTACAATTACTAATCCCTGGGCAGTGGCCACCCACAGCTCTTGGGCGGCACCAGCGGCTATTTGAAAGATTGTATCGGAAGGTAGGGCGTGGGGAGCAGCTACGTGCTTGATTGGCCCATTGCCAGCTTGCGGCAGACGGTACAGGCCATTGCCGAGGGTAGCCACCCACAGCTGCTGGTTGGGGGCGGGCAACAGCTGGCGGATGCTGGCAGTGGCGCGCCAGCGGGCCGGGCCCAGCTTGCCCACCTGCCCGGTTTGGCTGATGGCCGTGATGATGCCGGCCGCGTGGCCCAGCCACATGCCTCCTCCCGGAGCCGGCAACAGGCTGCTTACGTGGTTGTCGGGGAGGCCCTGGCGGGAGTCGAGGGTCTGGAAGCGGCGGCCATCAAACCAGCATACCCCACCCTGCGTGCCGGCCCACAGCCGCCCGCCCTCATCTTGCGCCAGACAGTACACGGTGCTTTGCGGCAGCCCATCGGCTAGGCCATACACGCGGGTAGCCAGCGTTTGGGCGTGGGCAGTGCCAATGCCAACTACCAGCGCAACGGATAGCAGCCAGCAAAAAGGAAGTAAGCCGAAACGGGCGGAGAAGTGCAGCATCGGCAACGGTGGAGGTTCGTTAGCTACCAAAGTGCCTTACAAAGGCAGCCTGGTAGAAAACTCAGATTAAATGGCACTATCAAACATCCTGCAAGGTGGTCTATTCGCTTATCGTTCTCAACCACATGATGATGTGAAACTTCAAGCTGAAGCATACCGCCACGGCAAGCTGGGCCAAAGCTACCGGCTATAGTCCTAGTTAAAATGAGTAAGATTACCTATGCCTGTAAGTAGGCTATTCCGGCGTTGTCGCTATCTTCCCGAATGATTCGTCTGCGCCACGCCGATTTTCTGCGCCTCAACCACGCCATTGAGCTGGTCCACGCCGAGGCCGAGCCGCTGGGGTTGTTCGGGCAGTTGTCGAGGGCTGTGATGCTGGCTATTTCGGCCGAAACGGTGTGTTTCGACGGCTACGACCTGCAGGGCCGCATTGGCCACCTGGGCGCTTACCCCGAGGGCTTGTTTGTGGCCGACGACTTTCCCCTGCTCGGCAACCACATTGCCGAGCATCCGCTGTTTCCGGCCATTATGGAGCAGCGCCGCTCCGAGCCCCTGCGCACCAGCGACTTCTGCCGGATGCCGCAGTACTTTCAAACCACCCTGTTCAATTCCTTTTACCGACCCCTGGCCCTCACGCACCATATGATTCTGGGGTTGGAGCTGACGGATTACGGCTGGGTTACCTGCGCCCTGGCCCGGCGCCGCCGCAACTTCACCGAGGCCGACCGCCAGGTGCTGCACCTGCTCAAGCCCCACGTGCAGGTGGCCGTGCGGCACGCCCGCACCGTAGCCCGCCTTCAGAACCGGCCACCCGCCGCCCCGGAAATGGCCCTACTCACGGCGCTTACGGCCCGCGAAACCCACGTGCTGACCCTGCTCAGCCGGGGCCTGACCGACAAGGAAATAGGTCAGCAGAGCGGCATTAGCACCCGCACGGTGCAGAACCATTTGCAGAACATCTACAGCAAGCTGGGCGTGACCAACCGCACGGCGGCGCTGGGGCAGGTATTGGGGCGCGGGGCGTACTAGCGGCCCGGATGGGGCGGAATCGGGCGGGCGGTTGCTTATCTTTGTGACTAGCTCGTATGGAAAATTTCGTTGTTTCGGCCCGTAAGTACCGCCCAGCCACGTTTCGCAGCGTGGTGGGGCAGCAGCACGTTACTACCACCCTGCAGAACGCCATTGCCTCTCAGCACCTGGCCCAGGCGTTTCTGTTCTGCGGACCGCGCGGCGTGGGCAAAACCACCTGCGCCCGCATCCTGGCTAAAACCATCAACTGCGAGTTTGTAGAGCAGCACGTGCGCCAGGGCCGCCCGGTTTCGGAGCTGATCAAGACCCAGCCCGACATCGTGCCCGCGGCCCTGCAACAGGTTGCCGACCCTGACAATACGCCCTTCGACCTGGAGGCCTGCGGCAAGTGCCCCTCGTGCCGGGCCTTCCAGGAAAGCGCCTCTTTTAATGTGCACGAGCTGGATGCGGCTTCCAACAACTCGGTGGAAGACATCCGCTCTCTGGTGGAGCAAGTGCGCTACGCCCCGCAGCAGGGCCGCTTCAAGGTGTACATCATCGACGAAGTGCACATGCTCTCGAATGCAGCCTTCAACGCCTTTCTGAAGACGCTGGAGGAGCCCCCGGGCTACGCCATCTTCATTCTGGCTACCACGGAGCGGCACAAGATTATCCCCACGATTTTGTCGCGGTGCCAGATCTTTGATTTCAACCGCATCAAGGTGGACGACATGCGCAACCACCTGCGCTACGTGGCCACCCAGGAGCACATTCAGGCCGAAGACGACGCTCTGCACCTGCTGGCCCAGAAAGCCGACGGCGGCCTGCGCGACGCCCTGAGCATGTTCGACCAGATGGTGACCTTCTCGGGCCAGAACCTGCGCTACCAGGATGTGGTGCAGAACCTGCACATTCTGGATTACGAGTACTATTTCCGGCTGGTAGACGCACTGCTAACGGAAAACCTGTCGGCCACGCTGCTCTTGCTGGATGAGGTGATGCAGCAGGGCTTCGACCTGCACAACTTTGTGGTGGGCGCCGCCGAGCACCTGCGCGGGCTGCTGGTGTGCAAAGACCCCGTGACGGTGCAGCTGCTGGAAGTGTCGGACAACATCCGGGCGCGCTACGTGCAGCAGGCCCAGGCCGCCCCGCTGGCATTCCTGCTCTCGGCCCTGAACCTGGTAAGCGTGTGCGACCGGGAGTTCAAGCAAGCCAAAAACCAGCGCCTGCACGTGGAGCTCACGCTCATGAAGCTAGCCTACCTGAACGGGGCCGTGCAGTTTGCCCGCGACCTGCAGGGAGGTCCGGCTCAAGCCAGCGTAGCATCGTCGGATAATGGCGAGGCGAAAAAAAAGTAGTGTAACAACGCCCGCCCCGGCTGCCGCCGCGCCCGTACCGCCATCGGCGCCTGCCGGCCGCCTCGTAGCCGATGGCACCGCCGAAACCCCGGCCGCTTACCGCGCCACTTCAACCAGAAACCAGAAACCAGAAACCAGAAACCAGCAACCCGTTCACGCTCCCGCCGATCCGGAGCCCATTGTACCAGTCGACAGCGGCGTGGAAGAGCTGCACGTTACGCCCAGCATCGAAAACCCGCCGGCCGTCGTGCCGGCCCGCCGCCAGCTGCACGATACGGCTCCGCACGTAGACACCGGCCGCCCCAGCGTGGCCGGCCACGAGCCCCAGGACGCACCCATCGTAGCTGCCCCCCTCCGCCCCCCTTCCTTCCCTTACCCGTGGCGCCGGCGTGGCCTCCAAGCTGCCCAGCCTCACGGCCATGAAGGAGCAGGCGGCACGCCAGAGCGCGGCTCCCAAAACTACCGCCACCGAGGAGGATGCCCCGGCCGCCGCGCCCGGCACCCTGCCCGCCATCGACGATGCCCGTCTGCAGCAGGTATGGAATGAGCTCAAGGAATTGCGCAAGGCTGGCAGCATGAGCGAGTACACGGTGCTGAACCGCCCGGTACAGGCCGATGAGCGGCACGTAATTCGGCTGCGCGTGGACAACCCCGTGCAGGAAGACGTATTCAACGACTTCCGGGCCGATTTCCTGGGGGAGCTGCGCCGCCGCACGGGCTACCCGCGCCTCACGGTGCAGGTGGAGGTGGTGGAGCAGCAAAGCACCGGCCGCAAGCTCTACACCTCCGCCGACAAGTTCGAGTACTTGGCCGAGAAATTTCCCGCCCTGGTCACCATGAAGCAGCGCCTGGGCCTGGATACTGACTTTTGATTAATGTGCTAAAGTGGAGAATGTGCTGCGCTGCGCTGATGTGCTAATGCTAATTTCCTGCTGCGCTTCAACGCTGCCTGGGCAAGCGGCTTGAAATCATCTGGCACAGAGTAGCGTGTTCTAACTTCCATCCTATTTTCGGCTGGCCATATTCGGCGCAGGGCACAGGCATTGGGAAGGTGAAATGGATATTAGGCACTATTTACCCACTCCTTCCCTCCCCTTAAGGAGCACCATACAGGCCATTACGGAGAAATACTATTTCGCTCTGGCAGGCAGCGGCTGTTTTCTACTTGTCATTGAGAGTATGTGGCGCATCAAGCCAGTGGAGTAGCCATCCGTCCTGGGCAACGCACCAGGTTATGAAGGAGCCGTGCCGTGTGGGCAGTAGCGCGAACTACACAGTTCGCGCTACGACTAATCTATCCATTAGCACCTCAGCACATTTCCCACCTTAGCGAAGCGAAGCACATTAACGCAGCGCCTTTATCTTTGACTTTTATTCTTTTGCCCTACCTCATCTGTTTTCCGTGAAAAAAAACCTGCTACTCGTGCTGCCGGCTATGGCGGTGCTGAGTTTAACCCAGTGCCAGTCGAGCAAGCCGGCCGCTACGGCCGCTGCTACGACGACTCCGGCCCCCGCCGCGCCGGCCCAAAAGGAATATAAGTACCAGACCGTGGAGGGCGACCCGCTGAAGGCCCGCATCTACACCCTCGACAACGGCCTGACGGTGTACCTCTCCGACTACAAAGACGCCCCGCGCATTCAGACCTACGTAGCGGTGCGCGCTGGTTCCAAGAACGACCCGCACACCGCCACCGGCCTGGCCCACTACCTGGAGCACATGGTGTTCAAGGGCACTTCCAAGCTGGGCACCCAGAACTGGGCCGCCGAACAGGCCGAGCTGGCCAAGATTGAGGCCCTCTACGAGCAGTACCGCAGCAAAACCGATGTAGCCGAGCGCAAGCGCCTCTACCACCAGATTGACTCGGTATCGGGCGTGGCGGCCAAGTACGCCGTGGCCAACGAGTACGACAAAGCTATGGGCGCCATCGGGGCCAAGGGCTCCAATGCCTACACCTCGGTGGAGCAGACGGTGTACCAAGAAGACATTCCGAGCAACCAGGTGGAGAAGTGGGCCGCCATTCAGGCTGAGCGGTTTGGGGAAATGGTGCCCCGCCTGTTTCACACCGAGCTGGAAGCCGTGTACGAGGAGAAAAACCGCACCCTCGACAGTGACTTCAGCAAGGAGTATCAGGCCTTGAACGCTGCCCTCTACCAGAAGCACGAGTACGGCACCCAGACCACCATCGGCACCATTGAGCACCTGCAGAACCCGTCCATCACGGAAATCAAGAAGTACTTCACCCAGTACTACGTGCCCAACAACGTGGCCCTGACGCTGAGCGGCGACCTGGACTACGACCAGACCATCCGCATCATCGATAAGTACTTTGGCGGGTTGCAGCGCCAGCCGATACCGGCGTTTACGCCCGCGCAGGAAGCGCCCATCACGGCGCCCATCGTGAAGGAAATCAAAGGCCCCGACGCGGAAAACGTGATGCTGGGCTTCCGCTTTCCCGGTACCACCACCCCCGACGCCGTGGTGCTGCGCATGATCGACAAGATTCTGACCAACGGCCAGGCCGGCCTCGTGGACCTCGACCTCAACCAGCAGCAAAAAGTGCTGCAGGCAGCCACGTTTACCGACCTCAACAACGACTACTCCACCCACGTGCTCTACGCCACCCCGCGCCAGGGCCAGAAGCTGGAACAGGTGCGCGACCTGCTCCTCGCGGAGCTGACAAAGGTGAAGAAAGGGGACTTCCCCGACTGGCTGATTCCGGCCATTATCAACAGCGAAAAGCTGCAGCGCACCAAGAGCTACGAAAGCAACGAGGCCCGCGCCGGCGCCTTCGTCTCGGCCTTCATTGCCCGCCAGGACTGGAAAGACTACATAAAGCAGATCGACGACTTCGCCAAGATTACCAAGGCGGATGTGATGCGCGTGGCTAATCAGAACTACGGTCAGAACTACGTGGCCGTGTACAAGCGCACCGGCCAGGACCCCAACAAGGTGAAGGTGGTGAAGCCCACCATCACGCCCGTGCCCGTGAACCGCGACGCCGCTTCCGGCTTCTACAAGCAGGTAACCAGCCTTCCGGCCCCGGCCCTCCAGCCGGTGTTCGTGGACTATAAGAAGGATATCCAGGAAACCAAGCTGGCCTCGGGCGTGCCGGTGTTCTACACCCGCAACACCGAAAACAACCTCTTCGACCTGTACTACGTGCTCGACATGGGCACCAACAACGACCCGCGCCTGGGCCTGGCCGCCGACTACCTCCAGTACCTCGGCACCGACAAGTACACCGCCGCCCAGCTCCAGCAGGAGTTCTACAAGCTGGGCTGCTCCTTCGGGGTGCAGAGCGGGGCCGACCGTATCTACGTGAGCCTCTCCGGCCTCGACAGCAACTTCGAGCCGGCCGTGCAGCTGTTTGAGAGCCTGCTGGCCAAGCCCAAGCCCGACGCCGAAGCCCTGCAGAACATGGTGGCCGGGGTACTGAAAGCCCGCCAGGACGCCAAGCTCAACAAAGGCGTGATTCTCAACCAGGCATTGGTGAACTACGCTAAGTACGGCCCGAAGAACCCTTTCACCACCCAGCTCAGCGAGAAGCAGCTCAAAGCCCTGAAACCCCAGGAGTTGACGGCCCTCATCCAGAAGATTCCGACCTACGAGCACCGCGTGCTGTATTACGGACCGCGGGCTGTCAAGGAGACAGAAAATAAGCAGGATGCTGAACAAGTGAATCGTGATTGTCATGGCGTTGTGCGCCTTGAATCAGGTTTAGTAAACACACTAGAAAAGCTCCACAAAACGCCCACCAAGCTCACGCCGGTGCCGGCGGCCAAGGACTTTGCCGAGCTGCCCATGAACAGCCGCAAGGTGTACTGGGTGGATTACAACATGGTGCAGGCCGAAATCGTGTTCCTGACCAAGGGCGACGTGTACGACAAAGCCCTGGTGCCCACCGTGAGCCTCTACAACGAGTACTTCGGGGGTAGCATGGGCAGCATCGTGTTCCAGGAGCTGCGCGAAAGCAAGGCCTTGGCGTACTCGGCCTACTCCGGCTACTCCAACGCCGGCAAGGTGGGCCGCTCCAACTACATCAGCTCCTACATCGGCACCCAGAGCGACAAGCTGCCCGAGGCCATGGCCGGCATGCAGGCCCTGCTCAACGATATGCCCGTGGCCGAAGCCAACCTGCAGATTGCCAAGGACGCCATCCGCAACAGCATTGCCACCGAGCGCATCACCAAGAGCGACATCCTCTTCAGCTACGAGCGGGCCAAGCGCCTCGGCCTCGACTACGACCTGCGCCGCGACGTGTACGAGCAGACCCCGAACATGAGCTTCGATGACCTGCGCAAGTTTCAGGAAGCCAAAGTGAAAGGCCAGAACCAGAGCATCCTCGTCATCGGCTCCAAGGACCGTCTCAACTTCAAGGAGCTGGCCAAGTACGGCCAGGTGCAGCAGCTGACGTTGAAGGAAATCTTCGGGTACTAGCCTCACCCCCGGCCCCTCTCCCGCGGAGAGGGAAGTCAGCCATCAGCAACGACTGCGGGCACAATGAGCTTAGGCTCATTGTGCCCGCTTTTTTTATGTCCCAGCCGAAAGCCAAAACAAAGAAACGCCCACGGCGGGGCTGCGCAGCGCGAGCGAAGCAGCTCCGCGTCATTGCTGACGGCTGGCACCCCTCTCTGCGGGAGAGGGGCCGGGGGTGAGGCCCCGCCGGAACGAAATCGTCAGGGTCCCGCTCTCCATGATGTCGCGCATCAAGTGAGGGAAGGGGCCGGGAGCCGGGGCCACCGGGGTCAGCGGGGGGTGAGGCCTACGCGGCCGGCATATACGACATTTTTTTTAAACGCTTGTTTCCCCCGATTTTAATCGGTGCTTTGCATCCTGATACGGCGGCGGCCCGTCCTTTTTGCCTGTTTCGGCCGCCAGTGCCCGTTCGCTCCTCCTACAACCCTCTAACCCCCGCGTCAACTTCCTGACAACGTAGTATATGGCAGACCATAAAATCACCATCAAAAACGGCAAGCTTAACGTTCCGGATCAACCCACGATTCCCTTTATCGAGGGCGATGGTACCGGGCCCGATATCTGGGCGGCTTCCGTGAAAGTGTTTGACGCGGCGGTGGCAAAAGCCTACGGCGGCAAGCGCAAGCTGGTGTGGAAAGAGGTGCTGGCCGGTGAAAAAGCCTTCAAGCAGCTCAACAACTGGCTGCCCAACGATACCCTCGATGCCTTCCGCGAGTACCTTGTGGGCATCAAAGGGCCCCTCACTACCCCCGTGGGTGGTGGCATCCGCTCCCTGAACGTGGCCCTGCGCCAGGAACTCGACCTGTACGCCTGCGTGCGCCCGGTGCGCTGGTTTGAGGGTGTGCCCTCTCCCGTGAAGCACCCCGAGCTGACGGACATGGTGATTTTCCGCGAAAACACGGAAGATATCTACGCCGGCATTGAGTACATGAACGGCACCCCGCAGGCCCAGAAAATGCTGGAATTCCTGCAGGACGAGATGGGCGTGAAGAAAATCCGCTTTCCCGAAACGTCTTCGTTCGGCATCAAGCCCGTGAGCAAGGAAGGCACGGAGCGCCTGGTGCGCGCCGCCATCCAGTACGCCATCGAAAACAAGAAGCCCTCGGTGACCATCGTGCACAAGGGCAACATCATGAAGTTCACCGAGGGCGCCTTCAAAACCTGGGGCTACGAGCTGGCCGAGCGGGAGTTTGGCGACAAGGTGTACACCTGGAACCAGTACGATAAGGTGGCCGCCAAGCAAGGCCAGGATGTGGCCGACGCCCAGCAGAAGCTGGCCCTCGACAGCGGTAAAATCCTCATCAAGGACAGCATTGCCGATGCCTTCCTGCAGCAGATCCTGCTCCGCCCCGCCGACTACTCCGTGGTAGCCACCCTCAACCTGAACGGCGACTACATCTCCGATGCCCTGGCCGCCATTGTGGGCGGTATCGGCATCGCGCCGGGCGCCAACATCAACTACCTCACCGGCCACGCCATCTTCGAGGCTACCCACGGTACGGCGCCCAAGTACGCCAACCAGGACAAGGTAAACCCCGGCTCGGTCATCCTGAGCGGCGCCCTGATGCTGGAGCACCTGGGCTGGCAGGAAGCCGCCGACCTGATCTACAAAGGCATCGAAGCCACCATTGCTTCCAAGCGCGTCACCTACGACTTCGAACGCCTGATGGAAGGCGCTACCCTGCTCAAATGCAGCGAGTTCGGCGAGGAGATTGTAAAGAATATGTAGTAGCTTGGCATAGGCCAATTCATTAGAAACCCCGCGTTGGCTGTAAGGCTGGCGCGGGGTTTTTACTTAATAATTATGAAAAGCAGACTGCTCCTTCTTCCTTTTCTGACAACAGCAATATCATGTCAAAATCAGACTCATGCTCCAGCTGATTTTGCGTTCAGAATTGATGGTTTTACTGACGTTATTGACACGTATGAAAACACATTTACGAGGAGAGGCATTAATCAAGGTTCTATTAATTTCACGGATACTACAGTAACCTTAACACTGACTACTGAACAAAAGGACTCCATCTATTTTTTTATGGGTGAAAAGGCATTTTTCTCTATGCCTGAAGAAATAAAAGTTCCTTGTGAAGATTACATCAAACCCTCAGAGACAGACAACTTAATCGTCAGAGCAAACGGACAAAATAAAAAAGTCGTTTTCCATAACGGCTGCACTACACATGACGAAAAAGTTAAAGACTTTTATTCTATCCGTAGCTTCATTTATAAAATTGTTTACAGGAATAAAAATATAAAATCGTTGCCTAAATCCAGCTTGATGATTTTATGATCTATTTAATAACGAGACAATGAGCATCACTTTCAGTTGTGCCTACTTATATTATTGTAGCTCTTTATAAGCTCTTAAGACTATTTATCCTTACTCCGCCAGCAGCAACGTCGCTACGGCTGCCAGCGCCTCACGGGACGTTTCGATACCGTGCCCCGTGTTGGCAAAGGTTTGTACCTCCCGCAGCCGGGGCAGGTATTGCCGGGCCACTGCCACGGATTTGCGATAAGGAAACAGCATATCCTGTTCCCCTACCAAGAGGTAAACGTCCGACGAAACGTTGGCTAACTCAGCGGCGGGCATAGCGTAAGGCTTCTGCGTGCGGTCCTGGTACTGCGTGATGGCAAACAGCTCGTAGTCGGCCAGCAGTTGCCGGGCGGGTGCCGACAGCTGGTGATGCGGCGGGCAAAACACGGCCCGGTCGAGGAAGGTCAGCACGTTGGCCGTGGTTGGGCGCAGCAACGGCAGCAGGTTGTAATATAGGTTGCGCAGCCCCAGCGAAAATGCCTGCAAGCACCCGGGATTGAGCAGCACAATCTTATCTACAAGCTCTGGCGCCTCTTGGCTGAGCTTGAGGGCCAGCAGCCCACCAAATGAGGCACCCAGGATATGCGCTTTGGACAGGCGCAGTTGACGTAGCAGGTCGGCGGCCCAATGCCCGTACCCGTCTCCTTTCACGTCGGGCGTGGCTCCGTCGCTCAGGCAGGGCTGCCCGTTCACGTCCACCAGGAAAATGCGGAACTTCTCCTTTAGCGGGGCCAGGTTGCCGTCCAGGTCCCAGAAGAGTCCCACCGTACGAAACCCGGGAAACACCACTACCGCTGGCCAGTCTGTTTGCTCAGCATTGATCGTCCACACCACGGTAGTACCCAGAAGCGAAGAAACTTCCAGCCGCTGGTAGCAGCAGTTGTTCAAGGTTTCCACCTGCTCCACCCAGCGCGCCAGAAAGGCTTCGGCTCGGGGTTGGTCTTTGAAAGAGGAACGATGGGCAGCGGCCACGGAGACGACGGTTTTCATGCCGCAAAGGACACGCCCACGCCCCCGGCAAAACTTGGTGTAAACCAAGTTTTCAAAACCGGATGGAGTTATACAGCTTGCTGAAGTTGGTGGGGTCGATGTGCAGGTAGCTGGCAATGTACTTGTGTGGTACCAGCTGAAACAGGGGTGCGCTACGTTGTGTGAACCGGATAAAGCGTTCCTCAATGCTACAGGCGTGGAACTCCCGGTGCCGGGCCGCCAAGCCCACAAACTTGGCCTCCACCATCTTCCGAAACAGCCGCTCCAGTTGCTGCGACTTGTCAAACAGCTCATTCAGCCGCTGAAACGACACCCGCCCCAGCCGACTCGCCGTCAGGGCCCGGATGGCATATTCCGAGGGATTCTGGTTTAGAAACGAATCGGGAATGCCCGCTAACGAGGGCGGATACGAAAACGACACCACGTGCTCCTTGCCGTCGTTGTTGAAATAGGCAATCTGCACCCCTTCATACACGAAATACAAGTCGCGCTCCACGCTGCCTTCCTGCACAAGAAACTCCCCTTTCTGGTAGCTGACGGGTTGCAGCTCCGCAAAAAGCAGGTCGTATACGCTGTCGTCCGTAACGTGAAACTTGCGTAAGAAAGGCTTGTAGTCGGCGTGGGTAACGGCCGCTGTGGTACAGGAAACAGCCATACAGAGAGTAATCAGCGTGTCTTTGAAAGCTAAAGAAAAGAACGCCGAAACGCTACTGCCTCAGTATCCCAACTTATTGTATTCCTCGGCTACGAAAGCTCCGTTAGTCGTCAGACCTACCAGCAATAGCCGCATGCCCGCCCAGTGTGCTGGCGACAAACCGCCGGGTACTTTCAGCAACCGGGGAAAGGCGAGTGAGAAGCTTTTGCCAGCTTTCCAGCTGCTCTTCGGGCGTGAGGGCATAGCGCCAGCGGGGCTGCCCGTCTACCCACTCCAAGTCCATCCGCATTCCATCCCGGGCCCAGACGTAGTTGAGCAAGATTTCGTCGGCAGGCAGGTGTAGCACGCTGGTGCCATCGTCGCCGACGGCTACGAACAGAAAAGCGCCGTGGTAGTAGCACAGCACGCGGTAGCCTTCCTTATCGGAAGACGACAGGCAGTAGTCGCCGGATTTAAGGCGTTCCAGTAGCAACTGGCGGCATTCGACAACGGTAGTGGGCGTAGCAGGCATGAGCAAAGCGGATAGGAGGCGTCAACTTACAGCTTATTTCTCGCCGGCCCTCAGCTACACGCAGGCATGGGCATAGCCGGAAAGTTACTGGCATTCGGGCAGGTTCGGCTGGGGCCGGCCTTGGCAGGAAGCAGTGACAATAAAAGCAGATCGGCAAAAATACCGTAGTCACGATTACATAAAACTTCGCCAGGAACATTCATCATTTTTTAACGGTTCCACTTCTGTTTGTGGTATTCAGACCAGGAAAATAGGCCTAGCACCGTGTCACAAATCAAGCTGATTCTGCCTTTCATCTGCTGGCGTTTCGCCGTAGAATTGCTCGTGTCGTTGCCGCCGGGCCCCGGCTCCTCCCCTTACTTCCTGGTTATTATGCGCACCTTCTCCATCACCCCTGCCGCTCCCCGCTCTCCACAGCCCGCCGCCCTTTCTTTGGTGCTCAAAGACAGCTACCTCAAGGCGCTGGGCTTCGTGCCCCTGCGTACCGACCAGCCCGTGCATCAGCTGGCCGCCGCGCAGCCTCTCAGTTACGTGGCTACCACCGATGTGCGCTACCGCCACCCCCGCCCCGCCGCCGACGGCACCGTGCTGTACGTGTACGCCTGGCTCCACGAATCGGGCTACCTCCTGGCTACCAGCGCCCACCTCAACCGCGAAGACCAGATCCTGGCCGAGCTAACCTCCAACGACTTCCGGCAGCTGCAGCGCCACACCCTGGAGTTTTTCGCCCGGCACGGCGGCGTAGCGGCCCTGGAGCCGGCGCAGGCGGCTTAAACAAACGGTGCGCATAAACAGCGCTGCCCCGCCCCCGGAACCTTCCTCAACGGTTTCGGGGCCGGGGCAGCACTGCGTCAGGCCTGCACTACCCGCGCCGTGACGAGCAGCTGGCCCAGGTGGCGGGTGGTGTGCTCGGCGGCGTGCGTGAGCAGCCCCACCACCGTGCTGGGCAGCCCGGCCCGCCCCACCGGCCGGAACTCCGGGAGGCTGCTTTCGGGCGTGGTGCGCAGCTGAGCGAGGAATTGTTCGGTTTGCTCATGAAAATGCGCCAGCAGCGCGGCCGTGCTGCCGGGGGCAGTGGGCACATCGTTTTCGGCGGCCAGGTAAGCCAGTTGCGCCGCGGTGAGCGGCTCCTGGCGGGCGTAGGTGGCCAGCCGGTCGAGCACGCCGGCCAGGTGGCGCAGATGAAAGCCTACGGAAGCCACACCGGCCGGCCGGGCGGCCAGTAAATGGTCGGGGAAGTTTTGCAGAGCGGCATCCAGCTCTTCCTGGGCCTGCAGCAGTGCGTGGGCAATGGGCTGGAGCAGCGGCGGCACCTCGGGCAGCGGCCCGCGCAGCCATACCTCGGGCAGGGTAGACATGGGGAGATGACAGGTAACAGGTGACAGGTAACAGGTGATTAGCGGCGCGGGGCCGCATGGCCGCTGGGGCAGCCGCCAGTCGGGAGACTGGCTTCTATTCTTCGGCGGGCAGACGCGCCCGCTGCGCGGGTTAAGTCTGCCGCCAGGCGTACATACCTGTTACGTGTCACCTGTTACTTCTTCACCTTCCTCACTTCTTATTGCCTTTCAGGTAAGCCTGGGCTTCGCGGTAGAGGTCGGAGCGGTGCTCGGCGTTTTCGCGCAGCACCAAGTAATAGTTACGGGCAGCTTTCTTGTCCCCGTCTTTGGCCGCCATGCGAGCCAGGTAGGCGTTGGCCAGCAGGTAGAAGCCGCTTTCGGTTTCGCCGGTGGTTTCGGCAAACACCACGCTGCGCTGGTAGTAGTTCTGGGCAGCCGGCAGGTCGCGCTCCATAAACTGCGCGATATAGCCCAGAAAAAACGAGGCGTAGCGCCCACTGATGGCCTCGTAGCCCGGCAGGCCCCGGTTGAGCTTGTCCAGAATCTGCTTGCTCACGCGCTGGCACTCCACAAACTCGCCCTGGTTGTAGCACACCAGCGCGTAATAGCGCTGGAAGTAGGCATTATCGGGATAGTTGGTGGCTAGCTCGCGGGCGACTTGCAGGCTGGCTTTGGGATTTTTCTCCTCCGTGTACAGCAGCCGCATCAGGAAAAACTTGGCCTCCGTGCTGGTGTAGAACCCGTTGCGGGCCACCGTGCGCAGCTGCTGCATGCCCAGTTGGCGGTTGCCCTTCGGAAAGAACAGCAGCACGGGCCGCAGCAGCGGGTAGTTTTCCGAAATCCAGACGGCGTAGTAGTTGATCAGGCCCTGCCCGAACAGGAAGTCGGCGCTGAGGCCGTTGGCTTCCTTGCTTTTATCGAGGTAGTCGAGGGCCTCCTTGCTGTTGAGGGTGGCCTTGCGCCAGTTTTTGCGCTCGGCGTGCAGGCGGGCCGCAAAGCCATAGGAGGCGGCCAGGAAAAAGCTGGCTTCGTAGTTTTTGCTGTCGTCTTCGTAGAGCCGCTCCCCGTGCACTATGGCCGTATCCAGGTAAGCCAGCATCAGCTTGTCGTACTGCTTGTCCTGAAAGTTGCTGGGCATCATCTTCCAGCAGGTGCTCAGCCCCAGCAGGAAGTAGGGCATGGGGTGGTTGGGGTAGCGCCGCCGCAAAGAGCGAAACTGACGCTCGGCCTTATCGAATTTGAAGTTGTAGAGGTTTTCGACGGCCCCGCCCAGCTCCACCTGAATATCCTTGTCGAGCAGCAGCCAGCCTTTGGTGTCCACAGCACTGGGAGCCACTTCCACACCATCCAGCTCGATATTGCGCATGGGCTGCTGGCGCTGCGTAGTATCGGGCTGCTGGGCCCACGCGGCCAGCGGGCAGCCCAGACTTAACAGCAGAAACACAAGGAAATAACGGTGCATAGAGAAGCGAAAGAAGCCGCGCAAGGTACCGCGAAAATAGTGGTTTCCGAAGGCTGCCAGTATAACCGCCCCGGACCTCCAACGGTTAGACGTTGTAGGCGGTTCGGAAATAGTACGCGGTTTCCCGGCGCAAAGTCCTACTTTGACCCCATCACGTCTGCCTTCTCTTCTTCCTAAAACCCCGAAAACGCATGCCCAAAATCATTTCCCCGCAGGTCGAATTCAGTTTTTTGCTGCAGCAGATGAAAGCAGCCACACCTGAGGTTTTTTCTGCCGACGGCAAATTTCTGAACCTGCTGGAAGGCCGCTGGCAGGAACCCGGCACCCCGCGCGAGTTCACCTCCCCCATTGATGGCTCGCCGCTGGGCCCGCTACCCATGCTCAACCGCGACGCGGCCCTGCGCGGCGTGCACGCGGCTAAAAAGGAAGCCGCCGACTGGGCTAAGGTAGACCTGGACGAGCGCAAGCGCCGCGTGCAGGACTGCCTCGACCAACTGCGCCCCCAGGTAGACCTCATCGGCAAGCTGCTGATGTGGGAAATCGGCAAGACCTACAAGCTGGGCTTCACCGACATCGACCGCGCCATTGAGGGCGTGCAGTGGTACGTGGATAACATAGAAGGCATGCTGGGCTCCCGCAAGCCGCTGGGGCTGGTCAGCAACATTGCTTCCTGGAACTACCCGATGTCGGTGCTGCTGCACGCGGTGCTAGTGCAGGCCCTGTGCGGCAACGCCGTTATTGCCAAGACGCCCACCGACGGCGGCTTTATCTCCCTGAGTCTGGCCTTTGCCATTGCCCGCCGCTGCGGCCTGCCCGTGACGCTGGTCAGCGGCCCGGGTGGGGAGCTGAGCGACGCACTGGTGAAGAATGAGGCCATTGACTGCCTGAGCTTTGTGGGCGGGCGCTACAACGGCCGCAACATTGCCGACGCCCTGGCCCAGCACCAGAAGCGCTACATGCTGGAAATGGAAGGCGTGAACACCTACGGCATCTGGGACTACTCCGACTGGAATGCGCTGGGCGACCAGCTCAAGAAGGGCTACGACTACGGCAAGCAGCGCTGCACTGCCTACGTGCGCTTCGTGGTGCAGCGCAGCCTGTTCCCGCGCTTTCTCGAAACCTACTGGGAAGCCATCCGCAGCCTGAAAGTGGGCAACCCCACGCTGGTAGACGGCCCCGACGACAAGCTGCCCGACCTGGCTTTCGGCCCCGTCATCAACCGTAACCAGGCCGAGGATCTGGACCGCCTCTACGCCGACGCGCTGAAAACCGGCGCCACGCCCATTTTCGAGGGCCAACTGGATGATTCGCTGTTTTTACCGGGCCAGGACCGCTCGGCCTACCGCGCCCCGCGCGCCCTGGTAAACCTGCCGCGCCAAAGCGAGCTGTATTTCAAAGAGCCCTTCGGCCCCATCGACAGCATTGTGCTGGTAGACCGCGTGGAGGAGCTGGTGGGCGAAATGAACATCAGCAACGGGGCCCTGGTAGCTGCCGTAGCCTCCGACGACCAGAAGTGGGCCGAGCGCACGGCCCGCGAGGTGCGCGCCTTCAAAGTGGGCATCAACAAGCTCCGCTCCCGCGGCGACCGGGAAGAGGTGTTCGGCGGGCTGGGTGAGTCGTGGAAAGGTGCCTTCGTAGGTGGCAAGCTGCTGGTGGAAGCCGTGACGGAAGGCCCCGCCCCGGTGCTTGGCAACTACGAAGAAGCTACTCTGCTGCCCGAGAAGCCCTAAGCCCACAGCGCTTACTTCTGCTTTTGTAAATCCCCCGGTGTGGTTTCTTTCCTGACAGGAAATGAGCCGCGCCGGGGGATTTTGCGTGAGCCAGTCGGCTTACGGCGGCAGTTCATATTAGTGTGATATATCAATCCGCTAGCATCCTCTACTGGGTTTGCGCATCGCCTGCCTGGACTTGAGATGCTGTGGGGAGGCTTGCAACTTTTACGGCAGGATGCGGCTCCCAGGTAGTATGCGGGCCGGGAGGCCCGGCTTGCTTTCCGCCCTTTTTTCGCTTGCTATCTGCTATGTATTATCCTTCCCTGGCCATAGGAACTTTGTTGCTGGCCGGCGCACTGTCGGGCTGCTGCGGCACGTGTATCGGCAACGACGGCAACGAATACCTGTCGCTGGCTTTTTCGACTGACTCGCTGGGGGGCCAGGGTTTTCGGCGGGCTGAGCTGCGCTCGGCCTACGTGGTGCGCTACCAGGACGACGCCCTGACCCAGCCCCTGGATACGCTGCGGCAGCCTACCAGCCTGCGCGTGTACTGGCCCCAGGCCATGCTTTCGCTGCTGCCCGTAGCCAATATTAATTCGCCGACCTACTCCAACTGGGCGCTGCCGCAAAGCTACCGGCTGGTGGTGCCCGCCGCCGCGCGCACCTACGATATCAACGCCCTGGAAGTGAAAACGTCAGAAAGCAACTGCGGCTGCACAGAAACCACGCTCACCCGTTTCGAGCTCAACGGAAAGCCCACCGAGCCGGGGCTGGGCAAGGTGGTAGTGCTACAGAAATAGTAGAAGCGCCCCTTTTGGTATAGGCGCGCAAGCAAACGGGGCGTACATTTAGCCCATGCTGCAAGTTTCTCAGCGCGGCCGGGCCATGCCCCTCTCACCCTACCGCCGCCTTACGCCCTATGCCGAAGCCGCCAAAGCCCGCGGCCTGCACGTGTACCATCTGAACATCGGCCAGCCCGATATTGAAACGCCCCCGGCCATGCTGGCGGCCGTACAGCAGGCCGATATCCGGGTGCTGGAGTACAGCCACGGCGCCGGCAACCCCAGCTACCGCCGCAAGCTGGCGGCCTACTACCAGCGCGCCGACATTGATGTGACGCCCGAGGAAATTATTGTGACCACGGGCGGCTCGGAGGCCATTTTGTTTGCCATGCTCAGCTGCCTGAACCCCGGCGACGAGGTGTTGGTACCGGAGCCTTACTACGGGGCCTACACGGCTTTTTCCATTGCGGCCGGCGTCACGCTGGTGCCGGTTCTCTCGCACATCGAAACGGGCTTTGCGCTGCCCCCGCTGGCCGAGCTGGAGGCTCACGTCACGGACCGCACCCGCGCCGTGCTCATTTGCAACCCCAACAACCCCACCGGCTACGTGTACAGCCGCGCGGAGCTGGAGCAGCTGCTGGACTTGTGCCTGCGCCATGACCTATATCTGCTGTCGGATGAGGCGTACCGGGAATTTTGCTACGACGCCCCCTACGTGAGTGCCCTGCACCTGGGCCCGTCCACCCACGAGCACGTGATTTTGCTTGATACTATTTCCAAGCGCTACAGTGCCTGCGGGGCGCGGCTGGGAGCTTTGGTCACGAAAAACCAGGCCGTGCGCGACGCCGCCTTCCGCTTTGCGCAGATGCGTATTTCCCCGCCCGGCCTGGCCCAGTTGCTGGGTGAAGCCGCCGCCGACCTACCTGAAACCTACTTTGACCACACCAAGGCTGAGTACCAGGCCCGCCGCGACCAGTTGGTGGCGCGCCTGCAGGCCATGCCTGGTGTGGTATGCCCCCGCCCCGGCGGTGCGTTCTACGTGCTCTGCCGCCTGCCCGTAGACGATGCCGCCCGCTTTTCGCAGTGGCTGCTGGAGGACTTCAATCACGAAGGCCAGACGCTGATTATGTCGCCGGCCGTGGGGTTCTACGCCACCCCCGGCGCGGGCCTCGACGAGGTACGCCTGGCCTACGTGCTGAATATTCCGGCCCTGAATGCAGCTATGGACTGCCTGGAGCACGCCCTGCAGGTGTACCCTGGCCGAAGATAGTAGGTAGCGGAGCGGTTGTCAGCTGATTCCGGCAGGATAAGCCGTAGCTTTTGCCAACGGTTTGCCTGGTTTATTCTCGCCTCATACTCCGCGTCCCCTGCTCTTTGGTTATGCCCCAGCCTACTGAAACCGCGTCCGTGAAAAAGTACTCCGCCGGTTTGCGCATCTGGCACTGGTCCAACTACCTCGTGATTTCGGGGCTGCTGAGCACCATTCTGTTTCTGCGGGTCATCATCAACATGCGCGGGCTGTTCCCGAAAATGCAGCAGGTACTGCAGGAGCAGGGCATTTCAGCCACCGAGCAGCAGTTACGCGGCGTGGGAAGGCTGGTCAGCCACCGCATCTGGGACTGGCACATCTACCTGGGCGTGGCCTTATCGATTTTGCTAGGCTGGCGCATCATTACCGAGCTGGTGCAGCCCGCCGTGCAAAGCTTCCGGGCGCGGTTGCGGCAGGCCAATCAGGCGCCTGCGGCGGGCGCCGGCTTTCGGCTGCGTAAGTCGGCGGCGGTGAAGTACAGCTACCTCGTATTCTACCTGCTGCTGACGGTGATGGTAGCCACGGGCCTGCTGCTGGTGTACGCCGACGACGTGCAGGCCCTGCACGAGATGGAGCACTTCATCAAGGACATCCACAGCCTGAATATGTACCTCATCCTGGCCTTTATCGTGGTACACATCGTGGGCGTGGTGTGGGCCGAGCTGCACAAGGACCGGGGCATCACCTCCGACATGCTGCACGGAGGCCAGGCCACTGACCAGGAGTAAGAAACTGCCGATTACTGCGTATCTTAAAACCGTCGAAGCGGCCTGCGGGCGGGCTTCGGCGGTTTTTCATGCTTAGATAGTTGTTGCTGATGCGAGTTTCCGTATTGTTGGTCGGGGTTGTAGGCGCAGGCTTGTTGCTGAGCAGCACGCCGCCCGCTCGTCAGGCCCAGTACCTTACGCTACGGCGCAACGGCGCGGCCCTGTCCACCGATTCGCTTAGCTCCCGCTTTGAGGTGTCGCCGGGCGCGGGGCGCGTACTCACGCTCACCATCGTACCGGCTGACGCACCCGACGACCCCGGCCTGACTATTATGGTAGATGAGTTCAAGCCTGTGCCCCAGGTGTACCGCTTCAAGGAAATTTTGAGCGGGCACATCCGGGAGGCTTCCTACCGCGTGGGAAATGTATCGGCTGAGTCGAAAGCCTGCGCCCTGAACGACGGGGAAGTGCGCGTCACGGCCGTAGACGCGGAGCATCACCTCCTCACGGGTACCTACCGGGCCGTGCTGTGCCAGACCAACGTGGCCCGCAGCGCCGCCCGCCGCCTGGTGCTGGAAGGCTCTTTTTCCTTTCCCTACGAGGAGCGGTAGCCCCATTAAAATCAATTTGGGCCACTCTTGAGGAGCAGCCCGAATTATTGCTTGTCGGCCTTTTCGCTTATAGCGTTGCTAAGTCAATAACGAAACGGTACTTCACGTCACTCTTCAGCATCCGCTCGTAGGCCTCGTTGATGTAGCTCATGGGAATGACTTCGACGTCGGACACGATGTTGTGCTGGGCGCAGAAGTCGAGCATTTCCTGGGTTTCCTGGATGCCCCCGATAAGCGAGCCGGCAATGCGGCGGCGCTTGCCAATGAGCTGGAAAGCGTGCAGCTGTGGGGCCTCCGGGGGCACGCCCAGCAGAATCATGGTGCCGTCGCGGCGCAGCAGGCTCACGTACTGGCTCAGATCCAGCGGGGCCGAAACGGTGTTGATGATGAAGTCGAAGTAGTTGCTTACGCTCTTGAGGGCGCCTTTATCTTTCGTTACCACAAACTTATGGGCTCCCAGGGCCCGGGCATCGGCTTCCTTATCGGGGGAAGTGCTGAGCACGGTTACCTCGGCGCCCATGGCGGCGGCCAGCTTCACGGCCATGTGGCCCAGGCCACCCAGGCCCATCACGCCTACGCGGTGGCCGGGGCTTACGTTCCACTGGCGCAGGGGCGAGTACGTAGTAATGCCCGCGCACAAGAGCGGGGCTACGCCGGCCAGCGGCAGGGAGTCGGGCACCCGCAGCGTGTATTTTTCATCCACCACAATCAGGTTGGAGTAGCCGCCGTAGGTGGGCGCGCCGGTTTCCTTTTCGCGGCCGTTGTAGGTGCCTACCATGCCCACTTCGCAGTACTGCTCCAAGCCCTCCTGGCAGCTGGGGCAGGTGCGGCAGGAGTCCACCATGCAGCCTACACCAGCCAGGTCGCCTACCTTAAAGTTTTTCACATGGGCGCCCACCTGCGTCACGCGGCCCACGATTTCGTGGCCGGGCACCATGGGAAAGATAGAGCCGCCCCACTCGTCGCGCACCTGGTGCAGGTCAGAGTGGCACACGCCGCAGAACAGAATTTCGATTTGTAAATCGTGGGCGCCTACTTCGCGGCGCTCAAACTGGAAAGGCTCAAGAGGAATATTGGCCGCAGGGGCGGCGTAGGCTTTGGCTGGGGTCATGGGTAAGAAAGCTTGAAAAGAAGTCTGTTTAACTCTGCCGCTGCCCGAAGGTTGTGCGCCACCGCGCAGTATCTTGCCTCGCCGATATTCTTCTGTCGTCATTTTTTCCTGCTTATGATGCCCTCGCCTGCGCCTACGCGCCGTTTTTACGGAGGCTGGCTGGTTGTACTGGCAATGCTGCGAATGGCGGCGCAGTACCAGCTCACGCACCCCAGCTACCAGCTTCACCGCGACGAGTACCTGCACCTCGACCAGGCCAACCACCTGGCCTGGGGCTATATTTCGTTGCCGCCACTTACGTCGTGGGTGGCGTGGCTGGTGCAGGCTCTGGGCAACAGTGAGTTCTGGGTGCACTTTTTCCCGGCCCTGTTTGGGGTATTCACGCTGGCGCTGGTGTGGGCGCTGGTCCACGAGCTGGGCGGTGGCCTCTACGCTAAGCTGCTGGCCGCCGGGGCCGTGCTGTTTTCGGCCCTGCTGCGCATCAACCTGCTGTTTCAGCCTAATTCCTTTGATGTGCTGGCCTGGACAGCGGCCACGTATTGCCTGGTGCGCTACCTGCGCACCGAGCGCCTGGGCTGGATGCTGGGCGTGGGCGCGGCCCTGGGCCTGGGGCTGCTGAACAAGTACAACATCGTGTTCTGGGCCGCCGGCATAGCGCCGGCATTGTTGCTCTCAAAGCATCGCGCGCGGGTGTTCGGGCGGCGGGCCATGTACCTGGCAGCGGGGCTGGCCTTGCTGATTTTCCTACCGAACCTGCTCTGGCAGGTACAGCACAACTTTCCGGTAGTGTGGCACATGCAGGAGCTCAAGCGCACCCAGCTGGTAAACGTGCAGCCCGCTGATTTCCTGAAAAGCCAGCTGCTGTTTTTTCTGAACAGCCTGTGGCTATTGGTGGCCGCCGGGGTAGGGCTGGCGCGCTGGCCCGCGCTGCGGCCCTACCGGTTTCTGGGCTGGAGCGTGCTGCTGACCCTGGCCATTTTCCTGGCGCTGCGAGCCAAAGACTACTACGCCATTGGGCTGTACCCGCCGCTGCTGGCCGTGGGCGCGGTGTATATGGAGCATCTGCTGCAAGCCGGGCGCTGGCGCTACCTGCGGCCGGTACTGCCGCTGGTGCAGGCGCTGCTGTTTATTCCCATGCTGCGGGTAGCGTTTCCGCTGCAGCCGCCGGCCGCCCTGCAGCGCCGTGCCGCCGATTTTGAGGCGCTGGGCTTGCTGCGCTGGGAAGATGGCCGCAACCATCCCCTGCCTCAGGACTTTGCCGATATGCTGGGCTGGCGCGAAATGGCCGACCAGGCTACCCGGGCCTACCAGCTCCTGCCCGACTCCCTCCGTGCCCACACCCTGGTGCTCTGCGACAACTACGGCCAGACCGGCGCCATCAACTACTACGCTGCTGGCCGCCTGCCACCCGCCGTGTCCTTCAATGCCGATTACGTGTACTGGTTTCCGGATCTGCGCTCTGTCCAGGCCATTGTGCTGGTGAGCGAAGACGGACCCGATGCGGAAGACGGCGCACATTTTCGGCAAGTGCGCCTTATCGGCCGCGTAACGGAGCCGCTGGCGCGTGAACACGCCACGCGGGTTCTGCTCCTTATCGGCCCCGACAAAGCTATTATCACGAAGCTGCAGCAACGACTGAAAGACCGCCAACAGCTGCGGTAACCGATTTCATCAGTCAGTTGCCCACCCAAAATTTCAGAGTAAAAACCAGTCATTCCAAGCACCGCTGACTTGGTTTAGGGTAAGCAGCTCCTGCTAGGCAGTAGCCGCAAAATACCGCCGCGCCCCGCCTTAACTACGGGCTGGTACGGATAGCGCTGCGCCGTGCGAGTGTCCACCTTTGTTTCCGGGTTGCTCCTTGCTGGCAGCCCGGAAATACCATGCGTAAACCATTACTAGTATTGCTTCTCCTGCTGCTGGCTACCCCAACCGTGCTGTGGGCGCAGGACGATGAGGAATTCGGCTTCGGCTTCTACGTGCAGGGCGGCACGAATTATACGCCCGGCTTCAAGCTGGACTCGTACGACCGGTTCCGGGCCAGCTTCAACCAGGCCGCCCGCTCGCGGCTGCAAACCGAGCTGGGCGCCTGGCAGCCGCAGCGCTTCCAGAACTTTGGGGGCGGGCTGTACTTCGGGCCAATTCACCTGAGCTTCAATAAGCAGTTCAGCAGCGCCACGGCCGTGGCGAAGTTCAAGAACGGCGACCAGCGCGAAATGACGCTGGATTACAACCCGCTGGACATGCACTTCGAACTGCTGTTCGGCAAACGGCTGCAGGCCGGCGCGGGCTGCGGGCTACGGGTCGAAAATGCCACCGTGCGCAGCGGCCTGCGCTACGCGGGCGGCCCGCTCAGTTACGGCGAGGATCAGGCGCTCAACGGGATTTTTCGCTCGATCAGCGGCGGAGCCATAACGGGCAGCGCCCGCGTCGACTTTCAGCTCGTGCGGGTGAAGAAACGGCCCTTGCTGACGCTGTCGATGCGCGGCACGTACGCGGGCGTGACGCGCAAATTCCTGGAGGGCAACGCCTACCTGCTGCCGTATTCAGACCAGATGATGAAAAAGATGAGGGGCGGCAGCGGGCACGCCGACGGCACCCTGCGCTTCTACCTGCCCGAAGAAGTAAGCCAGCGCAACAACGTGTACACCACGATGGTGGGCGGCGGAGAGGCGTTTTCGGGCACGGTACACGGCTGGGCCTTTTCCGCTAACCTCATATTGACGCCCTACGAATGGTACGCCGACGCCAACTAACCGCCCGCCGGCGCTACACGACGGCCCTATGCCTGCTGGGGCTGAGCACCGCCTGCGAAAAGCCCGAAATCCGCGACATTGAGCAGGAAGAAACCCGCTGGGAAGGCACCTGGCAGGTGCCCGAAATTCGCCTGGTGGTGACGGATACGCTGGGTAACGTGCGCTCCGAAACCGTGCAGACGGACCAGGGCACGGCCACGTTCCGCATTGCCTCCCAGGAAGGCAGTGACGTGTTCAACGACGTGGCGTTCGAAGGCGAGGCAGCTAATTCGCAGCTGGTGAGTTACTTTCGGGGCGTAGCGGCGGGAAACCGGATTCCCGGTGGCTGGTCGCTGTACTGGGATGCTGACCCGGAAGCGCGGCGGCTGATGATCTGGGGCATTGCGCCAGGCGTCAGCTACCACCGCACCGTGAATGTGGAAGTGGTGAGCAAGCAGGAGCGGAAACTGTTTTACATTTTCCCGGCGGGTGCCAACGGCACCACCCGCAACGAGCGGCTGTTTTACACGCTCACGTTGCGCAAGTAGGAAGCACCTTTGATCAGCTGGCCTTATCCAGTTGAGTCTGCGCGGCTTTGCTTTCGGAGGCAGCCTGTACAGGCGTGGCTTCGGCAGCGGGAGCAGCCTGCCCGGTACGCATGATTTCGGCAACCTGTTCCTGCAGGCGGCGCATCGATTCGCGGGCAAAGCGCTTCTGCAGCATCCGGCCGAAAAGCTTAAAGCCAATCCAGTAGAATGGGTTGCGAATCTGGCCGTGCTGGGAAAAGGCGTGAATGCGGAATACCACGCGCCCGGTAGCCAGAAATTTATGAATGGTGAAGTCAATCTGCCCGCGCTCAAAGTGGCCTTCTAGGGTGCGGTAGTTGTAGCCCCACACCTGCTCCTCGCCCTCGGGCGAGGGGCGCCGCTCGTCCGTGACGCCGCCGATGCGCACACCAAACCAGAACGAGAAACCCAGAAACTGCGCCCGCAGCACCATCAGCCGTTTCTCCAGGGGCTGATCGGGCACGAAGATGCCGGTGATGAGGTTGGGCGGCGGAAAGGAGTAACGACGCAGCACTTCCTGGGCCGCAACCCAACTGCCGTGGGCGGCCGGCGGACCAGGCGTTTCCCGGGGCAATTCCAGCTCGTAGTCGTCGATGCGCCAGCCGTTTTCGGCGGTGTACTCGCTCACACGGGTGAGGTCGAAGTTTACCTGGGCCTTTTCGTAAGCCGCCAGGCGGGCTTGCTCCTGCTCCCAGAGCGCGGGGGCGTTAGATGGGGCGTTCATGACGTTCCTTATGTTGACCGTTCTCGTCTTTTTCTACGGTTTCTACCTGCACCGGCCCTAGGGGGTGGCCGCCGCTGGCCTCGGCGGCGCGCTGGCAAAACGTCACCCAGGTTTGCTCCTGGACCTGCTTACCTACCCCGATGGTGCTGTAGGCAAAGGCTACCAGTCCGTCGCGGGAGCGGGCCCGCGAGTGAATTTCAAACCGCAGCGCATTGGCTTTGCCAGGCAGCTGGCGGACCGAAAAGCGGATGCGGCCAGCTTCGGGGTGGCCTTCGAGCGTCACCAGCTCAAAATGCTGGTCGGCTACTTCCGTCACGCGCACTTCCCCGTTCCAGGGACCCAGAATTTTGATGTGAAACTCGTCGCCGACGGCCAGGCTGTGGGCCTCACCTTTTTCCTTGTGAAAATCGGCCAGCAGGTCGGGAGAAAATTTCTCCAGGTCGCACTTGATTTCGTTGAACAGCTCCTTAGCCGATTTTTGGGGGTGCTCCACGTCGATATAGTACCGCCGCTCGATGTGCGGGCCGGCACCGGTCTGGGCGGGTTGTTCGGGTTTGTTCATAGCAGCGGGCCGGCGCCGGGGTGTGGCCGCCAAGCCAGGTTTTCCTAACGCAGCGCAGCCCAGCCGGGTTAGGCTGGCGGTAAATCAGCGAATGGGTGAATGAATAGATGTGCCCGCGCCACCGTATAAGGCCAACTTTTCTTGCTCGTAGCCGCGCGTCTCTATCAGACAACAGATACCGTGCGCAACGTCAAATCCACTCACTCACTCACTCACTCACTCACTCACTCACTCACTCACACTCGCCAATGGCCTACTACCGCCCCTATCACCCGCCCGCCGACCCACTCATTGTGCGGGACCTGACGCGTCAGCAGGACGAGCTGCGCGCCCACCTCCGCCTGGAACCGTTGGCAGCTGAGCCCGCCCTTATTGCTGGCTGCGACTCCTCGTTTCCGACGCCGGAAACGGTGTTGTCGGTGTTTGTGGTGCTGCGGTTTCCGTCGCTGGAGCTGGTGGAGAAGGTTTACTATACCGGCCCCGTGACGCTGCCTTACATTCCGGGGCTGCTGGCTTTCCGGGAAGCGCCCAACCTGCTGCTGGCCTACGATAAGCTGCAGCACAAGCCCGACGTTATCATGGTGGATGGGCACGGCATTGCGCACCCGCGCCGCATGGGCATTGCTGCGCATCTGGGCGTGCTGCTCGACCGGCCCACCTTCGGCGTCGCCAAAAACAAGCTGACGGGCACTTTCCAGGAACCCGCGCCGGAGAAGGGCAGCATCAGCCCGCTCACCGACAAAAGCGGGGAGCTGCTGGGCCAGGTTATCCGCAGCAAGGACAAGGTGCTGCCGCTGTTCGTGAGTCCCGGCCACCGCTGCGACCAGGCCACGGCTACCCGCCTCACGCTGGCCTGTCTGCGCGGCTACAAGCTGCCCGAGCCTACCCGCCTGGCCGACCACTGGGCCGAAGAATTCAAGAAAGAGCTGTGCTGATGTTCCGAAAAACAGTTTTCTGCCTGCTGAGCACCGTAGTAGCCGGGTTGCTTAGCTGCCAGTCCGATACGCCCCGGCAGCCCGCCTCTGCCCCAGCAGCTCCGGCCGCCGCTCCTCCTCCATCTGCTCCGGCTGCCAGTTCCGGCCAGCCCCGCACCACGTCGGCAACAGCTCCGGCTGCCGCTGACACCTCCTTCCTGGCCACCTGGCAGCAGTTCGACCGTGCGCTACGGCAGTCGGATTCCGTGGCCCTGCAGGCGCTGATTGACCCCGCTGCCGGTCTGTGGATACTGGAGCAACCGGGCGCTATGCCGCTGCTGACGCACGTTGTGCGGACGGCATCCTTCCGCCGCGAGTACCAGCAACAGCCCTTGTTTTCGCTTGTGGCCCAGTTGATGCCGTGTGCTACCCCCCACCGCCGTAGAGCAGTTTCCGCCTTTCGACTGCGGGGCCCAGGATAAGGGCCGCTCTGGCTTTGCGCGGGAAGGGTGTTTCGTGGGGCCGGGCACTGAGTTTCGGGCGCTGCAGGTGTGGCCCTACGCTACCGTTCGGGGCGGCACGCAGGCCCAGGGTCAGGCGGCCCAGCAGCGCGTGAGGCGCACGGTGCTGCAAACGGCCACCAGCTTCCGGTTTCATTTCGGACGATTGGCTGATGGGCGCTGGCGGCTGCTGTTTATGGACTTACGCGTGCCCTGCAGCGCCTAAAGCAGCCTGCAGATGCGCCAATGACTCCGCCGCCGTTGTCGGCAAGCCCAGCAGTTGCGCCACTACTACATATACCACCCGTGGGCTATCGGCCTCGGCCGCAATACCGCGCTGCGTGGAAGCCTGGGTTGATTTGGAGAGCTTTAGGCCATCGGCCCCTGGCAGCAGGGCGTGGTGGCCGAACCGGATGCGCTGAAAGGCAGCCATGCCGGGCAGCTTGCAAGCCAGCCAAAGCTGCGCGGCCGTGCTGGGCAGCAGGTCCTGGCCCCGAACGATAAGCGTCACGCCCAGGCGCACATCATCCACCACCGAAGCCAGCTGGTAAGCCGGCCATCCGTCTTTCCGGCGCACCACAAAGTCGCCCAGCACGGCATCCAGTGGCACTACTGCTGGTCCTTGCCACAGGTCCTGAAAATCAACCAGCGTACCGGCCGGCACCCGTGCCCGCCAGGCCGTTTCGGTCGCATCAAGGGGCACATCCAACTTCTGACAAGTGCCGGGGTAATGCCCGCTTACGGTGGTGCGGGCCAGCTCGGTGCGGGAGCAGCGGCAGCCGTAAAACAGCCCCGGCTGCGTTGCGCGGGCCGCCTGCAGCACGGCTTCGTATTCGGGCAGAAAATGGCGCTGGGAGAAGTGCTGCTCGAAGTCGGTGGGGCCGCCGGGGCCGTGGTCGTAGTCGAGGCCCAGCCACTGCAGGGTCTGAAAGATATTCTCCAGGTAAGCCGGCCGGAAACGGGCGCGGTCCAGGTCGTCGATGCGCAGGTGCAGGGTGCCGCCAGCCTGGCGCACCAGCAGCCAGGTGAGCGTGAAGTTCACGGCGTTGCCCAGGTGCAGAAAGCCGCTGGGCGTGGGCGCCAGACGCGAAACAACGGGCGAAATAAGGGACAAGGGCAGCAGTATAGCGACGCGTAAAGATATCAACAGCGGCCGCGCTGACGGCCCTTTGGTATATTCAGCTTAAACTATTCACTTGCGCGGCCGTCCAAGCGCCTCCCCCGTTTTCCTGCGCTGCCCATGAAACATTGCCTACTCTTTCTGCTCCTGTACCTGGTGCAGGGCTTTGCCGCCGATGGCCACAACCTCGGCGTGCAGCACCTGATGGTGCAGTAAGCAAAAAGGCGCTGACAATCAGGCAAGGCCGTTTTGCTTCCGATTCAGTTGGCTTACGAATACCTCGCTGTTATCCGAAACGCATTAGCGGCTGCTTCCTGCTGAAAAAATATATAGCGCTAAGGAAACATTTTGTCGCAACCTATGTATGTACATATATTCGCAGCCGCTTCACTCCGGACGGCTTTCGATTACGCTCTACTTTTATGAAAACGGTTCTGCACGCGGCTGATAGCCGCGGCCACGCCAGCCACGGCTGGCTCAACTCTTACCATACCTTCAGCTTCGCGGGCTACAACAACCCGGCGCGGGTGCACTTCGGAGCCCTGCGTGTGCTCAACGACGACACCGTGGCGGCGGGCATGGGCTTCGGCACGCACCCGCACGACAACATGGAAATCATCAGCATTCCGCTGGAAGGCACGCTGGAGCACAAAGACAGCGCCGGCAACCACGGCATCATCCGCCAGGGCGACGTGCAGGTGATGAGTGCCGGCACCGGCATTGCCCACAGCGAGAAAAACCACAGCCGCCAGGAGCAGGTGAAGTTTCTGCAGATCTGGGTGTTTCCGAACCAGCGCAACGTTACGCCCCGCTACGACCAGCAGACGTTCCGGGCCGAAGACCGCCAAAACCAGTTTCAGCAAATCCTGTCGCCCTCGCCCGACGATGCCGGGGTGTGGATTCAGCAGGATGCCTGGTTTCACCTGGCCGATTTCTCCGCCGGCCACGCCGCCGACTATTCGCTGAAAAAGCCTGGCAACGGCGTGTATGTGTTTGTGCTGGAAGGCGACGTGACCGTGAGCAGCCAGCCCCTGCATCGCCGCGACGGGCTGGGCGTGTGGGAAACCGACACCCTGCAATTCAGCGCCGATACGAATGCCCGGGTGCTGCTGATGGAAGTACCTATGAGCTTCTAGCAGCCTACCCGGCGGCTGGAACTACGTATGCACTGGCTTCCGGCTACGCCTTAATAGGCTTTACTTTTTCAACTTTCCTTCAGCGGCTGCCCGTGCTGCTGCTTTCCTGATATGAAACACGCCCCTACCACCTACCCGGTGCACGACCTTATTCGCAAACGCTGGAGCCCGCGCGCATTTGCCAGCTACCCCGTAGCTCCCGAAACCCTGAATCAGGTGTTCGAGGCCGCTTCCTGGGCCGCCAGCGCCATGAACGAGCAGCCCTGGCGCTACGTCTACGCCCACCACGCCGACACCGAGGCTTTCCAAAAAATGGTAGACTGCCTGCTGCCCGGCAACCAGCCCTGGGCCCGGCACGCCCCCGTTCTCGTTCTGGCCCTGATTAAAACCGACCTGGGCAACGGCACGCCCAACGGCGCCGCCCTCCACGACTTGGGCATGGCCAATGCCAACCTGATGCTGGAAGCCACGGCCCTCGGTTTGCACGGCCACTTTATGGGTGGCTTCGACCGTGATAAGGCCCGGCAAGCCTTTCAGTTGCCGGAAAACCTGCAGCCCGTGGTGATGCTGGCGCTGGGCTACCTGGGCGAAGCCGAGCAGCTGGAGGAGCCGTTCCTGAGCCGCGAAAAAGCCCCGCGCCAGCGCAAGCCGCTCGCCGATTTTGCCTTTCACACCCAGCTTCCCGGCTAACCGTTTTCTGCTATGAACTACCGCATCATCCGGGCTGCCGAGCGGGGCCTCAAAGACATTGGCTGGCTGCAAAGCAACTTCACGTTTTCCTTCAGCAGCTACGCCAACCCCGAGCGGAGCGGCTTCGGGCTGCTGCGCGTGTTCAACGACGACTTCGTGCAGAAAGGCGGCGGCTTTGGACTGCATGCGCACCAGAACATGGAAATTATTTCGGTGCTGCTGGCCGGCCGCATGAACCACAAGGACTCGCTGGGCTACTCCGAAATAATTGAGCCCGGCGGCGTGCAGATTATGAGTGCCGGCACCGGCCTGCGCCACGAGGAATACAACGTGGGCGACGACGAGGTCAACTTCCTGCAGATCTGGATTGAGCCCAAGCTGGGCAACATTGCCCCGCGCTACCAGCGCCGACAGTTCCCCGAGGAAAAGCGCCGCAACCAGCTCGTGACTATCGTCAGCAACGACGAAGGCACGGCCCACTGCTGGATAAACCAGAACGCCCGCCTTTCGCTGGGCTACTTCGAGGCCGGTCAGCAGCTCAGATACCCACTCAAGCCGCTCAATAAAGCTGTATTCGTTTTCGTGATGGACGGCAGCCTGATGGTGAACGGCCAGGCCATAGGCAAGCGCGACAGTATCGGCCTCTGGGACACAGACCTGGTTTCGATTGAGTGCCCTGCGGAAAGCCGCTTTATCATTATCGAAGCGCCTATTAACTCCTGACAACCTGCTTTTTCAGGACCCGCTGCAACGCCCTGGCCGAAAGCCAGGGCGTTGCGTTTGGCACAACCAGGGGCGTAGGCTTTGCGTGTTCGTAGGCAGTTGGCTACTGGCAATTGAGGAACTGGACCGCTACGCAGGCACCAGCGCGCCACTTTGCCGAATGCTTGCTAATTTAAGCGCCCAGACAGCTTTTTACGCTGGCGCTTTTCTATGAAACACATTGTTCCGGCGCTGGCGGCGCTGCTGATGGGCACTACAGCTGTAGCCCAAACTACCATCAAAACCCTGCCTTATCCCCAGACGCGCAAGGTCGATACCGTTACCACCTATTTCGGTACCAAGGTGGCCGACCCGTACCGCTGGCTGGAAGACGACCAGTCGGCCGATACCAAGGGCTGGGTGCATGAACAAAACAAGGTAACCCAGCAGTACCTCAGCCAGATTCCGTACCGCGACGCCATCCGCAAGCGCCTCGAAACGCTCTGGAACTACGAGAAATACAGCGCCCCTTTCAAGGAAGGCAAGTACACGTACTTCTACAAAAATTCGGGGTTGCAAAGCCAGTCGGTGCTGTACCGGCAGGTGGGCACGGGCGCGCCGGAGGTATTTCTCGACCCCAACCAGTTCGCCAAGGATGGCACTACCTCACTGGCGGGCATCAACTTCACCAAAGATGGCTCCCTGGCTGCCTATCAGATTTCGGAGGGCGGCTCCGACTGGCGTAAGGTGATTGTGCTGAAAACGGCCGATAAAAAGCAGGTAGGCGACACCCTGCGCGACGTGAAGTTCTCGGGCCTGGCCTGGCAGGGCAACGAGGGGTTCTACTACAGTTCCTACGACAAGCCCAAGGCCGGCAGCCAACTGGCCGGCAAAACCCAGTATCACAAGCTCTACTACCACAAGCTGGGCACGGCCCAGAGCATGGATAAGCTCATTTTTGGGGGTGATAAGACGCCGCGCCGCTACATCGGAGCCTCACTCACGGAAGACCAGCGCTTCCTCGTTATTACGGCGGCCAATACCACCACCGGCAACGAGCTGTATCTGCAGGACCTCAGCAAGCCCGGCAGCGCCATCGTAACGGTAGTAGACCACGAAAAGAACGAGAATGAAGTGGTGGACAACGTGGGCGGTAAGCTCTACATTTCCACCAACCTGAACGCGCCCAACAACCGCTTAGTGACCGTAGAAGCGGCCAAGCCCCAGCCCGCGAACTGGAAAAATCTGATTCCGGAAACCAAGAACGTGCTGACGGTGAGCACCGGCGGTGGCAAAATTTTCGCCAACTACCTACAGGATGCCACCACGCTTATTGAGCAGTACGATATGAACGGCAAGAAGGAGCGTTCCATTCAGCTGCCTTCGGTGGGTACGGCCTGGGGCTTCGGCACCAAGAAGGAAGAAAAGGAAACCTACTACACCTTCACCTCTTACATCTACCCGCCCACCATCTTCCGGTACGACATTGCCACCGGCAAATCAGAGGTATACAAAAAGTCCGGCGTGCAGTTCGACCCCAGCAAGTACGAGTCGAAGCAGGTGTTCTACACGTCCAAGGACGGCACCAAGGTGCCCATGATTATCACCTACAAGAAGGGCTTGGCGCTGAACGGTAAGAACCCCACGCTGCTGTACGCCTACGGCGGCTTCAACTCCAGCCTCACGCCCAGCTTCGGCACCTCTACCATTGTGCTGCTCGAAAACGGGGGCGTGTACGCCGTGGCCAACCTGCGCGGGGGCGGCGAATACGGCGAGAAGTGGCACCTGGCCGGCACCAAGCTGCAGAAACAGAACGTGTTCGACGACTTTATTGCCGCCAGTGAGTACCTGGTAAAAAGCAACTACACCTCCAAGGACTACCTAGCTATTTCGGGTGGCTCCAACGGCGGCCTGCTGGTGGGGGCTGTGATGGCGCAGCGGCCCGAGTTGTTCAAAGTGGCTTTCCCGGCCGTGGGCGTGATGGACATGCTGCGCTACAACCAGTTCACGGCCGGCGCCGGCTGGGCCTACGACTACGGCACGGCCCAGGACTCGAAGGAAATGTTTGAGTACCTCTACAAGTACTCGCCCTACCACGCCCTTAAGCCCGCCAGCTACCCCGCTACGATGGTGACCACCGCCGACCACGACGACCGGGTGGTGCCCGCGCACTCATTCAAGTTTGCCTCGCGCCTGCAGGAAATGCAGAAAGGCCCGGCTCCGGCCCTTATCCGCATCGAAACCAAAGCCGGCCACGGGGCAGGCCGCTCCACCGCCCAGGTTATTAGTGAGCAGACCGACAAGTGGGCTTTCCTATTCCAGAACATGGGCCTGACGCCTTACCAGACTCCGGCCAACTAACCCGGGTTACTGGTTTTCAGCAAATGAGCCGGCTTCCACAGAAGCCGGCTCATTTTGTTTAGTGGCTGCAGAAGGCGCAAAACAATTTACAGCAGTTTCTGGAGGTCGGTTATCTGCTGAATGCGCACTGGCGCTTCTTCGGCCGGCACTTTACCGAAACCGTACTCAGCAAAGATAAATGGTTCCCCAGCCAGTTGACTGGCGTCAAAGTCGCTGCGGGTGTCGCCCACGTACACGGGTGCCTGTAAGCCGAAGGTGGCTACCAGCTTCTTTAATGTTCTCGGATTTGGGCAGCCCTTTGGTACCAAAGCACTGGTGGCCTTCGAAATACTGCTCCAGCTGGGTGTGCTGGAAAAACGCTTCGATGTAGCCCGTCTGGCAGTTACTCACGATAAACAGGCGGTAACGGGCTGCCAGGTAGCGCACCGTATCGGCCAGGCCGGGGTAGGGCGTGCCACCGTATTGCCGGGCATAACTCAGTTCCTGCTCGGCGCAGATGGCCTTGAACTCGTCGCGCTTCTCGGCCGGCAAAGAGGGAAACAGCTTGTCGTACACCGCGCTGAAGGGCTGCCCGGTCACGGCTTCCACGTCGGCCACCGTCACGGAATCAGAGATGTAGTCGACACTACGGGCGGCATGTTGAAAGGCTTGCGTAACGGCTTCGGTGGCATTCCACAGCGTGCCGTCAAGGTCGAAAATGATACTATCTACGGGTTGTTGCATAGGTCAGAAAAAACAGAGAAAGCGCCCAGCTTCACCTGTGTGGAAAAAGCTGATAGAATGAATGCTGTAGAGACGCCTACTTGCGTCTCGTCGGCCGCGCAATCACAACAAGTGTCGTTCATAGACGAGACGCAAGTAGGCGTCTCTACAGCAGTTCCAACCATACGCTTCTCAGCAACCACAGGAAGACGCAGCTTCGCCGGATGCAGTGGCCGCCGGGGCGGGGCCGCAGGGAAATAGGCCGAAGTGCTGCTCTTTGTTGCCCAGCACGCGGAAGTGGGCGCCATAGCGGGTGTGGGAGAGCATATCGGCGGTGTTGCCGCACACCAGCACCGGACGGCCGGTTTCAAAGGTGTGGTGGTCGTCGAGCACGAAGCGGTGCGGCTCCCCGGGCACTGTGCCTAGGTACGTAGCCACCTGCCCGAAGTCTTCGCACTGGTCTTCAAGGTCGAGCTTGAAGGCGCGCACCGTGAGCGAGTAGAACTTGATGTTGCCCACCTTCTGCTCAATTTCCTCGTTGTCGATGGAAAGTTGGCGCTTAGCCGTGAGGCGGTAGTCGTGCACGCCCAGCTGGCGCAGCAGGCGGCGGAAGTCCTCAATGTACATGGCCCCGCTCAGGCACTCTCCGTACAGCACCGGGTCCTGACGCAGGCTTTCGGGCACGCGGCGGTCGGCAAAGACGTCGGCAATGTACAGCTCACCGCCGGGCTTCAGCACCCGGAATATTTCGCGGTAGGTGGCCGTTTTGTCGGTGCTCAGGTTCAGCACGCAGTTGCTCACCACCAGGTCCACGCTGTTGTCGTCGAGGCCGGCGGTACGCAGATCTTCGATGTAGCCTTTGCGGAACTCCACGTTGGGCTGCTGGTAGCCAAACCGTGCGGTGTGGGCGGCCACGTGGCGGCGGGCCACGGCCAGCTGCTCCTCGGTCATATCCACCCCAATCACGTGCCCCTGCTCCCCCACCAGCTTCGAGAGCAGGAAGGCATCGCGGCCCGAGCCGGAGCCCAGGTCGAGTACGGTGCAGCCCTCAATGGCGGCCGGAATGCACACCCCGCATCCGTAGTACTTTTCCAGCACCTCGCTTTCCAGCGTCGCCAGAATCTTCTTGTGCGCGGCCGGAATGTCGTCGGTGCAGCAGGCGTTGGTTTTCAGGTCCTGACTGGTGCGCAGCTCGGTGCCGTAGTAATCCTGTACCTGCTGCTGAATGTCGTTTTCCATGATGAATGGCGAATAAGCGAAAGAAGAGTTACTGGCTTACTCCACCAGCTGCGCGTAGAGGCGGGCTAAGGTAGCGGCGGGGTCTTCACACAAACCAGGGTGCACGGGCGAAGTTTGCACCAGCGTGCTGCGCGTGGCCGTGAGCCACCGGAACCGCGAAGCCACCGGCAGCTGCCCGATGGGCCCACCGTGCCTTCTTCCCTGGCAGATACGCTCGAAGGAGCGCAGCCGCTCCAGCAGGTCGTCCATGTCCAGCTCGCAATGGGTGAAGGCGCGCAGCCGGGCCTCGGGCACGCCGTAGCGGCACTCCAGAAAGCCCTGGGAAGCGCAATACACGATGACACCCACGTTCAGAAACTCTTCGCGCTCCACCCGCGGCACGATGCGCAGCACGGCGTACTCAAACAAGTGCATGGCGGGCGGTTGTAGCTTCCTGAACAAAGATTTCGGACGCAGCCAGGCGGTTTTCCAGGAACTGCACGTAGTTGGCGCGCTGCTGCTCGGGCGTGAGGTCGGGCTCCTGCAGCCACTCGTCGGGCACCAGGGCCACGATGGCGCGCAGGCGCTCCGGGGTGAGGCGCGCATGGCCTTCGGCGTCGGCCCAGGCTAGCTCGGCAGCCTGGGGAAGCAGCACGTGGTCTTTCACCTGGGCAAACGGACGGTTTTTGACCTTGGCCCAGCCCGGCCCGATGTGGTGCACGTACAGGGCTGCCCCGTGGTCAATCAGCCAAAGCTCCCGGTGCCACATCAGCAGATTGGTATTGCGGGCAGTGCGGTCCACATTCAGCGTCAGGCCGTCGAGCCACACGATGAGCGAGGCCAGCCGGGGCTCGATAACCGTCACCAATGGGTCGAAGGTGATGGCGCCGCTGAGGTAGTGCAGGGCCAGGTTTCGGCCGGTACTGGCGCGCAGCAGGTCCTGGATTTCCTCGTCGGGCTCGGTACGGCCAAAGGCTTCGTTGAGCTCGATAAACACCAGTTCGGGCATGCGAAGCCCCAGAGCCCGCGCCAGCTCACCCACAATCAGCTCGGCTACCAGCGCCTTCAGGCCCTGGCCCGCGCCCCGGAATTTCACCACATACAGAAAATTATCATCGGCCTCCACTAGGGCGGGCAGTGAGCCGCCTTCGCGCAAGGGGGTCACGTAGCGCGTCACGTTCACGGTGCGCAGCTCAGGAATTTCAACCGACATAGAGCGGAGAACAGGTACAGCCGCAAAAAACGCATAAATCCGCCAGTTGTTCGGAAGCCCTACGGCAACCCCACCGCCAAACCACAGTACATTCACCGAAACAACCCCGATACTCCCGCGCATGGCTTCTATCGTAACGCTCACGCTGAACCCCACTGTGGACAAAAGCACCACGGCCGACCAGATCATTCCCGACCAGAAGCTGCGGTGCGCAGCGCCGAAGTTCGAGCCCGGCGGGGGCGGCATCAACGTGTCGCGGGCCCTGAAGCGGCTCGGCGCCGACTCAGTAGCGGTTTTTCCGGTGGGCGGACCCAGCGGCCAGCTGCTGCGGGAGCTCCTCACCCAGGAGCAGATTCAGCAGCAGCCGGTGGAAACGGCGGGCCGAACGCGCGAAAACTTCATCGTGGTAGATGCGCGCACCGGCCAGCAGTACCGCTTCGGCATGCCCGGCACCGAGCTTGCCGAGGACGAGCAGCAGCAGGTGCTGACCACCCTGCGCAACCTGCCCACGGTGCCCGATTTCCTGGTCATCAGCGGGAGTCTGCCACCCGGCGTGGAGCCTGAGTTCCTGGTGCAGATCGTGCGGGCGGCTAAGGATATGGGCATCAAAGTAGTGGCCGACACCTCGGGCCCGGCCCTGCACCGCGTGCTGGAGGAAGGCGTGTACCTGGCCAAGCCCAACGTGGGTGAGCTAAGCAAAATGGCCGGCGTAGAGGAGCTCGACAACGAAGCCGCAGCGGAAGTGGCCCAGCGCCTGGTGCGTGAAGGCAAGGCCGAAATCCTGGTAGTGTCGCTTGGGCCCCAGGGCGCCTGCGTCGTGACTCGGGACTTCACTGACCACGTGCCCGCGCCCTCCGTAAAAAAGCGCAGCACCGTAGGCGCCGGCGACTCGATGGTAGCCGGCCTGGTCTACGGCTTGTCTACTGGCCTGTCGGTGCGCGAAACGGCCCGCTTGGGCGTGGCCTGCGGCACGGCCGCCACCATGAACCCCGGCACTGAGCTGTTCCGCAAGGCTGATGTGGACAAGCTCTACCAGTGGCTCCTGCAACAGGCGCAGCCCGGCGTGGCGGCGTAGGTGACGGGCCATGCCGCAAGCTCGTTGCCGGTCATGCCGAGCATGTAGCGCATCAAGCCAGGGGACCGAGGCATCTCGCGTGCTGACGTTGCAGTGGTAACTGTCATGCTGAGCAAAGCCGAAGCATCTCTACCGCTTCGTCTGAATACCACTGCAACGAAGCGGTAGAGATGCTTCGGCTTTGCTCAGCATGACGTTCTTATAGAGTACAATTCATCTGCTTTAAGGAATCGTCTTCATTTGCTGCTCCCCTACCAGCGCCTGCAGCTGCCGGGCATTCACTACGCCCGCGCCCCCAATGCCATTGTTGAAGTACACGTAAGCTTCCCGCACAATGGGCTCGGCCTGAATCTGCCGGGCCACGCTGGCTAGAAACTCCTCCGAGTACGCCGACGTGTAGAGCTCTGGCACCCCGTGCAGGCGGTAGTACACCTGCGGCGTGTTCACAATCACTTCATCGGGCAGGGCAGCGGGGTAGCTCTGGCCCACGAAGCTGATGCCGCGCCGGGCCAGGGTGCGGAAGATTTCCCCCGTCCACCAGCTTGGGTAGCGGAACTCCAGCACGTTGTGAAACTCGGGGTCGAGGTGCTCCAGGATGCGGCCCAGCAGTTCTTCGGTATAGGCGCCCTTGGGCGGGAGTTGAAACAGCACTGGTCCCAGCTTTTCGCGCAGTCCTTCGCGCACCGTACCGTAGAAATCGGCCAGAATGGGGCTGCACTCCGCGTTGAACTTCTTGTAGTGCGTCACCGGGCGCGGGGCCTTCACGGCAAACCGGAAGTCGGCGGGGCTTTGCTCGTACCAGCTCTCAAATACCTTTAGCTCCGGCATCCGATAGAAGGTCACGTTTACCTCCAGGGTGTTGAATTGGGTGCAGTAGTAAGCAAACCAGCTTGCGCGGCGGCAGCCCCTCGGGGTAAAGCACGCCCTTCCAGTCGCGGTACGAGAAGCCAGAGCAGCCGATGTAGTAGGTAGTCATAGCAGGTTGTGGAGGTGTGGGCTTCTACGCAGCTGGGGCCTGGGAGTCGCGCACTGGCTTATTTGCTGCCCGCTTGGGCGCTAAAATAGCCAGCCAGACAGGCCCCTGTTACTGTTGAGCCGCCAAATTCTGTACGCGACCAAGGGTACTTCTGTGCGTATGTTGCTGCTTACCACGCCTGATTAGTGCAGCTGGCGCCTCAATGTGGCGCATCCGGGCTTTGCCCCTCTCCCGACCTTCCTTCACCTTCTTACTTTCTTTTCTATGATTCTTCGTCTCGATGAGTTGGCGCTTGATTTGCCAAAACCCAAAAATCCTTCGGCCAACGACGCCGCTGCTATCCAGGAGCTGCTGGGCGGTAAGTTCGGGGAGATGAGCACGCTGATGAACTACACGTTCCAGTCGTTCAACTTCCGGGGGCGCGACCGGCTCCGGCCCTTCTACGCCCTCACGTCGGCCATTGCCGCCGAGGAATATTCCCACATCGAGGCGGTCAGCTATGCCATCAACTTACTGCTCACCGGCGTGACGGAGCGCGGCAAAGACCCCAAGCCAGGCCCACTGTCTGATGCCGTGGATGCCCGCAACACCTACCACTTCCTGGCCAGCGGGCAGGCGGCCCTGCCCTTCGACTCCATGGGCAACCCCTGGACCGGCCAGTACGTGAACAGCTCCGGCAACCTGCGCCTCGACTTGCTGCATAACTTCTTCCTGGAATGTGGTGCCCGGGCCAACAAAATCAAAGCCTACGAAATGGTAACCGACCCCTGCGCCCGCACCATGGTAGGCTACCTGCTGGTGCGCGGCGGCCTGCACGTGTATGCTTACGCCAAGGCCCTGGAGGTTATTACCGGCGTCGATGTAAAGAAAATCATGCCCGTGCCGCCGCTGTCCAACGACAAGTTCCCCGAGGCCCGCAAGTTCATGGAGCACGGCCTGCACCGTCAGCTCTACACTTTCTCGCCCAACGCCTACGCCGAAGCCGGCCTGATCTGGAACGGCAAGCACCCCGAAGACGGCTCCCCGCTGGAAGTGGTGCAGGGCGCTATTCAGGGCGTTCCTTACCCCGTGCTGGAAGAAGAGCCCCAGCTGTCCTCGCCCGGCGAAGACGACTTCGACCCCGAAATGTTCAAGGACATTGCCAAGAAGCTCGGCCTCTCCGATGAGTGGAAGCAGCGCCATGGCTAAGCCTTCGGGTGTATTCAGCTATTCTCAAACCGGGCCTGCTCCAACGAGCAGGCCCGGTTTTTTGTAGGGGCGGGGCTTGCCCCCGCCCACCACTAGCGTGGTCGGGTCTATCGACCTCTGGTCACGCTGCGAACAACGGGCGGGGGCAAGACCCGCCCCTACTGCCCCACCAGCGCCCGTAGCTGTCGGGCGTTGCCGATGGCGGAGGCGTCGATGTCGTTGTTGAAGTAGCAATACATTTCGCGTAGCGGCTCCCCGGGCTCCTGCACCTCCTGCACCAGCCGGCGCAGAAACTCCTCGCGGTAGGGCGAGCGGTACAGGTCGGGTACCCCATGCAGGCGGTAGTAGCCCACCGGCGTAGTGCGCACCAGCTCATCGGGCAGCAAGGGGTGGCTTTGTCCGCAGAAGCTCACGCCCCGGGCCGCCAGCGCCCGGTACACTTCGCCCGTCCAGCAGCTCGGGTGCCGAAACTCCAGCACGTTGCGAAAGGCCGGGTCCAGACTGTCGAGAATGCGGCCCAGCCGCTCCTCGGTGTAGGCCGCCTTGGGCGGGAGCTGAAACAGCACCGGCCCCAGCTTCTCCCGCAGCCCTTCCTGCAGGGTACCGTAGAAATCGGCCAGCAGCCCGGCCGTGTCGCGAAACTGCTTGTAGTGCGTAATCAGCCGCGGCGCCTTCACCGCAAACCGGAACTCCGGCGGGCTGGCCGCGTACCAGCCCTCCGCAAACGAGAGCTGCGGAAACCGGTAGAAGGTCACGTTCAGCTCCAGGGTGTTGAAGTGCTGGCTGTAGAACTCAAACCACCGCCGCTGGGGCAGCTTATCGGGGTAGAACGCGCCCTTCCAGTGGCGGTAGTGGTAGCCGGAGCAGCCGATAAACCAGGCAGGCAGCATAGCAGAACCAGTAAGGGTTAGGACCGTGAGCCGCCGCGCACCGCCGTGTCATGGCGACCGGCCCGCACTAACAAGTAGCCGGCCAGCAGCAGCAGCACCCCAAACCCCAGGAAGGCCATATCCCAGGGCAGCTTATCAGCGGCGTACTCGTTCACGTGGTGCAAGCCCAGCAGGGTATGGTCGATAATGCCCTCGACTACGTTGAAAAGGCCCCAGCCCAGGAGCAAACTGCCCACCAGCGTGCGGCCCGACCACGGCACATCGGCCCGGCAGCCGGCTGCCCACAGCAGGCGCAGCCCCACGGCCGTCATTACCCACACGGCCGCATGAAACACCCCGTCCCAGTACATATTCACCTTGGCATTAATCAGGTTGTCGGGCGGGAGCTGGTTGGAAAGCATGTTATGCCACTGCAGAATCTGGTGCAGCACAATGCCATCCACGAAGCCGCCCAGGCCCGCCCCAAGCAGGATACCAGCTGCCAGGAGTGGCCCCCGGTGCAATGGTTCTGAGGCTGTGTTAGTCATGCGTAGCACGTAAACGGTGGAAATAGGCGCGGATATCGGCCGCGAAAAACACGCCTAGCCCTACCAGCAGCAGCACCGCCACCGGCAACAGCAGCAGCCCCAGGTGCTGGCCATAGTCGGGGCCGTGAATGGTGGCCTGCACGCGCGGCCGGCACACCCGGCATGCCTGAGCAGCTGGAGGCAGCAGGAGCAGCAGGCCACAGGTTATCAGCAGAAGCTTCATAGCAGATCAGGCACGTTTCAGCAAAGCGCCGGCCCTGCAACGGGCCGGCGGTGGTAGAACGCAGCCCTTACCTGCCAGGTTAAGGTCGAGCCTGCTGGGCACTCCCCAGAGCTCAGGGCAAGAACCTCAGCCAGCTTAACCCGACATTGAGCCAGTATATTGGGCCCCAGCTTAGCCTTTTGCTTATCACCGCCCATGAAATTCCTGCTTGCCCTTTCCCTGCTGGCGGCCGTTGCCACGAACAGCAAATTCCCTAGTTCCGAGCCCGGCCCCAACAAAGTCGTGTACCAGTCGGCCGATTTAACCATCACCCAGGTGGCCCCGAACAGCTATGTGCACACCTCCTTTCTGCAGACCGAAACCTTCGGCAAGGTGCCCTGCAACGGCCTGGTGGTAAAAAGCGGCGCGGAAACCGTGGTGTTCGACACGCCCACCGGCGACAAAGAATCCGGGGAGCTGATTGCCTGGATAACCCAGGAGCTTCATTGTAAGGTGAAAGCGGTTGTTCCGACGCACTTCCACGAAGACTGCGTGGGCGGGCTGCCGGAATTCCAACGTCATAACATTCCGTCCTACGCCCACAAAAAGACCATTGAGTACGCCCGGCAGCACAAGTTCAACGTGCCCCAGCATGGGTTTGCCCGCCGCCTCACCCTGCGCGTGGGCACCACCAAGGTGTACACTACCTTTTTTGGGGAAGGCCACACCCGCGACAACTTGGTGGGCTACTTCCCCGCCGACGAAGTGCTGTTCGGGGGCTGCCTCATCAAGGAACTGCAGGCCGGCAAAGGCAACCTGGCCGATGCCAACGTGCCCGCCTGGCCCGCCACCGTAGCCCGGGTAAAGCAGGCCTACCCCGCCCTGCAGGTGGTGGTTCCCGGCCACGGCGCTGTGGGCGGCCCCAGCCTGCTCGACTACACCATCCAGCTGTTTCAGCAGCCCTGATTTCGCGGGTTTTGGCGGCTACTGCGGCGGCGGCGTTGGTGCCGCGGCCGGGTGGGGTTTCCCATCAAACAGGATGCCTGGCGCGTATGCATTGCCGGCCGACCTCATCTTGGCCCCAACCACGCCGTACCGCCCCCGCCGGCTGGGTTGCCGGAATCAGCCCTAACTTGCTGCCCGGCTATTTGGCGCGGAAACGCGTAATCAGCTGACAACACACTTAAGTAACAAACACAGAGAACATGGCTTCAGGGTTTTTCGCGCTCTTGGATGATATTTCCGCCTTGGTAAAAGTAAGCGCCGCTAGTCTGGACGATGTACCCACCCAGATTGCCAAGACTACCGGCAAAGTGTCCGGCATTGTCATCGACGATACTGCCGTGACCCCCAAGTACGTGGTAGGCCTCGACCCCTCCCGGGAGCTGTCCATTATCTATCGGATAGCAAAAAAGTCCCTGATCAATAAGCTGTTTATTCTGAGTCCCGCCGCCCTGGTGCTTGGGTATTTTGCCCCCTGGGCCATTACGCCCATCCTTATGCTGGGCGGCGCCTACCTGTGCTTTGAAGGGTATGAGAAGGTGCATTCCATGTTCAGCAAGCACCCCGAGGTGCCGGCCGAAAGCGAGCAGCTAAAAACCATTACCCCCGAGGAGTTGGAGCAGGAGCGGGTGGCCGGGGCCGTGCGCACCGACATCATCCTGTCGGCCGAAATCATGGCCATTGCCTACAGCCAGGTTACGGGCCAGCCCCTGGTCAACCAGATTGCCGTGATGCTGGCCGTGGCCGTGTTCATCACTGTGGCCGTCTACGGCTTTGTGGGCCTCATTGTGAAGGCCGACGACTTCGGCGTCCACCTGGCCCAGGACAAATTCCACCCCGCCACCCAAAAGCTGGGGCGCGGCATCGTCAAGTTCATGCCCCACTTCCTGAGCATCCTCAGCTACGTGGGCACCGCCGCCATGCTCTGGGTGGGCGCCGAAATCATAGCCCACGGTATTCCGTTCACCGCGCACTTACTGCACGAGCTGGAAGAGTCGTTGGCGCACATTCCGGCGGTGGCCTGGCTGGCCAAAGCCCTGAGCTGTGCCATAGGCGGCTTGCTGATTGGCTTCGTGGTGGAAAAGCTGGTGCTGCTGGCCAAGAAGCTGGTTGGCAAAGGCAAAAAGGAGCAGGCTGCCTAAGCCGCCGGGATAACAGAATCAACCCTCACCTGAACGTCATGCTGAGCGCAGCCGAAGCATCTCTACCGCTTCGTTGCAAGGCCACTGATTAGTCAGAGGTAGAGATGCTTCGGCTGCGCTCAGCATGACGTGCTAGCGGAAGCCCCACCTGCATCCAGGAAAAGCCCCGCGTCAGTTGTGCAGACACTGCCTGCGCTCTGATGTGGACATAACACGCCGCCCACTCCCCCTTTCTCGCAAAAAGTCCGACCTACGGGCGCAGTCGTTCGCGGTCTGGATTCAGTTCTTCGCGCCTTCGCCCCGGTCGTTCGCGGTGTCGCCTCAGTCGTTCGCGGCTTCGCCTCAAGCATTCGCGGTGCCGCCTCGGTTGTTCGCGCCTTCGCCCCGATCATTCGCGCCTTAGTCCCGGTCGTTCGCGGCCCCGCCGCAGGGGCTCGCGGCCTCGCCCCGGTCGTTCGCGGTGCCGCCCCAACTTTTCCGCCGCCCGCACCTTGAAATATCGTGGGAATCCGGTATTCTTATAGCACCGCGCTGCTCCTATCTTATCTCCCCTATTGCTTCATTTCCAGCCGAATCCCTCATTCCTCATTCTACCTACTCCGTTATGCTTACCGCCAAACAAGACAACCGCCTCACGGCCGCCGAAAACGTATCCGCCGCCCTGGCCGAGGCGGCCCCCACCTACACCGCCGACAAGGCCCTGCAGAAAATCCGCACCGACCTCGACGCCCTGCTCGCCGCCCTCAAGCCCCTGCGCCAGCAAGGCCTGCGCACCGCCAGCCAAGGCGCCTCCAAAACCAAAGCCCAGCGCCGCGAACTACTGGCCACCGCGGCCGCCGAGGTAGCCGGCGACGTGTACAGCTACGCCACCGACCAGCAGAACCGCACCCTGCAAACCAGCGCCGACTACAACTACTCCGCCCTCTACGAGCTGCGCGCTACCGCCCTCGCCGATCTGGCCCAGCACATCTACGACGAGGCCACCACCCACAAAACCGCCCTCCTCGACTACGGCCTCACCCCCCACCCGCCTCACCGAGCTGCAAACCGCCCTCACCAGCTTCAACGGCGGCAAAAACGACCCGCGCCAGCACATCAGCGAGGGCAAAGCCGCCCGCCTCGCCATCAAAGACCAGTTCGCCCAGCTCGCCACCCTGCTCGAAGACCGCCTCGAACGCAGCCTGCGCAAATACGCCCGCTCCGCCCCCGCCCTCTACCAGCGCATCCAGGCCGCTCGCATCGTAGTAGACCGCCCCGGCAGCCACAAAGGCAGCGGAGAGACGCCGGAGCAGCCGGGGTAATTACTCAAGTGTTATCCTGAACGGAGTGAAGCAGAGTGAAGGGATTCATCTGATTCGCTGATTTTTGTTGTGTTCAAAACTGCTTGGATTATTTAGCTGGTGTACAAATCATGCCACTGCAAGCCATTAAATTTGTTGAAAACTTAATGAGTCAAAAAACAACTTATGCGCTATTTCTACTGGATATTTTTCTTAACAGGCTTGACGCTCCCCACGTTATCAATTGCTCAAAGCAGCTGGCCTACCACCCGTATAGATGAGCAACTTACCATCCAGATGCCCTATGCGGCTACATTGGAGGAAGACACAAAGGCAGCAGACCCCAAGCTCCGCGGGGTTCAACGGTTTTGGACCTCGACCTCAGATAATGAATTTCAAGTCTTTAGGGTAGATCTACGTTATATTCCTAATTACAACCCCGATGCCGTCCTGAGCAAATCAGAGCTTAGCAAAGTGTATGATAAAGCCTCCAAGTTGTTTAATCATAAAGTATTAAAAGGCAGATTGATGTCTTATGGTGACGTTGCTTTTGCTGGCACCTTTGCCCGTGCCGCACTTTATCGGGGCTTTGATGAGTATCGCCAAAGACCGATTAACATCGAGACGATTTGGTTAACGCACGATCATGCCATTTATCTGCTTACTTGCTCCTACTCTATTCCCGAAGAAGAAGGTGCTCTTGCCGATAAAAAGCGTTTCTTTTCATCTTTACACTTTGATGATCCAGCAACCACCAAAGAATTGTAGTGAGAGATAAATAGCCCGTACTGATGAAAGTTTAGCTTAGCTCAACTCGCAACAATTTCTACCGGTTGAAGCATTAATTTTTTGGCATTTTATCCTGATTTATCGAATGCACTAATCCCCAATCTGCGCCCTATGGTTCTAGGGCGTGTTTACAATCAGAGCCACGTCAAGGCGGCAATGAGGCAGCAGGTGGCAAAGTAGTTGGCCGCGCGCTTGTCAAAGCGGGTGGCCACGGCCCGAAAGCGTTTCAAGCCGTTGATGGCGCGTTCGATGCGGTTTCGCTCTTTATAGATTTCAGCGTCATGTTCCAGGCACACAATTCGATTTTTCTTGCTTGGAATCACGGCCGTGGCTCCGGCTTGCTGGATTTGGGCCCGTACGTAGCCGGCATCGTAGGCCCTGTCGGCCAGCACGGCTTGGCCCGGGCGCAGGTGGCCCCGCAGCAGGCCCGGCGCTTGCGGGCAGTCGCCGGCTTGGCCGCCGGTCAGGGCCAAGGCGCACACGCGGCCGTAGGCGTCGCAGCTCAGGTGGAGTTTGGTGGTGAAGCCGCCGCGGCTGCGGCCGAGGGCCTGCCCGCAGGGGCTGTCTTTTTTTGGCCCCGGCCGCCACCTGGTGCGCCCGCACGGCGGTGGAATCGACCAGCAGCCGGTGCAAGCCCGTGGCGGTTTGCACCTGGGCCAGCACATGGGGCCACACGCCGGCTTGCCGCCAGCGCCGAAACCGCGCATACACCGTGTGCCAGGGCCCGAACCGCTCAGCCGGCAAATCCCGCCACGACACCCCGCAGCGGGCCCGCCAGAGCACGGCTTCGACGAACAGGCGCGTGTCCTTGGCCGTCGTGCCAGGCGAACGTTCCTGCCCCGGTAGCAGTGGCGAAAGCCGCGCCCACTGCTCGTCCGTCAACATGCTCCGGTCTTTATTCATGCTCAAAGGTCGAACCTAACTGTAAACACCCCCTAGATATTAGGAGATATAAATTTATCATTCAACCGCTTTTAAATAATTACCTTTCACAAACCAACAATGTCGAAATATCAAGTACTATTCACAATAACAGCCTTCATTTTATCTGCTTGTTCGTCCCAAGAATGTACTGGAGAAATCGAAGCTCTAGTACTTTATGAGAAGCAGAGTATTGTATTTAACAGCAATGTGATTTATGTTGACATAAAGAATAGAAGTGGAATTGGCGTTAGAAAAACGATATATAATAATGGCAAATTGTACGGCACATTCAATAATGTGGCTATTATCTACGATAGTAGGAATAGATACAGAGGGAGAAAATGGATCTGCTTTAGCAGTCAGTATCTTACTAGGACGGTTACTTGCGGAGCCGAGCTAAACCCTGAGCATATTCCTGAGCTTGAGGTGTACGAATAAGTATGAACTATTGGCATATTTTCAACTAAACCTCAGAATTATATCAGCCAAAACGTCAGCAAAACATCTTCTGCACCCCGTTTGCTAGTCCCTGCGTAGAGCTTCCAACCTGAAGCCACCTACTAAGACCTAGCAGCTATGAACTTCAATAACTTCACCATCAAGGCCCAGGAGGCCGTGCAGAAGGCCACCGAAATTGCCGGCGGCCATCAGCAGCAGGCCATCGAAACGGGCCACCTCCTGAAAGCCCTCTTTCAGGTGGATGAAAACGTGACCGGCTTCCTCGCCAAGAAGCTCGGCGCCAACCTCAATATCCTCACCCCCCGCCTCGATGCCCAGGTAGAGGCCTACCCCAAGGTAAGCGGCGGCTCCCCCTACCTCGCCAACGAGGCCGCCAACGCCGTGCAGCGCGCCAACAACTTCCTCAAGGAGTTCGGCGACGAGTACGTAGCCGTGGAGCACCTGCTGCTGGCCCTCGTCGATGGCCGCGACGCCACGGCCACCCTGCTCAAGGACACGGGCTTCAATACCAAAGACCTGAAAGCCGCCATCAAAGAGCTGCGGGGCGGCCGCAAAGTCACCTCGCAGTCGGCCGAGGACCAGTACCAGAGCCTGAACCGCTACGCCCGCAACCTCAACGAGCAAGTGCGCACCGGCAAGATGGACCCCGTCATTGGCCGCGACGAGGAAATCCGCCGCGTGCTCCAGATTCTCTCCCGCCGCACCAAGAACAACCCCGTGCTGCTCGGGGAGCCCGGCGTGGGCAAAACCGCCATTGTGGAGGGCCTGGCCCAGCGCATCGTGGCCGGCGACGTGCCCGAAAACCTCCGCGAGAAAGTCATCATGTCGCTTGATATGGGTCTGCTCATTGCCGGGGCCAAGTACAAGGGCGAGTTCGAGGAGCGCCTCAAGTCCGTCATCAAGGAAGTCACCGACTCCGAAGGCCAGATCATCCTGTTCATCGATGAGATGCACACCCTGATCGGGGCCGGCGCGGGCGGCGACGGCGCCATGGACGCGGCCAACCTGCTCAAGCCCGCCCTGGCCCGCGGCGAGCTGCACGCCATCGGGGCCACCACCCTCAAGGAGTACCAGAAGTACATTGAGAAGGACAAGGCCCTGGAGCGCCGCTTCCAGGCCGTGATGGTAGATGAGCCCACCATTGAGGACGCCATCAGCATCATGCGCGGCATCAAGGAGAAGTACGAGCTGCACCACGGCGTGCGCATCACCGACGACGCCGTCATTGCCGCCGTGGAGCTGTCGAGCCGCTACATCACCGACCGTTTCCTGCCCGACAAGGCCATCGACCTGATGGACGAGGCGGCGGCCAAGCTGCGCATCGAGCTGAACTCCATGCCCGTGGAGCTCGACGAGGTGCAGCGCCGCATCATGCAGCTGGAAATTGAGCGCGAAGCCATCCGCCGCGAAGACAACAAGGACCGCGAGGCCGTGCTGAACCGGGAGCTGGCCGAGCTGTCGGAAAAGCGCGACTCGCTGAAAGCCCGCTGGCAGGGCGAAAAAGACGTGCTGACCAACATTCAGACCGTCAAGGAATCCATTGAACGCTTCAAGGTGGAAGCCGAGCAGGCCGAGCGGCAGGGCGACTATGGCCGCGTGGCCGAGCTGCGCTACGGCAAGATTCAGGAAGCCGAAGCCAAGCTCAAAACCCTGCAGGAACAAGCCAACGCCAACAAGGACGGTGGCTCCATGCTCCAGGAAGTGGTAACCCACGAGGACATTGCCGAGGTAGTAGCCAAGTGGACCGGCATTCCGGTGAGCAAGATGCTGCAGTCGGACCGCGAGAAGCTGCTCAACCTCGAAGCCGAGCTGGGCAAGCGCGTGGCCGGGCAGTCGGAAGCCATTGCGGCTATTTCGGACGCCGTGCGCCGCTCCCGCGCCGGTTTGCAGGACCCCAAGCGCCCCATCGGCTCATTTATCTTCCTCGGCACCACCGGGGTGGGGAAAACCGAGCTGGCCAAGGCCCTGGCCGAGTACCTGTTCAACGACGAGAACAGCATGGTGCGCATCGACATGAGCGAGTACCAGGAGCGCCACGCCACCTCGCGCCTGATCGGGGCGCCTCCCGGCTACGTGGGCTACGACGAGGGCGGGCAGCTCACGGAGGCCGTGCGCCGCAAGCCCTACTCGGTTATCCTGCTCGACGAAATCGAAAAGGCCCACCCCGACGTGTTCAACATCCTGCTGCAGGTGCTCGACGACGGCCGCCTCACCGACAACAAGGGTCGGGTGGCCAACTTCAAGAACACCATCATCATCATGACCTCGAACACGGGCGCCGACATCATTCAGCGCAATTTCAAGGAGCTGAACGAGTATAACCATGATGAGGTGGTGGACCGCACCCGCGAGGAAGTGGTGGAGCGCCTCAAGCAGCACATGCGCCCCGAGTTCCTGAACCGCATCGACGAAATCGTGATGTTCCAGCCGCTCAAGCGCAAGGAAATCCGCCGCATCGTTGACATCCAGTTCCGGCAGATTCAGCAGCGCCTGGAAGAAGCCGGCATCCGCCTGGAAGCCACCACCGAAGTGCTCGACTTCCTCGGCGAGCAGGGCTTCGACCCGCAGTTCGGCGCCCGCCCGCTCAAGCGCGTCCTGCAGCGGGTAATCCTGAATGAGTTGTCGAAGGAAATCCTGAGCGGCAAAGTCTCGAAGGACGCCGTAGTGGAAGCCGTGCTCGAAGACGGGCAAGTACATTTCAACAACGTGGACGTGGAAATCCCCGGCGTGTAACCTCATGCTGAACAACTGATAAAAACGCCCTGCCAGTACCCGTACCGGCAGGGCGTTTTTCTTGCCCATTAAGTGGTGTAGTCGCTAACCAACCAAAACAGAACGTCATGCTGAGCGCAGCCGAAGCATCTCTCCCGCTTCGTTGAATTACTACCACAACGAAGCGGGAGAGATGCTTCGACTCCGCTCAGCATGACAAGAGATATAGCATGACGTGCTAAAGGTGTAAAGGGCTCTTTTGCACATACTCTCCTCACAGCCTACCCCTCTATGGAAAAGCTCAAGAAGTTCCTGCGCCTGCTCGGCCTGATTGCCATGCTGCTGCTAGCCGCCGCGGGCGTAGGTCTCACGGGGGCCGCCCCCATTCACCAGAAGCGGGAACGGTTTATCGACATCGAGCCCCAGACGGAGCAAGTAGACAAGAAGGAAAACGAGGAAAGCCAGGAACTCGGGCAGGAATAGAAGCCGCCAGCTCCGCTGCTACTGAAGCAGCATGCAAAGCCTCGCCAGCAGCCGGCAGGGCTTCATGTGCCGCTGCATCTCTTAAAATTTCCTAGTCCTTACCGACGCCGCCTTGTAAGTTGCCGCCGCAAAATCAGCTCGTCTAGCAGCATGAAACGGATCCACCTGTTTGAGTTTGAAGACTTCGCCTGGTTTCCTAACGGCCTCCGCATCTGCCTCACGCGGCTGATTGTGGTCATGCACAAGCTGCTGGGCTCGTCGGCGGACCTGCAGCAGCTGCTCAACCGGGCCCTGGCGCACTCCGAAAGCGCGGCCATCGTGGACCTGTGCTCGGGCAGCGGCGGGCCCATGCTGGAAGCTTACCAGGCGCTAAAGCAAGAGCCCGGCCGGCAGCAGCTGCAGCTTACCCTCACGGACCTGTACCCCAACCTGGAGCTGGCCGCAGCCATCAACCGCCAGCCCCAAGCAGGTATCTGCTATGAAACCAGCTCCGTCGATGCAACCCGCGTAGGTGCGGAGCTGCGCGGCGTCCGCACCATGCTCTGCAGCCTGCACCACATGCGGCCGGAGGTAGCGCGGGGCATCCTACAGGACGCGCGTGACCAGCACCAGCCCATCTGCGTGTACGAAATTAGCGACAACAGCTTCCCGATCAGCTTGTGGTGGGTACCCTTGCTGCCGAACTTCCTACTGGCGCTTTTCATCACGCCTTTTGCGCGGCCGCTCACGCTCCGGCAGCTCTTTTTCACCTATATACTTCCGGTTATTCCGTTTTGCTTTGCCTGGGACGGCGCGGTTTCCAACGCCCGGACGTATACCCTGGCGGATATGGCTATTCTGCTCGATGGGCTGCAAGCCCAGGACTACACCTGGGAAACCGGGCGCATGGCGGGCAAGGCAAAAAAGCTCTACCTGCTGGGCCTGCCCAAAGCCCGCTAGCTGCTCCATTCACCAGAAGCGGGAAAGGCTAGTTGATACCGAGCCCCAGACGAAGCAGGCAGATAAGAAGAAAGGTGAGGAAGGAAACGTTTGGGGTCAGGAGCAGGCGGGCCTTACTTCGTTTTGGTTTGTTTAGGGTCCTCCTAAAAATACTTTTTCTTGATGCGTCGCCGAACGCTATTAGGCATTTTTAGAGTCGTAAAATAAGTATCGGAGACTTCCTGTTGCCGGGCTTTGCTGGTGCCAGCGAGCTTATTGATTGCCACCGTAGCCAAGCCGCCAGAAATAGCGGCAAATACCAGATACAGGCCTACCGGTTGCTCCTTTACAACGGGGCCGTTTGGAGTAGTACGCGTCTCCGTTAGTACCCGCACGAAAACCAGTGAGCTGGAGGCAGCAATGCCCAACCAGATTTTACCGGCCCGTCGACGGGTGTTGTACATATTATTCAGCGCCCGCACAGTATCCTGCTGCAGCGGCGACAATCGAGGTGGCGGCGAAGGACTACTGGCGCTCTGCCCGTAGCTCGTTAAACAAATGGCGCACGCAATGAGCGTCAAAAGGTATTTGTGCATATGGAGTTGAATAATTAAGTCAGCAAGTAATGTGAGTGAGCAACCAGGTTAAGCCTACAGCTGAAAGTGCCGGTGTCGCAGTTTATGGCGGATGGCCTTGGGCAGCGGCTTACCGTGCAAATAATCATTTTGCAACGCGTGTTCTCTTGCCTGGCTCCACCGGCTACTTTTAGCCAAACTAAAGCCGGTGAGCATGACGCCGCCAAGAAGGATTGAGGAGGTTCCGCCCTGTGCGGAGTTGAAAAAGATACTCGCCCCTACCCCCAGCACAATAAGTCCGGGAATCCGCAGCAGCCTGGCCCCGGCCCGGCGCTGGCTAAACAATTTGCCCACGGCCTGGGCCGAATCAGCTGCCACCGGCGCACTTTCCACGGCGGAATCGGGAAGTAAGAGTTGCTGCGCACGGCCGGGCACCAGCAGCCCCAGCAGGCAGGCTAGTAATAACAGATAGCACCGCATAGTTGTGTTGGTTGTATACGGGTGCAGAAAGCAAGAGCCCTACGCTAGGGGAGCAATAAGTAGCAGACAGATTAGCGGCGCAAGGTAGGCGGTAGCGGCTAGGAAACCCTGAAGCGCAGGAATGCGGTGTTGCAGCAGCTGCTCATCAACTATCCAATCCTTTTACACCAGCTTATAGCCGCTTAATCCGGCAGCCGATGAGTATGATTAACCCGTCGTTCTACCGGCGCCGGCGGGCTTCTCTTCGGGCCAGCCGGGCTTTCCACAGGCCGGCTTTGGCAAAGTGGCGCGGCTGCAGCTGCGCCCGGTACTGCGCTGGAATTGGCGCCCCTGCAGCACACGCAGCGTGCAGGGCGTTGAGCTTTTCGTAGCTGTAGGTAGTGTGCCGGACCAGCATATACGTAAGGCCCACCCCAGCCAGCCCCAGCCCAGCCGCAACCGCGCCGCCCGAAGCCGGCGTTTCGTCCCAACTGCCTGTGACGGGATTGTATTCGCGGGTGCCGCCGGACATCAGGCTCAGGCCGGGCAACGCCAGGGCCAGCGGCCATTCTCCACTTACCCGCTTCATCATAAACAGCGCCGTAACGGCATCCAGTGTATCCTGCCGGGCATTGGCCAGAACTTGCTCGGGCATGAGTTGGGCGGCACTCCGCCGCAGGCTGTCCGTGCCGATACCGGGTGCCAATAGCGGGTTTTCCTCATTGGCGGTACCGGGTATAGGCCGGTGGATGCCCCGCAGGCGGCGGCTGACATAAGCCGGCAGATGGCCCGTAAGCGCCAGCTCGCGCATGACGGCCGTTTCGTTTTTTCGCTTAAACCGCACACTCTTACCTACGCCTACGCCCACCAACGCCGCGCCGCCCACTACCCCCGGCGTCCAGACCCCGGCGCTGGTTGATTGTTGCGCCGGTAGAATTGCCGCCAACATACCCACCGTGCCTACTATCGGCCAGATAAAGCCGCCACTACGCCGGCTCCTGAACAATTCGTGCACGGCCCGGGCCGTATCGGCACGGCTCAGGCGGGACTCAGTCAGGTAAGCGGGTGGCAGCGAGGGTGTGGGGGCCTGCGCGTGGCCTTCCAGGGCTAAACCGAGCACCAGCAGGCTCAACATAAAATATCTATACATACATCAACCAGAATGCAAACTGCTTAAGTCGGTGCAAAATATCAGAAAGCCGCGAGAAAGCCGCTATGTTGGCCGCGCTTGTACTTTTGCCCTATGGCCTCCACGTTTCAGACTTACCTCCAGCTCGGCTTCTTCCACATCTTCAACCTGCAGGCCTACGACCACCTCGTGTTTCTGCTGGCGCTATGTGCGCCCTACGTGCTGCAGGACTGGCGCCGCGTGGTGGCGCTGGTTACCAGCTTCACCCTCGGCCACTCCCCTCACCCTGGCCCTGGCCACGCTGAGCGTGGTGCAGTACTCGCCCCAGGTTATTGAGGTGCTGATTCCGGTGACGATAGTGCTGACGTGCCTGCTGAACCTGACCCGCGCCGGCCGCCCTACTGCCCGGCCGGTGTTGCGCCCGGCGCCGGAGCCGGTGGTGCTGGCCTGGCCCAACCTGCTGGCCGCCGTGTTCGGGCTGATTCACGGCCTTGGGTTTTCCAGCTACCTGCGCGAGCTGCTGGGCCACCAGAGCCGCCCGGTGCTGGAACTGCTGGCGTTCAATGTGGGCGTGGAACTGGGCCAGCTGCTGATCGTAGCGCTGATTCTGCTGCTCGGGGCCCTGCTGCTGCGCGGCCTCGGCGTAGCCCGCCGCGACTGGCTCCTGGTCGTCAGCGGCGCCGCCCTGGGCATCGCGCTGGTGCTCCTGGTGAAATAGTAAAATGGTGAGTTGGCGTCCTGACCGCGCCATATGCGCAGAGCTGTGCCAACAGAACGTCAAGCTCACCATTTCACCAGCTCACTGTCTCACCATCTTTCCGCCCGTGCAACTTCTGGCACTTTGCCGGTGACTTTACCTGTTATCTGCCGGTTTTCCTGTACTTTTTCGCCTCGCTACACGCATTCACGCTTTTCAATGCTAAAACATCTTTTACGCTCGGCCGCTCTGGCCGCGCTGGCCGCCGGCCCCCTGGCGGCCCAAACTACCAACTCCGGCACCGATAAGTTTGCCCAGCTGGGCCAGGAGCTGCCCACGCCCAACACCTACCGTACCGCCTCGGGGGCGCCCGGCAGCCAGTACTGGCAGCAGCGCGCCGACTACAACATCCAGGTAAAGCTCGACGACGAGAAGCAGGCCATTACCGGATCGGAGGACATTACCTACACCAACCTCTCGCCCGACGTACTCACTTACCTGTGGGTGCAGCTCGACCAGAACATCATGGACAAAACGTCCATCACCCAGGCCACGGAGGTGGGCGAGTTGTCGGACCGCATGTCGTTTCGGGGGCTGGAATACCTGATGAACTCGGACTTTGAGGGCGGCTTCAAGATTTCGGAGGTGAAGCTGAAAGGCGGCAAGGCCCTGCCCCACGTCATCAACCACACCATGATGCGCATCGACCTGCCCACGCCCCTGCGGCCCAAGCAAGCCGTGACGTTCAGCATCAAGTGGAGCTACAACATCAACGACCAGCTGAAAATAAACCAGCGCAGCGGCTACGAGTATTTCCCCGAGGACAAGAACTACCTCTACGAAATTGCCCAGTTCTACCCGCGCATGGCCGTGTACTCCGATTTCCAGGGCTGGCAGCACAAGCAGTTTCTGGGCACCGGAGAGTTTGCCCTGCCCTTCGGCGACTACCGCGTGAGCATCACCGCCCCCGCCGACCACGTGGTGGGCGCTACCGGCGTGCTGCAGAACCCCAACGAAGTGCTGAGCGCCGCCCAGCGCCAGCGCCTCGAAAAAGCCAAGAACACCAAAACCCCGGTGCTCATCGTGAGCCAGCAGGAAGCCGAAGCCGCCGAGCAGAAGCGCGCCAAAGGCACCAAAACCTGGACCTACGCCGCCAAAAACGTGCGCGATTTTGCCTGGGCTTCTTCACGCAAGTTTATCTGGGACGCCATGCAGATCAAGCAGGCGGGCAAGCCGGTGATGTGCATGAGCTACTATCCCAAGGAAGGCAACCCGCTGTGGGGCCAGTACTCCACCGAAGTGGTGGCGCACACCATCAAAACCTACTCCAAGTTCACCATCGACTACGAATACCCGGTGGCTATTTCGGTGCACGGGCCGGTGGGCGGCATGGAGTATCCCATGATTTGCTTTAATGGCGGCCGCCCCGAGAAGGACGGCACCTACTCGGCCGAGCGGAAGTACGGCATGATTTCGGTGATTATTCACGAAGTAGGCCACAACTTCTTTCCCATGATCATCAACTCCGACGAGCGGCAGTGGTCGTGGCTGGATGAGGGCCTGAACACCTTTGTGCAGTTCCTGACCGAGCAGGAATGGGAGCGGAACTACCCCTCCCGCCGCGGCGAGCCGAAGCTGATTGTGGACTACATGCGCACCGGCAAAAATGTGCAGACGCCCATCATGACGAACTCGGAATCGGTGCTGCAGTTTGGGCCCAATGCCTACGCCAAGCCCGCCACCGGCCTCAACATCCTGCGCGAAACCATCCTGGGCCGTCAGCTCTTCGACTATGCCTTCAAGGAATACGCGCGTCGCTGGGCCTACAAGCACCCTGAGCCTGCCGACTTCTTCCGCACCATGGAAGACGCCTCCGGCACCGACCTCGACTGGTTCTGGCGCGGCTGGTTCTACACCACCGACCACACCGACCTGGCTATTGAGGGCGTGAAGTGGTACACCGTCGACTCGAAGAACCCCGAAATCGAGAATGCCCGCAAGCGGGAGCAACTGAACGCCGCGCCCAAAACGCTTTCCCAGCAGCGCAACCTGCAGGACATCAAGCGCACGTTGGTGGATGACAAGCCCCAGCTCAAGGACTTCTACAACGCCTACGACCCGCTGGCCGCCACCGAGGCCGACAAAAAGCGCTACCAGGACTACGTGGCCAAGCTCACGCCCGAGCAGCAAAAGCGCCTGAGCAGCGGCCTGCACTTCTACGAGGTGAGCCTGAAAAACCTGGGTGGCCTCACCATGCCCGTGGTGGTGCAGATGACCTACGAGGACGGCAAGCAGGAAGTGGTGAACATTCCGGCCGAAATCTGGCGCAAGAACAACGCGCAGGTAACCAAGGTGTTCATCACCGAAAAGCCCGTGGTAAGCTTCGTGCTGGACCCCTTCCTGGAAACCGCCGACACGGACCTGAGCAACAACGCCTACCCGAACCGGGCCGCGCCCTCGCGCTTCGAACTGTTTGAGCAGCAGCAGCGCGCCCAGCCCAATCCCATGCAGCAGACTTCGCAGCAGAAGCCGGCTGGCACCACCGGCACGGGCGGCAACTAAGCTACCTGGCTTCACTTTCTGAAGAATACCAAAAGAGCCGGGCTACCACGTAGTCCGGCTCTTTGCGCTTAGATTGAGTTCAGAAATTTGCTCGCGCTATGAGTTTGTATGAGAATGATTGGGAAGACTTCGATGAAGAAACAAAAGGCGCTTTTGCGAAGGCTACTCCCGTTCTGATTTGCTTTGGGATAGTACTTGCAACCGCTCTAACGCTGACTTTTCTTTATAGCTCAAGGCAACAAGACGAACGGTTTATAGCACGCAGCATTAGCGCTGTCGTAGCAAGAAAGTATCTAAGAGAGCAAAAGCAAGCATACCAAACTATCGACCTTCTTTGCCAGGATGAAAAAATATACTTCCCCGGCAGCCGGCGTTATTATGATTCCCTGCAACTAGGCGACTCGCTCTACAAGCCTGCTGGTTCCGTCTACTTTTTTCATGTTAAATATCAGGCGGGAAAAAGAACTTTACGGAAGCTTTACAACGACTAAACACCCAACCACTATCGGGCCTCCCGTGCACCTCTTCAGCCATGCTGCCGAATATCGACTGCAACAGTAAGGGCAGCCAGAGAAGCTTATCAGCTTCCCCGATTAATCCCGCCTTTTTCTATTAGCTTTCAGCAGCCGGGTTCGTTGTGTTCGGCTGCTTTTTATTATCACATTTATACCTATTCTTATGCCCACCGCACGCGTTGCCGCGCTTCAGGCGCTTATTTTCAGTGATGATGACGAGGCGGCGGACGACGCTTTTGAGGAGCTGACTGCGCTGGGCGGGGAAGAAATGTTCCAGTTCCTTCTGCAGCTGTTGGAAACAGATAAGCCTCTACTACGCAACAGCGCAGCCAGTAGCTTGCGGGACCTAGCCGACCAACGAGCCGTTCAACCGTTGCTGGCAGCCATTCAGAAGCCCGCCAACCACGGCCGCAATGGTACGTTGGTGTATGCGCTGGCTACTCACGACTGCCGCCACCTGCTGAAAGACTTATGCCTGATTGTCTTCTATCAGGGCTACGAAGCCAAGCACATGGCCCTCGATATTCTGGAGGAGCAGGAATTTGTGTACTCCGAAGAAGACGTAAAGGAAATCCGGCGGCTCTGGGAGCAGGTTCGCCAAAAGCCCGACCGCGCCCTACAGGAAATCGGCCTCAACTGGATAGAGGAAATAATAGAAGAACTGTAATAACACACCTATACAGCTTTCTGTATGACTCTCCATCGTTGGAGGCTTTCAAACCTCCTGTTGTTTTCGGTTCTGCTACTCAGCAGCTGCCAAACCAACACCGCGCCGGAAACCTCGGCTGCTCCAGAGGAGGCGGCTCTCCCGCCAGCGTCCTCCCCGCCCGACTCCACTACCTTGCAGCTGCAGGAGCTGCTGGCTCTCTATCCGCTGCTGACGCTGCCCATCAAGGTTTCCTCTCAGGACCTGGAAGACGGTACCCCGGCGGCCAGCACCCAGCCCATGCACGGCCGGCTGATTCCGGCCCGCTTGCTGCCGCTGTTTGGCGAGTATGTGGCGGCCAACGGTGAGGAGGTATTCGCGGTGGGAAAAATTCCGCTTCCCAATCATCGTTTGGCCTTGCTGACCCGCGTACCGGGCGAGTATTTTTCTTCCCGCATCCGGCTGTTTGTCCTGACTGATTCAACCGGGCGTATCAGTGCCGACCTGGAGGTTGCGGAAACCTTCGGGGACGCCGGGGACGCTTACGTACGCACCAGCCTGGTAGAATCAGTCCCCGGCGGCCTCTCCGTTACCATCCAGCAGCAAACCTGTCACCCCCTGGATGAGGAGCTGACCGACATTGCCTGCGTTGATTCGGTGCTGGCTTACCAGCTACGCGACCAGCTTATTCGCGTATACCGCAAAAAAGCGCCTTCTTCCTAACCTCTCACCCCGAAAACAAACTGCTTTATGGGACTTCTCGATGGCCTTCTCGGCAATGCTTCCGAAAACGACGCGCAACAGATTCAGCAGGAGCTGAACCGTATTCTGGCCGCCGGCGAGCGGGTGGAAAAAGCCTACGCCATCCTGCGCGACCAGATCATCTTCACCAACCAGCGCCTGCTGCTGGTTGATAAACAGGGCGTAACGGGCAAGAAGCGCGAAATCATGAGCATTCCCTACCGCAGCATCGAGCGGTTTTCGATGGAAACCACCGGCCACTTCGACCTGGAATCGGAACTCTACATCTGGGTACGCGGCATGGCAGCTCCCATCGGCCGCACCTTCCGCAACGACCAAAACATCTACGACGTGTACCGCGCCCTCGGCGAGTATGCGCTATAGTTAAGTTGCTGGTTTCTGGTTTCTAGGTGCTGGTTATCCGTAGACGTTAGGTAAACTAGCAACCAGAAACCAGCAACTCAACCCATGCCCCGTTTTTCTTCTGCCCACACGCTGGCCCAGGCCCGGCTGCACCCGCTTATTCCGGTTTTCTACCACGCGCAGGAAGACTACGCCCGCCGGGTGCTGGCCGCCAGCTACGCGGCCGGCGTGCGCCTGTTTGAGTTCACCAACCGCGGCCCCGAGGCCCACGCCATCTTCACTCGCCTGCAGCGCTTCGTGGAGGCCGATTATCCTGATCTGCTCCTGGGCGCGGGCACTATCTTCACCCCGGAAGAAGCCGGCCGCTTCATCGAATCGGGTGCCGACTTCATCGTCCAGCCCGTGTGCAGCCCCGATGTGGCCGCCGTGTGCCGCAGCTACGACCTAGCCTGGCTGCCCGGTGCCCAGACACTGAACGAGGTGTACGAGGCCCACCGCCTGGGCGCCACCATCGTTAAGCTCTTTCCTTCGGCCTACCTTACGCCCGCCTATCTGCAGATTCTGCGCGGCCCGCTGCCCCACCTTCCCCTCATGGCCACCGGTGGGATTCAGCCTACGGTAGAGAGCCTGCGCGCGTGGAAGCAGGCTGGTGCCACCTGCGTGGGCATCGACGCCCGCCTGCTCGACACCGCCGAGCCCAATCGCCTCACAACTCAGCTCACGGAACTGCTGGCCGTACTGCAGTCGGTTTAGGAAAACCAGTAAGAGGGTCATGCTTCGACTGCGCGAACGGCAGAGGCAGCATATCTTCTCGTGACTTTTTCACCCTTGATGGCTGCACTTTGAGAAGCGCAGCAATTGTCAGGGTACTGCTTGCAACTTTTGCTTAACGCCCCGGCTCTCTTTACTACACATCTAACCCAGTATGCTCCATGCCTAAAATCCTTACCCTGCTAACCCTGGGCCTGCTGTCGTTTGGGGTGCTCAGCGGCTGCGAAGAAGATGAGGAAACCGCCACTGCCCAGGCCTCCTGCACCACGGTGAAAGTGCTCGGCCGCAGCTGCGACGGTACCATGCTCCAGCTCCCGACGGACGTTAATCTTGGCAAAACAATCACCATTGAAGGCGTGAGCTACGCCAACGTGGTAGCCACCTACTCGGAGGTGCCGGCCGGGCTGCCCGAGTCGCAAAGCTTCCTGACGGGCCTGCGCTTGGCCACCGATGCGGAAGCCCCCGACCAGGCCTGCATAGCTATTTATACCTCGTACGATCTGGACCGGGTGATTTTAACGGACCCCAAGTGCAAGAGCGAAGGGTGGTGCGGCACTCCGAACCCGTAACCGCATTTAAAAACCTTTGCGACGCCACTAGCCCGGCCACTTTCCCCATTTTTCCGGGTGAAGGTGGCCGGTTGCCGTGCAGGGCGCTGCATCTTTGCCGTTCAGCCCTTTGCTATGTCCGATTCGTCGTTGTGGAGTGAAGTCGAAGTTACGGTCGTGCGCGGCCAGTCGGTGCTGACGGTAAGCCGCAACGTGCAGCCTCTAAAGCTTCTGAACCCCGGAACTGCGGCCGGAAGCTGCCACGTGGTGCTCAGCAGCTACGGCGGCGGCCTGCTGGCCGGCGACGTTATCCGACTACGTGTAATGGTGCAGCCTGAGGCACGTCTGCTGCTCAGCACTCAGGCCAACACCCGCGTGTACCGCTCCGATAACGGTGCCATAGCCGAACAGCTAACCGAGGCACACATTGCCGCCGGCGCCCTGGTTGTGGTCCTCCCCGACCCTATCGTACTCCAGGTCCAGAGCCGCTACCGCCAGCACCAGCACTGGCACCTGGCCACTGGCGCCCTGCTTTTGCTGGCCGACTGGTTTCACTCCGGCCGCATAGACAGCGGCGAGCAGTTCGCCTTTACCGAATACCAATCGGAGCTACGGATAAGCCAGGAAGAACGCCTGACGGTACTCGACCGGTTTGCGTTTCGGCCCGAAGAGCACATTGCCACCTCGCCGGCGCACTTCAGTCAACACCAGACTTCTCTGGCCGTGTACCTGGCCGGCTCCCCCGACGACGCCCGGTTTCAGCAGCTGGCAGCTGTGCTCCAGGCCCGGCAAACCCAAACCCGCGCCGGCCTGCCTGTTGATGTATCAGCCCACGACTGCGTGGTGGCCGTGACGCAGGTTCGCCCCGGCATGCTGCTGCTGCGGGCCCTGGGCACCAGCCGCGCCGCCCTGCAGCCCATTTACGACCAGCTCTACCAAGCCCTGGCTTCGCCGGATCTGCTGGGCTTCAACGTGGGGCTGCGGAAGTACTAGCGGCGGCCTTTCCAATGGCTTAGCTTGGTTATAAGGTTCCCGCTTATCTTTGGCTAGGCCTGCCTCGGCCAGTTACCTTCCTGTTACGTGTTCGTGCTATGAGCCTGCCTTCTGCCCGCTTTGCGGCGGCCCTCGAAAAGTTTGATGCCCTGAATGCCGAAGACCCTAACCAGGACACGGACGCTGAAGGTCGTGTCTGGCCCAAGGAGTTGCTCTATGGGCAGCGCATGAGTGCCGGCCTGGCCCAGGTAGCGCACGGGGCCCCGGAACCGGTGCAGCTGGCAGCCCGCTGTCAGCATATTCGTCGGTGGGCTATTCCTCGTCAGGACTTTCCACTGGACCGCGCGGGTTACCACCGGTGGCGCAACACCCTTAAGCAGTACCACGCCGAGGTAGCCGGCCAGGTTTTAGCAGAGGCTGGCTATGAGGAGGCTACTATTACCCGGGTTCAGGCGCTGCTGCAAAAGAAGGAGCTTGCCCACGATGCCGATGTACAACTGCTGGAAGACGTTATTTGCCTGGTGTTCCTGGAGCATTACTTCCTCGCTTTCGCCCGCCAACACCCCGAGGAAAAAGTCATTGACATCGTGCAGAAAACCTGGCGCAAGATGACCCCGCAGGGCCACGCGTTAGCGCTGAAGCTCCCGCTGCCCGCCGAAGCTCAGGCATTGGTGGCCAAGGCTTTGGCTTAGCGCATATTCCGGAACCTCGTGGCCTAAACCTACTACCGCCCCGATAACAATGAGGGCCGGGTAGGTAATCTGCTGACTGGCCACCAGCGCCGGCAAGTCGCGCACGAGTCCGACGGCCAGCTTGCGCTGGGGCAGCGTGAGGTGCTGCACTACGGCAGCGGGCGTATCGCCTTTGCCCATTTCGCAGTAGGCGGCGGCAATTTCGGCAGCTTTTTTCAGGCCCATGTAAACGACCACGGTGGAATTGCTCTGCATAGCCAGGCGCAGGTCTACCGACAGGGAGCCGTCCTTCTTAGTGCCCGTCACCATCCACACGCCCTCGCTCACGATGCGGTGGGTCAGCGGAATGTCTTCGAAGCCCAGCGCCTGCATGCTCGAAATTCCGGGGATGTAGTGCGTGCTAATGCCGTGGGCACGGGCAAACAGAATTTCCTCGAAGCCGCGGCCGAAGATGAACGGGTCACCGCCTTTGAGGCGGATGACGCGGCCCCGGGTTTGGGCCTTTTCCAGGATCAACTCGTGAATGGTTTCCTGCGGCGTATAGTCACCGTAGGGCTTTTTGCCCACATACACACATTCACACTCGGTCGGCGCCAAAGCCAGCAGTTCCTGGTTGGCCAGGTTGTCATACAGAATAACGGCGGCCGTTTGCAGCACCTTGTAGGCTTTGAGCGTGAGCAGCTCCGGGTCGCCGGGGCCGGCGCCTACTACATACAATTCGGGTACTATCTGCCCCATATCTGCGCGGCTAGTGGTTGTGATTTTACTGCGGTGAATGATGGTAAATGGCTTGTCCGGGCAAGCTGTCCGCCATGAGCTTTGTGCCCTAAACTCAACTCTCAGGAAGCAACCGGGGCAGCTTCCCGGCTGGCGGAGACGGGCTCCTCCCAGAGCTCGAACGCATGAGCCGGGGCCTCACAGGTTGAACAGTGGTACCCCGACAGGGCATCCCAGGGCGTCCCCGGTGATACACCCTGGTTAGCGTCCCCGTACTCGGGGTCGTACACCGTCAGGCAGCGGCGGCAGCGCATTAGGGTTTCCGTAACGGGCAGTGGAATGGTGGATGGCGGCAAGGCCGCTTCATTTGCCGGCATTTCGGCCCCGGCCTGGGCGTAGAACTGGTGGCAAAGCTCGGCCAGATACCAGCCCAGCATGTCGGGGCGCACCTGCTGGCGAAATGAGACAAAGTCGCGGGAGTTGGGGTTGAAGTCGCGGGTATGCAGAATTTCGTACTGCTCGGCGCCGGGGCGCCCCGGCTGGGTCCGGATGATGATGGAGCCAAACAGCCCGGTTTGGGGCCGCGTTTTGATGGCAAAGCAAAGCTGGTAGGTGCGCACATCTTCCTCGTTGAGGTAGCGCACCAGCTCGTGCTTGAGGGCCAGGCCCCCGGGGCAATTATCCTCCACCTGCCAGTTCAGCTCGTTGGCCGCGTGCCGCACGTTGATGCGGTGCCGACATAGCACGGCATCCCACTGCGGCCGGTCGGTGGGGGCAATACCTTTTATTATCAATGATTTCCAGGGGGTGGTGCACAGCTGCCCTACCCTTGTCTGCAAACACACTCGGCACAGGCCCTGCAGGAACGCCACCAAAAACTGCTCGTTGCGCCGGTAGATACCCAGCCACAGATGCTGCCCGTTGCGGTTGAAACCTTCGTAATACGGCAGCATGAAAGGCGGTAATACCAGTGCCTCAGCTACCATCCGCGACCCCAAGGGCAGGGCCGCGCTAACCTGGGCGTACAGCCGGATACCGGCCGTCGTCAGGTCGTTGGCAAACTGGCCAACCGTTGGCAGCAACACCCGCTCTATGGCCGCGCTCAGCCCCGGTACGTCCTCGGAATACACCAAATGGGGCCAGGCGTAGAGGTAGCCGGTGCGGGGAAAACGGACGTGCAGGTGCCAGTAGTTGCTGGTTTCGGCGGCAATGAAGTTGAGGTGGCCCGTGAAAAATGGCACGAAGGTCTGCCGGCTGTCGACCAAGTTTATTTTCAGCCGGGGCCGGTAGTCAAACAGATCTAGAATGTCCTTGTATACGCCCTCACGCAGCCAGGCCGCGCTGTAGAATACCTCCTCGCCCACGTAGGAGCTGACAATATTGGGGTGCGCTTCCGGATCGGTTTCAACCAGCACCGCGGCCGCGGCCAGCGCCTGCAGCAGGGCACGCCGCCGTGCAGGCTCCACGGCCAGCAACAGCTGCTGCCGGTGCCCGAGTTGCACCTGCTCGATGCCGGCGGCTTCGGCGGCGCTGAGCACGGCCAGCAGGTCGCCGGCCGGCACGATACCGCCGGGCAGGTTTATGGCAACCAGGGAGTGAGCAGAGTCAGTGGAGGTCATGAAAAATCAGGTAGGGCTGCTAACGGGCGTTTCAAGTGGCCAGGGGAACCAGAGTTACCAGCTCGGCGGCCAGGATTTGCTGCACCTCGGGCCGGCAGGAGCCGCAGCCGGTACCGGCACCGGTGGTAGCACACAGCTCCTTCAGCGTTTCGCAGCCGGCCCCAATGGCTTGGCGCAGATTGTCCCGGCCCACGTTGTTGCAGCTGCATACCAACTTGCCCAGCACGGGCGCGGCCGGGCGGCCACTACGCAGCAGCTGCAGGCGCTTGTCGCTGAGCTCGGTCTTGTTGGTAATCAGCTCCCGAAACTCCTGGAACTCGGTTTTGTCGCCGATGAGAATAGCGCCTACCAGCCGATCCTGGTGCACGATGCATTTTTTGTAGTAGCGCCGGGCCTTGTCGATGAAGGTAATTTCCTCGTGGCTCCCACCGGCCGGGCACTCGGGCAGGCCGATGCTGCACAGGTCGAAGCCGTGAATCTTGATGATGTTCATGAAGGTGCTGCCCCGGTACACGCTGCCCACGTCACCGCTCAGGTAGCGGGCCACCACGGCGGCCTGCTGCTCGGCGGCGGCCGTGATGCCGTAGAGCGTGCCTTCAAACTCAGCAATTTCGCCCAAGGCAAACACGCTCGGGTCGGAGGTTTGCAGCCGCTCGTTCACGACCACCCCACGGCGGCACTCCAGGCCACCCTCCCGGGCCAGCTCCAGGTTGGGCGTCGTGCCAATGGCCAGAATCAGGGCGTCGCAGTCGAGGCGCCGGCCGCTTTTCAGGCCCACGCCGGTCAGGCGGGCGCGGCCGTAATAGAGCTCCACCTCGTCGTTGAAGTACAGCTCGCAGCCCTGGTCCACCATTTCTTCCTGCAGCAACTGGCTGCCTAGGGCATCGAGCTGCCGGTCCAGAAAGCGGGAAGTGCGCTGAATGATGGAAATCCGCACGCCGGTTTCGCGCAGGGAAGCCGCCATTTCCAGACCCAGCAGCCCACCACCCACAATCACGACGTGGGCATTCTGAGCCGGCAGGTGGCTTTTAAACGAATCGGCATCGAGGCGGCTGCGCATGGTGAAGATGCCGGGTAGGGCGGGCACGTTGCGCGGCACCGCCGCCCGGCTGCCGGTAGCCAGGATGAGCACGTCGTAGTCGGTGCGCTGGCCGCGGGAGTCCACCACGTATTTCTCCGCCCGGTTTACTTCTTCCACGCTCACGCCGCGGCGCAGCTCAATGCTATAGCCAGGCTCCTCCTCCTCGCGCATTTTCACCAGCTGCTCCCAGTGCTGGTGGCCGCTGATGTAGTCGGGCAGCATCACGCGGTTGTAGAACGGAAAGTCCTCTTTGCTGAAAATGGTGATGCTGTCGTCCTGGTTCAGCTCCCGGTAAGCCTGCACAAAGCCAAAGGCCCCGGCCCCCGCGCCTACCACCACGATGCGCTGCCGGGGCTTGCGGTACTTGGTCAGCTGCACGGCGCAGAACTTGAAGTCGGGCTCCTTGGAAATGGGGTCCACGGCGCCGGAGGTCACGTTGTTGGCGCGGTGCAGGTCCGAGCCCAGCAGCTTGCCCCAGTGCATGGGCAGAAACACTACCCCCGGCCGTATGCCCGCGCTCAGCCGCGCCGCCACCCGCACTTCGCCCCGCCGCGAGCTTACCGTCACTAAGTCGCCTTCCCCGACCTGTAGGCTTACTGCATCCTGAGGGTGTAGCTCGATAAAGGCCTGGGGAATATGCTGGCGCAGCTTGCTGACTTTACTCGTCTTGGTCATCGTATGCCACTGGTCGCGGATGCGGCCGGTGGTCAGGATAAAGGGGAAATCCTCGTCGGGCATCTCACTACGCATGGCCACGGCCACCGGGTAAATCCGGGCGCGGCCTGAGGGCGTGTAGAACCGGTGGTCGGTGAAAAGCCGGGCTGTGTCGGGCGCAGCGGCAGAGGCGCGGTAGGGCCACTGTACCGAGCCGCGCTGGTGCAGGACCTCGTAGGTCAGACCCGAAATATCGAGCGTTGTGCCGGCCGTCAGGCGGGTGTGTTCGTGGTAAATAGCCTCGGTCGTCGGAAAGTCGAAGCCGGGAAAACCCATTTTCCGGGCAAAGCGGCAGATGATTTCCGAATCGGGCAGGGCTTCGCCGGGGGCGGCCACTACGCGGGGCAGGTAGCTGATGCGCCGCTCAGAATTGGTCATGGTGCCTTCCTTCTCGGCCCAGGCGGCAGCCGGCAGGATAACGTCGGCGTAGGCCAGGGTTTCGGGCTTGTTGCTGATGTCCTGCACCACTACGAACCTGGCGTTGGCCAGCGCCGCTTCGGCCTGCCGCACATTAGGCAGGCTGGTCAGCGGGTTGGTGCAGACTATCCAGATGGCTTTGAGGCGGCCATCGGCCAGGGCCTCGAACATTTCGGTGGCCGTGTAGCCGGGCTGGTCGGAAAGCGGGCCGCTGCCCCAGAACTGCTGCACCTCGGCCCGGTGCGCGGAGTCAGCCATATTGCGGTGGGCCGGCAGCAGGTTCGACAGGCCCCCTACTTCCCGCCCGCCCATGGCGTTGGGCTGACCGGTCAGGGACAATGGCCCGGCGCCCGGCTTGCCAATCTGGCCGGTTAGCAAGTGCAGGTTCAGCAAGCTCAGGTTTTTGTCGACGCCGACGACGCTCTGGTTCAGGCCCATCGTCCACATCGACAAGAACGCCCGGGCCGAGCCGATGTAGCCGGCCGCCAGGCGAATATCCGCCTCGGCTACCCCGCACAGCTCGGCCGACTCAGCCACGGTGCGTTCCAGGATGATGGCGCGGTAGGCCTCGAAGCCCTCGGCATGCTGCCCGACAAAGGCCATATCCAGGTCGCCGTTTTCCAATAGCACCCGGGCCAGGGCCTGGTGCAACACCACGTCGGTGCCCGGAATGAGCTGCAAATGCACATCGGCCAGGGCGCAGGTATCCGTCACGCGCGGGTCCACCACGATGATTCTAGTGGTCGGGTTGGCCGCTTTGTGGGCTTCCACCCGGCGCCATAGAATGGGGTGGCACCAGGCTGGGTTGGCCCCGGTCACCAGCAGGCAATCAGCCAGCTCGATGTCGTCGTAGCAGACCGGCACGCTGTCCTCACCCAGGGCCATTTTGTAGCCTACCACCGCGCTGCTCATGCACAGGCGGGAGTTGGTGTCGAGGTTATTCGAGCCGATAAAGCCCTTCATGAGCTTGTTGATGACGTAGTATTCCTCCGTCAGGCACTGCCCGGAGGCATAGAAAGCCACTGACTCGGGACCGTACTGCTCGATGAAGGTTTTGAACACGGCGGCCGTGCGCTCCAGGGCTTCGTTCCAGCTCACCCGCTGCAACGGGCGGCTTTTGCTGTAGCGCATCTGCGGAAACAGCAGCCGGTCACTCCGGTCATTAACCGTATACTGCAGGTTCAGGCCCTTGCTGCACAGCGCCCCGCGGTTGACGGGGTAGTCGGGGTTGCCCGTCACGGTCACGTCGCCGCTTTTCTCCGGCTTGACCAGTACGCCACAGCCCACGCCACAGTAGCAACAGGTGGAGGCAACAGCATCGGAGGACAGGCCCATAACTATAGAGTGAGTAAGTCAGAAAATAACCTCCGGCCTAAGCCCCGGCCAGCGTAAGGGAAGCTTCCGTAGAGGTTACGGCCGTGGCTTCACCGATTTCCTTCCGCGCCAGGCGCACGAGCAGCACCAAGCCGCCCACGGCCGCCACCCCCATGCCGATGTAAAGAAAAGCCGTGTTGTAGCTGATGGAGGCCGATTTGAACAGGAACCCAACCAGCATAGCGCCCAGATTGCCGCCCGCGCCCACAATGCCGCTCACGCTACCCAGGGCCTGCTTATTCACGAAGGGCACAATGGAGTAGGTGCAGCCATTGGCCATTTTCAGGAACAGGGCAAACCCGAGCATGGCGGCAATAGCCAGCGGCAAGCTCGGCGCCAGCGCGAACAAGGAAATGCCGATGCCTTCCAGCACCAGCAGCCCGCTCAACAGCAGCCATTTGCCCTGCATACCGTAGGCCCTCCCGGCTTTGTCGCTCACCCAGCCGCCCAGGCCGCGGGCGAAGATGTTCATGAACCCAAAGCCACCGGCCAGCATGCCGGCCATGACCAGCGTGGCCCCGAAGTGGTCGACAAAGTACACGGCGGCCACGTTGTCGATGGTGATTTCAATGCCGAAGCAGGCCCCGTAGGCCAAAGCCAGCACCCAGGTGCGGTAGTCGCGCAGGGCCAGCAAAAACGTGCCTTTAGGCTTCACGGCCGCGGCGCGCTGAATGTCGGCGTAGTTGCCGCGGGGCGTATCCACGGTGTACTTGTAGTAGAGCCAGGCCATAACCAGCAGAATCACGCCGGGCACCACCATGGCCAGCCGCCAGGAGTTGGCCTGGTCCACGTAGCCCAGCGATACGAAAGCGGCGGCTACCAGGGGCATGACCATGTTGGCAATACCGCCGCCGAGGTTGCCCCATCCGCCGGCCACGGCGTTGGCCGTGCCCACCACGCCCGGCGCAAACATCATGGAAGTGTGAAACTGGGTGATGACGAAAGAAGCCCCGATAATGCCGATGGCGAGGCGAAACAGCAGAAAGCTGGCGTAGCTATTACTCAGGCCGATCAGCATAACCGGCACGGCCCCCACCACAAGCAACAGGGTGTAGGTCAGGCGTGGTCCAAGGGTGTCGCAGAGCCGGCCCACGACCAAGCGCGCCAGAATGGTGGCCGACACCGAGGCAATAATAATGTTGCCCACCTGGCTTTTGTCGAGGTGGAGCTGCTCGCGCACCAGCGGCATCAGGGGCGCAATACCGAACCAGCCGAAAAAGCAGAAAAAGAACGTGAGCCAGGTTAGGTGAAACGTGCGCATCTGCACGCCTTGGAAGGCAAAAGGCGGAGCCGCGTCAGCGGCTGGTCGGAGTGCTGAGCATCCATAGGCGTCGGGCCAGGGTGTTAGTAGTGAAGGATAAAAACCAGCCAGTTCAGGCCCAGCCGATGTACACCACGCCGTCCTCGACCTTTACCGGGTAGGTCTGAATGCTGCACTCGTCGCCGTTCAGGCTCTCCCCCGTGAGTAGGGAAAACGTGCGCTTATGGAACGGACAGGCCACTTTGGGCTCACAGGCTTCGCCGGTGCTGCCAATCATGCCCCGGGCCAGGGCCATCTGCTGCTTGTGCGGGCACAGGTTCTGGGTGGCGTACCACTCGCCGCGGCGGGCGAAGTTGAAAATGGCCACTTGCTCGCCCTCTACCAGGGCGCAGGCCCCCCCGTCGGCCGGAATGTCGGTGGCGCGGCACACGGCCACCCACGTTACGTCAATGACAGCTTCCATCGGTTTTAGCTTGGTTTGAAAGGATTTGGGCGGCGAATGAGCGGCGCTGCAACACCACCCACCGCGCCCGTTTTGCTCGTTGGTCTGCCGGGCTGCCCCGACGTGAGGCAGCATTATTCTCGTCCGAAAAAAGCTTTGGGTGGCCCCTACCAGGCTTTTACAATCTTCTGGCCCCGCACCGGCTCGAACTCAATCGAGGGGTCTTTGAGCGTGGGCGCATTCACGAAGTGGGTGAACTGCCGGCGCAGCTCGGGGTTCTCGACCACCTCCCGCCACTCGCAGTGGTAGTTTTGAATCAGCAGGGCCATTTCCGCTTCCAACTCGGCGCAGATGCCCAGGCTGTCGTTGATGACCACGTTTCTGAGGTAGGCCAGGCCGCCGTCCAGCTTGTTGAGCCAAGTGGCGGTGCGCATCAGCGGGTCGGCGGTTTTGATGTAGAACATCAGGAACCGGTCGAGGTAGCGCACCAGGGTTTCCTTGTCGATGTCGGTGGCCAGGAGCTGGGCGTGCTGGGGCTTGGCGCCGCCGTTGCCGCACACGTACAGGTTCCAGCCCTTCTCGGTGGCAATGATGCCGAAGTCCTTGGCCTGAGCCTCGGCGCACTCCCGCACGCAGCCGCTCACCCCGCTTTTGAGCTTGTGGGGCGAGCGGATACCCTTATAGCGGTTCTCGATTTCGATGGCCAACGACACGCTGTCGTGCAGGCCAAACCGGCACCAGGTGCTGCCCACGCAGCTTTTCACCGTGCGCAGGGACTTGCCGTAGGCATGCCCACTCTCGAAGCCGGCGTTGATCAGCTCCTCCCAGATGTCGGGCAAGTCACTCACGTGGGCCCCGAACAGGTCGATGCGCTGCCCGCCGGTAATCTTGGTGTAGAGCCCGTACTTCTGGGCCACCCGCCCGATGACCATCAGCTGCTCGGGTGTGACTTCGCCGGCCGCAATGCGGGGTACCACCGAGTAGCTGCCACCTTTCTGGATATTAGCCAAATACCGGTCGTTGGTATCCTGAATTGTGTTTTGCCTGACAATCAAGTCATTCCACAAACCCGACAGAATGCTGCCGATGGCGGGCTTGCAGGTTTCGCACCCGTCGCCCCGGCCGAAGTGGTCCAGAGCGGCATCATAGGTGCGGATGTCGTTGATTTTGAGCAGGTCGAACAGCTCCTGCCGGGAGTACTCGAAATGCTCGCACAGCACGTTCTTGATGTAGGCGCCCTGGGCCAGGAGCGTACCGTTGATCAGGTCCTTCACCATGGGCACGCAGCCCCCGCAGCCGGTGCCGGCCTTGTTGCACTTCTTCATGCCGTCCACCGTCGTGATGCCCAGCTCACTCACGGCTCCGCAAATAGCGCCTTTGGTCACGGCCTCGCAGGAGCAGACCAGCGCCTCGTCGGGCAAGCCCAGCACGCCCGCGCCTTCCGTAATTTCCCCGCCACGGGCGCCTAGAATCAGGTCTTCGGGGTGGGGCGGCAGCACGATTCTGTTGTTGACGGTTTGCAGCAGCATGTTATAAGCTTCCGCGTCACCAATGAGCACTCCACCAAGCAGGTACTTGCCGTCGGGGCTGATGTTGATGCGCTTATACACGCCGCTGTGGGCGTCCTCGAACACGATGGATCGGCTGTGGGGCTCGGCAATGAACGGGTCGCCAAAGCTGGCCACGTCCACCCCGATCAGCTTGAGCTTGCTGCTCATATCGTAGCCAGTAAAGGCGCGGGCACCCTGGGTGAGCTGGCTGGCAACTACCTCGGCCATATCGTAGCCGGGCGCGACCAGGCCGTAAATCATGCCGCCGTGCAGGGCACACTCCCCAATGGCGAAAATGCGCGGGTCGCTGGTTTGCATCTCGTCGTTGACCACGATACCGCCGCGCAAGCCCACTTCCAGGCCAGCGAGTTTCGCCAGCTCGTCGCGGGGGCGGATGCCGGCCGAAATCACCAGCATATCCACATCCAGCACAGAGCCGTCGCCGAAGTGCAGGGCCTCAATCCTGTTTTCCCCGGCAATGCTGCTGGTGGCCTTGCTCAGGTGAATCTGCAAACCCAGGGCTTCGAGCTTGGTTTGGAGCATCTGGCTGCCAGCCGCGTCGATTTGCCGGGGCATTAGGCGGGGGGCAAACTCAATGACGTGGGTTTCGGGCACACCCAAATCTAGCAGGGCCTTGGCTGCTTCCAGGCCCAGCAGGCCCCCACCCAGCACGGCTCCGCACGTGGCGGTGGCGGCGTAGGCTTTGATTTCCTCCAAATCTTCAATGGTGCGGTACACCATCACGCCCGCCTTTTCCACGCCCGGAATGTCGGGTACGAAGGCCGAGGATCCAGTGGCCAGCACCAGGTAGTCGTAGGGCTGTACCAGGCCGCCGCGGGAATGCACTGTTTGGCTGGTGCGGTCAATTTCCTGGACAGGGTCGCCCAGGTGGAGGGTGATGTTATGGTCGTAATACCACTGCAGTGGAGCCATCAGCAAGTCGTCGGCGGTCTTGCCCCCGAAGTACTCGCTCAGGTGCACCCGGTCGTAGGCCACGCGGGGCTCCTCCCCGAAGACAACCAAGTTGAAGGCACGAGTTTTGGCGAGGAGCTTCTCGCAAAACTTATAGCCAACCATGCCATTGCCAACAACAACGACGGTAGGAACGGGCTGCAGTACCATAGGACCAGGATGTTAGAAATTCAAATGCTATCTGGGGTTAAGTGGGTGGGATAGGTAAGTGGGCGCGGGTGGGGCATTCATAGCATATCGAATACTATACCCCTTTAAAAATTAGGGTCTTTTCAGACTCATCTTGGCAATTATATACAATCACCCCCTCTAATCAAAGGGGATAAAACATTTTTTTATATTATTCACAAGCTTACACCCCTGAAAAAACCCCTACTCAAAGCAGAAGCCCCTAAGTTTTTTCTTAGGGGCTTCTGGATGACAGGCTACAGGAAGTTGTCTACCGTCTATCCTCTCGCACCGACTCCAGGGCTTGGGCTTTGGCGGCATGAATGTGTTGGATTATCTCATCGAGTCCTAGACCGTGCAGAGCACGGGCGAAGAGGAAAGGCCCGTCGCCGCGCATGCGGCGGGCGTCGCGGTCCATCACGCCGAGGTCGGCGCGCACCAGCTCGGCCAGGTCGGTTTTGTTGATGACCAGCAGATCGGATTGGGTGATGCCGGGGCCGCCCTTGCGCGGCACCTTGTCGCCGCCCGACACGTCGATGACATAGATAGAGTAATCGACCAGCTCGCGACTGAAGTGAGCCGCCAGGTTGTCGCCCCCGCTTTCTACGAACAGGTAGTCGAGTTTGTGGTCGAAGCGCTGCATGAGGCCTTCCAGCGCGTCCATGTTCAGAGAAATATCCTCCCGGATGGCCGCGTGGGGGCAGCCGCCGGTTTCCACGCCCACAATCCGGTCTTCGCTCAGGGCGCTGTGGCGAATCAGGAACTCGGCGTCTTCGCTGGTGAAGATGTCGTTGGTGACCACGCCCAACTCAAACTCGTGGCGCAGCCGCTCGCACAGGGCTTTCAACAGCGCCGTTTTGCCGGTGCCCACGGGCCCGCCTATGCCCACCGTAAAGGCCCGCTTGCGGAAGTTGCGGTGCGGGGGGCAGGCGACGGGTTTCGCGCTGGGTGTAGTCACCAGGCGAGTCGTATTGCTCGTGAGCGTGGCCGTGAAGCAGTAGGGCGAGCTTATCAATGAAGGGCATTTTTTTGTCAGTTGTCAGTTGTTCGTCATGCGGCGCTTGTCGAAGCATCTCTACCGCTTCGTTGCGGTAGTAATCCAACGAAGCGGTAGAGGAGATGCTTCGGCTTCGTTCAGCATGACTGCCTAATGTTGTATTAATTCTGAAACAGGCGGGAATAGACGTGTTCGTGGAGCATCTGGGCGGTATCGAGCAGACTGGCGGAGCGGGTGGCAGAGCGGTAATCGAGGTGGGCGACGTCGGCCAGCAGGTCGTCAAAAATGGCGTAGAACTCGTGCTGAAGGCGGTGCCCTTCCATCGGACCGAGGCACCCGAGCCGGATGGCGGCGCTGATCTGGTCGCGCAACGCCAGGTGCAGATAGAACGTGTGAGCTTCGGAAAGCGAGTAATTCAGCCGTTGCATACTCAGCGCCAGAACGGGCACGAAATGCCCCGGCAACTCCTGGGTCGTCAGCAGCTCGCTCAATTCCCGCAAACCTTCCGTTGGGTAAAACGACTGGAGCAGCTGCAGCCAGGTTTTGCCTTGGGTAAGGCTGGCTTTGTGCAGGGCGGGTACCAACAGTTGGGCGTCGTATTCAAGCAGAATATCGGCCAACTGCGCAGGCTCCAGCGGCCAGCCCAGCGCGTAGCAGGAGTTCAGAAACGGAATTTCCAGCCCCACGGCCTGCTGCAGATACGAGTAGAGGTAGTGCCGCAGCCCCGCCGAATCCCGCACCAGCCCGAACGTGCGGCTGCTTTCCAGTCCGTAGGAATACGCGAAGCCACCCGTCGGCAGGGCCGAATCGGCAAGGTGAAGCAGGCGGGCAAGGCGGGTAGGCATGAGAGGTGAGAACTTAGAACTGAGAGGCGAGATTGATGGCTTGTTATGTGGTGTACCTGTCTCAATTCTAAGTTCTCAGCTCTCCATTAAAACAGATTGTAAAGCTGCGCCAAAGGCAATTTTTCTGCAGGCTCGCAGGTCAGGTGCACGCCGTCCACCGTCACGCGGTAGGTTTCGGGGTCGACTTCGATGTTTGGCAGGTAGTCGTTCAGGGCCATGTCTTTTTTGTCACGCTGCGGCAGCCTTGCACGGCCACTACCTGCTTGCGCAGGCCGTAGGCGGCGCGCACGTGCTCCACGGAAGCCCCCGACACAAAGGCCAGGGACGTGCCGCCCACCGCCGAGCCAAACGCCCCGAACATGGGCCGCGAAAACGAAGGCTGGGGCGTGGGAATGGAGGCGTTGGCGTCACCCATCTGGCTGCGCACAATCACGCCGCCCTTCACCACCATTTCGGGCCGGGAGCCAAAGAAAGCAGGTTTCCACAGCACCAGATCAGCCAGCTTGCCCAGCTCCACGGAGCCGATTTCCCGGGCAAAGCCGTGGGCCCGGGCCGGGTTGATGGTGTACTTGGCGATGTAGCGCCGGGCGCGGAAGTTGTCGGCGGTGCCGGCCGCATCTTCGGGCAGGGCGCCGCGCTGCTGCTTCATCTTATGGGCCGTCTGCCAAGTGCGCGTCACCACCTCGCCCACCCGGCCCATGGCCTGGGAGTCGGAGGAAATGATGCTGAGCGCGCCCATATCGTGCAGGATGTCCTCGGCGGCAATCGTTTCGCCCCGGATGCGGCTTTCGGCAAAGGCCACGTCCTCGGGAATGTTGTGGTCGAGGTGGTGGCACACCATCAGCATGTCCAGGTGCTCGTCGATGGTATTCTTGGTGAAGGGCCGCGTGGGGTTCGTGGACGAGGGAATGACGTTGGGCTCCCCGCAGATTTTGATGATATCGGGGGCGTGGCCGCCGCCGGCGCCCTCGGTGTGGTAGGCGTGGATGGTGCGCCCCTTGAACGCGCCCACCGAGTTTTCCACGAAGCCGCTTTCGTTGAGCGTATCGGTGTGGATGCACACCTGCACGTCGTACTGTTCGGCCACCTGCAGGCACTGGTCGATGGCCGCGGGCGTGGTGCCCCAGTCCTCGTGCAGCTTGAAGCCCAGCGCCCCGGCCGCAATCTGCTCGTGCAGGCCCTCGGGGCGCGAGGAGTTGCCCTTGCCCAGAAACCCGAAGTTGAGCGGAAACGCGTCGGTGGCTTTCAGCATCATTTCGATGTAAAACGCACCCGGGGTGCAGGTAGTAGCCGTGGTACCGGCGGCTGGCCCGGTGCCCCCGCCCAGCATGGTAGTCAGGCCCGAAGCCAGGGCTTCCTCAATCTGCTGGGGACAGATGAAGTGGATATGGCAGTCGATGCCCCCAGCCGTCAGAATCAGTCCTTCGCCGGCAATGGCTTCGGTGGTGACGCCCACCACCATCCCGGGCGTGACGCCGGGCATGATGTGCGGGTTGCCGGCCTTGCCAATGCCGCTGATGCGCCCGTGCTTCACCCCGATATCGGCCTTGTAGATACCGGTGTAGTCCAGCACCAGGGCATTGGTGATGAGCAGGTCCAGGGCCTCGGCCTGCGGAATGCCGGCGGCCTGGCCCATGCCGTCGCGCAGGGTTTTGCCGCCCCCGAACTTGCACTCCTCGCCGTAGACGCAGTAGTCCTGCTCGACTTCGATGATGAGGTCAGTGTCGCCCAGACGCACCTGGTCGCCGGTAGTTGGGCCGTACATATCGGCGTACGCGCGCCGGTCAAGGGAGAGGAACATGGGAGTTAGTTTTGCTATTAAGTTTTCTAGATAGATACTGATTCTATTTATTATTCAAACAACCCTAGCTGCTTATGCAAGAATTTAGTGCTCATAATTTTTTGCAACTGAATAAGAAATTCTTGAGTATCAAGAAAATAACTTGGATAAGCTTTTTTCAAAAGTTCTATAGAATCTGATGACACGAGAACAACTTGTTTTTTATTTTCTGCATTTATTGTTGCCTCTTCATTCATGTAATCGTCTGAAGCCTGACCAATAGCCGATTTCGAATATGTTCTAATTGTTACCTGAGCGTCAGCAATATTAAGTACAACTAAGTGAATTGAACCTTGGCGCTTATCAGTAGTAACGTTTTTGATTACTTGTCTAAAGGCCATCAATTTACCAACGACATCTAACCTTTTTGCTTCAGATTTAACTCTTTTGAATACAGTTTCTTGATTTTCATCGGAGAATCTCGCGAGGCCATTAGTCTTTTCAACATAGGAGAATGCATGGCTAACCAATGCGAAAAAATCCAGCCATTCTCTTGGGCCTTGGCTTGACTTTAAAGAATGGTCTAAGAAAGTTCCAACAGTTTCTACAGCTGTAGCCCAAGCATGCTGCAGCTTTGTTCGAATTTGTAATTCGAGCATCAAACCATCGTAATTCGAATTAATTGAATTTGAATACTCATACACCATATGATAACATCTATAACCAGAATCCTTCGGATTGCTAATATAATCTTTCTCGTTCTTTAATTTATGTGGGAATCCAGGATGCTTATATTTCATAACTAATTTATAAACATCATCACAACTAGAAAGCACTACCCTGATTCCACCAATATCTTGCATTCTAGACAACTTCATCTGTGGGTAGCGGTCAAGTTTATCAAGAATAGAAGGCGCGCGTTTAAGGCGCTGAGAGACTATTGCCTCAAATTTCAGCTTACGCAGCTTTTTTCTGAGAGCGTGTTTGGGAATTGAGTAAGGGCTAAAAAGAGACGAGTCAGTAAGTTGCGCGGGGAGTTCCTAGGCTTCCACGGGCATTATGGTTGATGGCTACCAACCCCTTACTGACTCGCAGTGGCAAGTTATCAAGTCGCTGCTGCCCACGCAACGACGGCGGCGCTTGTGTTTGCGGCAGGTGTTCAACGCCTTACTGTATGTGTGCCGCACGGGCTGCCAGTGGCGGGCGCTGCCCCCACAGTTTCCACCCTGGACGGCGGTTTACTACTATTTCTATCGCTGGCAACGGCTGGGTCTGTGGCAGCAACTCAATACGGTCGTCAACGCCCTGGACCGAGTCGCACACGGCCGCGAACCGACTCCGGCGCTGGCCTGCATAGATAGCCAAAGCGTCAAGCTGGCCCCGCGCATCTACGAGCACCGCGGCCTGGACGCGCACAAGCTCGTCAACGGCCGCAAACGCCAGCTCCTAGTGGATTCCGGCGGGCGTATCTGGGCCGCGCACGTGCACGCGGCCCACCGCCACGACAGCACCGGCGCCCTGGCATTGCTGCCCCAGCGGCCTTGGTGGGCACGGCGCCTGCAGCTTGTGCTGACCGATGCGGCCTACCGTGGGCGCTTTGCCCAGCAACTGCTGCGGTTGGGCCTAGTCCAACAAATTAGTAGTCGGCCGCCTACCCTGCACGGCTTCGTACCCCTGGCCCGGCGCTGGGTCGTCGAGCGCACCTTCGCCTGGCTGGCCTGCTTTCGCCGCGTCGTAGTCGATTACGAATTTACCCCCGCTAGCCATGTCACGTGGCTGTTATTGGCCAACATCACCATGTCGCTCAATCGGTCCTAAATTCCCCAACACGCTCTGAGAGTAGCCTGAAACGTATTTATAGGATATGCGTGACAAGACCTATGATTATTAAGAATTATTGTAGCTTCAAAAAGAGGAAATTTTATTGATTTATTAATTAATATTTGTCCAGCTTCATCAAGTTGACGTTTCGAGAATAGCGGCGTCCGATCTTTTAATGCCATAACGAGTGGTTGTCAATATTTTATCCAAACTTAACACAGTTTCTCCAGCGCCTACCACTACTTTCCAGAATCAATCCACCTTCCCATTTATCAACCCATTCCCGCCATACACAATCCGTTCCCCGGCCAGGGCTACGAGGGTCACGCGTTTCCGCTCGCCGGGCTCGAAGCGCACGGCGGTGCCGGCGGGAATGTTGAGGCGGAAGCCCCGGGCGGCGGCGCGGTCGAAGTCGAGAGCGGCGTTGGTTTCGAAGAACGGGTAGTGGGAGCCAACCTGGATGGGCCGGTCGCCGCGGTTGAGTATATCCAGCGTGAGGGTTTCACGGCCTTCATTTAGAATCAGGGGCGTCTCCTGCAAGTGGTATTCGCCGGGTTCCGAGGCGGCTTCGGCGGCAGCGGGCGGCACGGTGCGGGTGAGGCCGGAGCCGTATAGGGCCAGCTCGGGCGAGCCGGCTTCACGGCAGATGGGCTGGTGTACTGTCACGAGCTTGGTACCATCGGGGAAGGTGCCTTCCACCTGCACCTCGGCCACCAGGCCGGCCACACCGGGCAGCACGTCGCGCAGGCCCAGAATCTGCTTGCCCTTGTTCATCAGGTCGGCCACCGATTCGCCGTCGCGGATAAACTCCAGCAGCTGGGTAGCCAGCAGCGCCACCGCCTCAGGGTAGTTGAGGGCCAGGCCGCGGGCGTAGCGCTTCTGGGCCACCACGCCAGCCTGGTGCAGCACCAGTTTATCGAGGTCTTTGGGGGAAAGGTGCATTTGGCTTAGAACTTAGATAGTAGAGCTTAGATATTAGAAGTGAATGGGCGCGTAGCCGGAGTTAGTCGGCCTTGCCACGGAATGAATCTGAGCTCTAAGCTCTTTCTTCTCAGCTCTAAAAAGATTCCCGTAAATCATCCAGCTGCCGTAGCCGATGCTGAGCAGGGCCGATACTACCACCATGCCCGTGCGCAGGCTGTAACTGAGCCGCATACGCTGCGTGAACGGGATGCTCACCAGCGCCGCCGCGCCCAGCATGCCAGCTACGGAACCCAGGCCAAATAATAGCAGATAGGCCACGCCCAGCCAGGTGGTGCGCATACTGCCCATCAGGAGCACCACCAAGGCCCCGCTGCCCGCCAGCCCGTGTACCAGCCCCACCGCGTAGGCCGTGCCGCGCTGGTAACGAGGTGGTTTCGTCTGGTATTGGTTTTTGTCGGTGAGGCGGCTGAGGCCCATGAGCAGTAGCATGGCCCCTACCCCGGCCTCAAAGTAGTTGGAATGCTCCACGGCCGACTTGCTCAGCAGCAGCGCCCCGCCAAACAGCACGAGCGTGGTGGTATGGCCCAGGCCCCAGAAAAGTCCCTCGCGCACGGCCAGCAGGCGGCTGTCGTGGCGGGCCACCAGGTTGGTTACGGCAATCAAGTGGTCTGCCTCAAATGCGTGCCCCATCCCGACCAGGAAAGCAAACAGCAAAGGCAGCGCGTCGTGCATGACAGAAATATCGAGTTTGTGTTTTACCGGTGTTCAATCTAGGGGGTTATTCTCAAAATAAATGTATTTTACATATTATATACCTAAAAAAATAGCCTTACTCTTAGAGTAAGGCTATTTTTTTAAACAAGACTGTCATTCCGAGTGCAGCGAGGAATCTAAGGAAAAGTTTATTTCAGGAACCCCAGATTCCTCGCTGCGCTCGGAATGACAAGCGCTATGCCTGGGGCGTCTGGATGGCGGGCGGGGGGGCGTTGTACTGGGGGGTAGCGTTCTGCTGCTCGGCGGGGCGCTTGCCTTTGTCGTCTTTCATGTCGCGGCGGTTGAAGGGCCGGATGATGAGGCGCAGGGCTTTGTCGGCGGTGAGGTAGCTGAAAGCCCAGTCGATGAAGGCCACTACTTTGTTGCGGAAGCCCACCAGCGTCATCAGGTGCACAAACAGCCAGGTGAGCCAGCCCAGGAACCCGCTGAAGTGGCCTTTGGGCAAATCTACCACGGCCTTGTTGCGGGCCACAATGGCCATGACGCCCTTGTTGTTGTACTTGAAATCGACGGGCGTCTGGCCTTTGGCGAGTCGGCGGAAGTTGTCGGCCAGATGGTCAGCCTGCTGCATGGCCACGGGTGCGAGCATGGGCAGGCCTTTGGGCATGTCTTCCGTCACCATATTGGCCACGTCGCCAATAGCAAATACGTTCGTGAAGCCTTCCACTTGGTTCCAGCGGTTCACGTTGATGCGCTTATTACGGGCCACCACGTTTTCGGGTAGGCCGGGCAGGGCCGCGCCGTTCACCCCAGCGGCCCAGATCAGGTTTTCGGTCGGAATAAACTCAGTATCGGAGTAGTAAGCCTTGCAGTCCTCGAAGCGCTTGATGCTGGTGTTGAGCAGAATGGTGACGCCCAGCTCCTTGAGGTACTCATAGGCCTCCCGCTGCGACTGCGGCGACATGGGCCCCAGCAGCTCGGCGCCGGCTTCCACAATGGTAATCTGCATGTGTTGGAAGTCCAGCTCGGGGTAGTCCTTGGGCAGCACACTCCGGCGCATTTCGGCCAAGGAGCCGCTGATTTCCACGCCCGTGGGGCCGCCGCCTACCACCACGATGTTTAGCAGAGCCTGCCGGGCGGCGGGGTCTTCAGTGAGCAGGGCTTTTTCCAGGTTCTGGAAGATAAAGCTGCGCAGATTCAGGGCGTTCGGAATGCTCTTGATTTGCATACCGTTGCGCTCTATGCTCTCAATTCCGAAGAAGTTGGTGAGCGAGCCGGTGGCCAGCACCAGGTAATCGTAGCGGATGTCGCCGATGTTGGTGTGGACGGTGTTGCCGGTGGTGTCCACCCGCAGCACGTCGGCCATGCGGAAGAAGAAATTCTTCTGCCCGGCAAAAATCTTGCGGATGGGATACGCTATACTGTCGGCCTCCAGCGCGCCGGTGGCCACCTGGTAGAGCAAAGGCTGAAAGTTGTGGTAGTTGTTGCGGTCTATAACCACAACCTGCACGGGGTCGTGGCGCAATTCCTGCGCGAGGCGCAAACCGCCAAAGCCACACCCGACGATGACGACGCGGGGCTGGGAGGTAACCGGAAGATTGGTATCCATAGGGAGAGAAGCTTGCTGCAAGGTCAAACAGTAGCTGTACCGTGAAACCGGAGTTCTGGTTACCGTGCAGCTTGCCTTAGCGGCGAATATAGGGGCCGAACAATACAAAAGGCCAGCGCGGGTTCTATCCGCGCTGGCCTTCTCCTGACAGAAGCCTGTCGATGTGTTAGTAATCCACTCCTTCCTTTTTCTTGAACTCGCCTTTCTTCACCTGCTGGATCAACTGCAGCCAGCTGAAGGGGTTGAGCAAGGGGTTGTTGGCCTGCATCGAGGGGCCAAGGCCCATGCGGCGCTGCTGCTCTTGCTGCTGCTGCTGCATGGTCTGGCGGTAGTTGCCCACGCTGGTCACCGGGGCATTGTTGAAAATGCGCCGCATGATGTCCTCGTTCAGGTTTTCGGCGGTAGCCGAGCCCCTCTCTTTGGGCAGCTTGAGGGCCAGAAAGGCCCGCTTGAACTCCCGCTCGGTGGCGTAGGGGAAGATGCGGATTTCGGGCAGTACGGTGGCGTCTTCCTTGAGCGATACAATTACGGAGTAGCTCTGGCGCTGGTAATCGGGCGGGATGACCACGTACTGGTTGCGGTAGCCCAGGGAACGAATCACAATACTATCCCCGGCCAGCACGGGCAGCGAAAAGTAGCCGTAGGCATTGGTGGCGGTGCCGCGCCCGGCCTGGGGCACCAGCACGGAAGCACCGGGCACGCCCAGCAGCGAGTCGCCGGTGGCCACGATGCCGGTGAACTGCACCACCTGGCGCTGGCCCTGGGCCCGCACGTCGGAGGGGCAACCCAGCCAGGCAGCCAGGAGCAGAAAACCGGCTAAAACAAAACGAAATCGAACCACTTCAGACATACAAAACGAACCTGACTACAAGTATACGGCGCTTTCGGGGCACTCCCCGCTTTGGCGTAAATTTGTGCCGGCCCCGTGCCGACCCTCCTCCCCCGTTGCTACACAAGATGCGCCTGAAACATTTCTCCGTTGCATTTGGCCTGCCAATTTTTAAGGCCCTCGGCGACGAAAGCCGGGTACGCATCCTGCATTTGCTGTGGCGCAACCAGGAAATGTGCATTTCTGATCTGGAACAGGTGCTCGACTTCACCCAAACCAAAACCTCCCGACAGCTGGCCGTGCTAAAAAGTGCCGGCCTCGTCCATTTTCGTCGGCTCGATAACTGGGTGTTCTACTTCATCAAGGACGAAGCCCTGGATTTCGTTCAGCAACTGCTGGGCTACATGGAGCGCGACACGCAGCTGCAGCAGGATCAGAAGATTTACCAGACGCTCTGGTCGAACCGGGAGCTGGCCGCGTATAAGCTGCAAAACCGCCACTGGACGGGCACGCAGGCACCCGCCTGACACACCCGCCGACCCGCCCCGTTGTTGCTCTGCGTATGAAATCTGCTATTACCCGCCTGTTTGTATGCACCGCGCAAAAAGATGAAATCGGGCGGGATGTGGCCCGGGCACTTAAGATCGAGCTGAAAAAGCAGGGCCTCAAAAAGCTGCTGCTCGGCGGCGACAAAACCAAAGTGCGGGTGCAGACCTGCAACTGCCTCGACCTTTGCAAGCACTGCAAAAAGGGTCCGGGCGCCGCCCTCATCGTACATCCGGAGGGCACCGTGTACGGCGACGTGAAGCCCCGCGACGCGGCCGACATCGTGCAGCACCTGGGCGAGGGAAAAGCCGTGAAGCGCCTGCTACTGGATTGATGATCGGCCCGGCTGGTCCGAATAAAGCAGGACAAATTCGCCCGTCACGTGTTACCTATTACCTGTCACCTCATTACGCCTTCGTGAAATACCGTCATATTTTCTTTGACTTGGACCACACCCTGTGGGACTTTGAAACCAACGCCGATGAAACCCTGCGCCATCTTTTCGAGCTGCACGATTTGCAGCGCCACGGCATTGCGGTAGAGAAGTTTATTCAGGAGTATTCTGATATAAACCACGGCTTGTGGCGGCTGTACCAGAACAATAAAATCACCCAGCAGCAGCTGCGCTCCGTTCGTTTTCCGCGCACGTTTGTGCAGCTGGGCTTGCGCGAAGAGGATTCGCCGGCGGGCATCTCGGAGCAGTTCACCGACATCCTGCCCCAAAAAAGGCAGTGTTTCCGTACACCTACGAGGTGCTGAATTACCTGCGCGACAAAGGCTACCGCCTGCACCTCATCACCAACGGCTTCAGGGACATCCAGTACGTCAAGCTCGATGCCTCGCGGCTGACCGAGTATTTCGAGGAAATCGTAACCTCGGAGTGCTGCGGGCACCTCAAGCCCGATGCGCGCATCTTCCGGCACGCCCTGGAGCGCACCGGCGCCACCGCCCCGGAAAGCCTCATGATTGGCGACAACCTGGAGTGCGACGTGCTGGGCGCCCACAACGCTGGCCTCGACCAGGTGTACTTCAACCCCGAAAAGCGCCGCCACTTCAACCAGATTACCTACGAAATCAGCTGCCTGAGCGAGTTGAAGGAGATTCTATAGCTTAACCAGCCGAGGCAGACTGGCAAACCTTGTTATCCTATGGGCCGCAACCCAAAAGAAAGTCTTGAAGGGTTATTCTTTCTTTATTCCATTATTTTCTGCTTTGTTAACTGGGCTATCTGGACCCACTATCAAACGATAAACGGTCCCACTGCGCTAGCCACCGTGGCAAGCAAGGAAAAAAACTGGCGCAAAAACGCGTACGACTATTACCTCAACATCCAGTTCATGCATGGTGGTCTGAAAGCGGCTGCCAGCCGGCTGGAAGTTCAGGAAGACTATTATGCTGGTTTTGAGCCCGGCGACACATTTCCAATTAAGTACGCCAGAAGCTCGCCCGAAGACACTGCTTTCGTAGGGGAGCAGTTTTACGCCACCTGGGGAGTGGTTGGGTACGGCGTTCTGGTTCTGATCCTGGTTTTTAGCGGCCGGGGTATATACCAGAAATACCGGCGCTCAACCGGCCGCCATAACGCCAGAAAATCCGTTTCCAAGGCCAAGGCAGCACTAAGGCAGCCCGCCCGCTATCCTACCCTCAGAACTCTGGCGTGGGCACTAGTTGGGGCACTTGTTTTCAGTTCCGGCATTGTCAGCTGCCGCCATGCCGCCGGTTTTGTGACAGCTCCAAGTGAAGCTGTAGCCTACCAATACGAGCAGGCCACCTTGCTCAGCGTACAGTACTCGGCAGCTTCAAACTACCCTTCGGCACTCGTGCGCCTCCCCTATGCTGCCGCTACGGCCGCGCCGGTGCGGGTGTCGCTTGCCCCGCAGCAGTATGCGCTGCTACATGCCCGCCTGTCGCGGCCGAACCCCCAAAACCAGCCCTTGCTTGTGGCCTACGACCCAGCCACACCCAAGCAGCTAGTGGTAGCGGATGCGGCTTTGCCGCCCCTGGCAGAAGCCGCCAAAGGAGAAACCCCTATAGGCATCAGCTACAACACGCTAGGTATGTTGTTGTGCGGCATCGGCGTAGTGCTCGTGGCCAGCAACCTGATCAGGTATGTTCGGCACAACGAGAGGTAAAAATCGGTGACGTACACAATTACCCAATTGCTGCTACTTGCTGGCTTACCCCGCGCCAATCATTTGTAGGTTTTATACCGCCACAGCGCCTTTCGTACCTTTACTGCCCATGACACAGTTGATTGGTTTTTCGGGCAAGCGTGGCAGCGGCAAGGATACGCTGGCCCGCCTGCTCCAACGGCTGCAGCCCGAGCGCAAGTGGCACATCCGCTCCGTGGGCGAACCGATAAAGGCCGTGTGCGCGGCCCTGGCCGGCGAAGGCACCGCCCCGTACTTTTCGCAGAAGGGCAAAGCTGAGAAGCTGCCGGCCTTTGGGCGCACCCGGGGCGAGATGCTCCAGCAGGTGGGCCTGGCGTTGCGCCAGTGGGAGCCCGACATCTGGGTGCAGGCCTTCTTCTCCCAGCTACCCGCCGACCAGTGTACGCTTATTCCCGACGTGCGCTTTCCCAACGAGGCCGACCTGATCCGGCGCCGGGGCGGGCTGATGCTGCGCGTAGAGGGCGACCCTCTCCGCCAGCGCGGCGACGGTACCCGCGACGACGAGCACCCCAGCGAAACCGCCCTCGACCTTTACCCGCACTTCGATTTCACCATCCACAACACCGGCTCCATGACGGACCTGGAGCAGCAGATACGCGAGCTGCTGGCGCGGCAGTAGTAGTTGGATATGGATAATGCAGAACAGGAGTGGCCGGGAAAACTCAAAGTGGCCTTGTTATCCCTCATCCTGCTGACAGGCGCATTCTACGTGTATGGCCAGGAGAAGGCAGCATTTCTGCTTAACACTGCTCCGGTAAAATTAGGCGCTATCAAAGAGTTGGTAATTGACTATAGAGGCAAAGGCCCACCAAAGTATTACGCCCTCCTAAGACTGCTTCCGTTTGCCAATACCGATTCCCTTGTTGAGGTGAAAGTAGAAAAACTGCAGTTTCAGCAGATGCATGCTTCTGATACGCTGGCCGTTCATTACTCTCTACAAAGTCAGAAAGCGAGTATGTCGCCCGAACCAGCTCCTCACATATGGTACTGGCTATTAGGCAGCGGATTGTTGTTAGCAATAAGCCTTTTGCCAAATCATTGGAAAGAACGGCTTCGCCCTAGACCCCAGCCTTGGTTATGGCGCTCAGCCGTACTACTGCTTGGTGGCAGTATGATGGGGTTTACGCTCAAGGGTTGCTCGGACTGGACGGCTTCCAATGCCGACATGCAGACGTACATTGATGGAACGCATACACAAGGCCGAGTAATGGCCGCGAGTATAACTGGCGCCCCACACGTACGCGTACAATTTCGTCCAATAGAAGATCTAGCGGCATTTGCGCCTCGCTCCTACTTGCTCCCATTACCAGCCTTCCACCATTACACATTTCAGCAGGCCTTGGCCCTGGGCTGGCAACCAAAGGTGGCCATCTGGTATCCGGCGCAGGAGCAGGAGCGGGCTCAACTGTTATTGCAGCTTCAGCCTGACGATATCAGCAACCACAGGAGAAACTACGGCTTCCTGTTCGTATTAGGCTTCGTTCTACTCTTGTCTCAAATCAAGCCATTAGAAAGGCTCTGGAAACAACGAGCATATTGGATGAATTGACAGTCTTGTTGGCTCCCGGTACAACTAGGCATTCCTCTCTACCTTTGTTTTCCACCCAGTCATCAATTCCCAACAACGAAAAACACAGACATGGCTAACGGCTTTTTCAACGTCCCCACCCCGATCAACGAGCCGGTGAAGGGCTACGCGCCCAACTCCCCCGAGCGCACCGAGCTGCTCAAGACGCTCAAGGAGCTCAAGCAGCAGGAGCGCGACATTCCCATGCACATCGGCGGCCAGGAAGTGCGCACGGGCAACACCCAGCGCATCAGCTCGCCTCACGACCACCAGCATACCCTCGGCCACTTCCACGAAGGCGACGCCTCGCACGTGCAGCAGGCCATTGATGCCGCCCTGGCTGCCCGCCCGCAGTGGGCCGAGCTGCCCTGGGAGCAGCGCGCCGCCATCTTCCTGAAAGCGGCTGAGCTGCTGGCCGGCCCCTACCGCGCCCGCCTGAACGCGGCCACCATGCTGGGCCAAAGCAAAAACTGCTTCCAGGCCGAAATTGACGCCGCTTGTGAGCTGATTGACTTTTTTCGCTTCAACGTGCACTTCATGCAGGAGCTGTACCGGCAGCAGCCCCAGAGCCAGCCCGGCATGTGGAACCGCCTGGAGCACCGCCCGCTCGAAGGCTTCGTGTTTGCCCTCACGCCCTTCAACTTCACGTCTATTGCCGCCAACCTGCCGGCCTCGGCGGCTATGATGGGCAACGTGGTGGTGTGGAAGCCCGCCAACACCCAGATCTACTCGGCCCAGGTGCTGATGGAGCTGTTTGAAGAGGCCGGCGTACCGGCCGGGGTTATCAACCTGGTGTACGTGGACGGCCCCACCGCCGGCGACGTTATCTTCTCCCACCCCGATTTTGCCGGCATTCACTTCACCGGCTCTACGGGCGTGTTCCAGCACATCTGGCAAACGATTGGCCAGAACATCAAGCGCTACAAGAGCTACCCGCGCATCGTGGGCGAAACCGGCGGCAAGGACTTTATCGTGGCGCACCCCTCGGCCCATGCCAAGTCGGTGGCCGTAGGCATCAGCCGGGGCGCGTTTGAGTACCAGGGCCAGAAGTGCTCGGCGGCTTCGCGGGTGTACCTGCCAAGCAACCTGGCCGACGAAATTCTGGGCTACGTGAAGGAAGACCTGGCCTCGTTTAAGATGGGCGACGTGGAGGAATTCTCAAACTTCATCAACGCCGTTATCAGCGAAGCTTCCTTCGATAAGCTGGCCAAGTACATCGACGGGGCCAAGGCCGACCCGGACGCCGAAATTGTGGCGGGCGGCAACTACGATAAGTCGAAAGGCTACTTCATTGAGCCCACCGTCATCGTCACGAAAGACCCCAAGTACGTGACCATGTGCGAGGAGCTGTTCGGCCCCGTCGTGACGGTACACGTGTACGAGGCCGACCAGTTTGAGCAGACACTGGAGCTGGTGGATAGCACCTCGCCCTACGCCCTCACCGGCGCCATTTTCGCCCAGGACCGTTACGCCATCGACCTGGCCTCGAAGAAGCTGGTGCAGGCCGCCGGCAACTTCTACATCAACGACAAGCCCACCGGCGCCGTGGTTGGTCAGCAGCCTTTCGGCGGGGCTCGTGCCTCCGGCACCAACGACAAGGCCGGCTCCCCGCTGAACCTGCTGCGCTGGGTGTCGCCGCGCGCCATCAAGGAAACCTTCGTGCCTGTGACGGACTACCGCTACCCCTTCCTGGGCGTGCAGAACGGCGAAAACCTGAACGTGACCGGGCAGGGCGGATTCTAAGCTGTTCAAGTAATTCATAAAAAGGCCGCTCCGGAATTCCGGAGCGGCCTTTTTATTGTTGAGTTTAACTTACCAGTTTTTACTCGGCCAGGATGCGCTGAACTGAGGTTTTTCCATCGGCCACCACCTGCACCAGCAGGATGCCCCGGACATGTGCAGGCAGGGTGAAATCTGCCTGGCTCACGCCGCGGAAGGAATACGCGCCCACTCTGCGCCCGGTCAGGTCGGAGAGCAGCACGTCTACCGTCTGGTATTTGGCGCCCAGCTTGAGGCTGAGTCGGTTGCCAGCTACCGCCGGGTTGGGGAATAAGCCCAGCGCCGTTTGGCGGCTAACCGCCGGCTGGTCGCTCAGCGCCGTACGGGCGGCGGGCAGCGCTTTAAGGAAGTTGCTGTTGCTGATGACAAAGGAGTTGCTGTTCTGGAAGGTGTCCCAGTTGATGGACCACGCCATAATGCCGCGCAGCCCCGGGTGCTTGCTGTTCACCTGATTGAAGGCCTGCTGCAGGCTGGCATTCGAAATCTGCCCGCTGCCCGCAGCGCCCTGCGAGGAAGGCACGGCAATGACAACCTGATCGGGGCGCAGACCGGTGAAGAAGGGGCCGGTGTCGCTGCCTACGGTGAAGCCTTCGATAGTCATATTGGTCATGGCCACGATGCCTTCCACGGTTCCCATCGAGTACATCACCCCGTCGTTGCCCTTCATCTGGGCGGAGTTGTAGAGCTGGGTCTGCACGTAGGTGGTCCGGTCGCGCAGGGCCTGAATCATGGGCAGGTACACGCCGCTGCGGGTATCAACAAAGCTGTTGGTGCCGCCGTACCACTGGTGCGCCATCGGGAAGTAGAACGTTTCGGGCGCCCACGACAAGATAAACGTCGATGGATAGGCAGTGACAATCTGCCGGATAGCCGAAATCATGTTGACAACCTTGGGCGAAGTCGGGTTCTTGAAATCCGGGTCGGCGCCGCCGTTGAACTGCACCGAGGACTGCTCCAGATCGATGTCGATGCCATCGAAGCCGTACTCATTCACAAAGCTCTTGATGTCGTTTACAAACTGGTTGACGGCCGTGGTGGAGCCAAGGGAGAAATAGCCTTCGTAGCCGCCGATAGACAGCACCACTTTCTTGCCCTGGCTTTGCAGCAGCTTCACGTCGGCCTTGAAAGCGGCCGGCGTATAGTCAGCCGGGCCGCCCAGCACGAACTTCATGCGGCCATCGGTGCTGCCGGCGGCTATGGGCTCGGTAAAGGAAATATTGATAACATCCCAGCCCGGATGCACGTCGCGCAGCTTGATGAAGGGCACCCCGCCACCGAAGTTGTGCCAGTAGCCCGACATAATGCGCTTGGGCAGGCCGGTAATGGGAGGAGTGGTGCCATTGACCGTGATACTGACGGCAGCCGAAGTAGTGGTGAGGCCAGCGTTGTCGGTGGCTTTGGCCGTGAGGGTGTAGGTACCCGCGGCCACGCTGCCCCAGGTGTAGCTGTAGGGGGCCGTCAGGTCCTCGCCCAGCTTGGTGCTGCCGTTGAAGAATTCCACCTTCGCCACCGACACATTGTCGGTAGCATTGGCGGTGATAGTCACGCTGGCCGGTGCCGTGAACGTAGCGCCGTTGGCCGGCGCTGTAAGGCTGACTGTGGGCGGCGTATTCGTGGTGGTGCCGGCAGCGGCAAACCGGATCCAGTTAAGGTTGAAGCCCGGCGCTACCGCGTACACGCGCAGGGTCTGGGCGCCGGCTGCCAGCGTAACCCGGGTTGCGGCCGTGGTAGTCCAGGTTTGCCAGCCGCCCGTAACGGGCACCGACGTGGTACCCAGCACCGTAGCGCCCGAGCGGAGCTGGACGCTGCTGGCCGTGTTGAGGCTGGCCACCCGGTAAGTGACGTCGTACTGCCCGGCGTTAGTCACGTTTACCGCGTAATCCATCCAGGAGCCAGCGGCAATGTAGCCCACGTTTTGGCCCCCGTTGATGTCAGTAGTAGTTTCCAGCTGGACGTTGTTGAACGCCGAGTACGTCTCAGCTTCAACCTGGCCTGGAATGGCCGTGCCGACGGGCGGGGCGGCGTTTACGGTAACCGTGGCGGCGGCAGAAGTAGTTGTCAGGCCGGCGTTATCGGTAGCTTTGGCCGTGAGGGTGTAGGTGCCCGCGGCCACGCCGCTCCAGGTGTAGCTGTAGGGGGCTGTCAGGTCCTCGCCCAGCTTGGTGGTGCCTCTGAAGAACTCCACCTTGGCTACTGATACATTGTCGGTAGCGTTGGCGCTCAGCGTGATATTGGCCGGCGCCGTGAACGTGGCGCCGTTAGCCGGCGCCGTAAGTCCGACCGTGGGTGGCGTATTCGTGGTGGTGCCGCCACAGGGGCCTACCAGCTTCCACACGCAGTCGGTACAGCTGGCCGTAGCGGGGTCTTCGCCCTGGGTCCACCACTTGGCGGTGTAGTTGTTGCCGTTGCGGGACACGGGGTTACCTACGGTGTACACCGTAGAAGCACCCCAGGCCGGGCTGCACGCGGTTTGCGCGGAGGCATTGCCGCCCATGCAAGCGAGTACAAAGAGCAGGAATGCAAAAAGCCGGTGGTTGCGCAGCCGCTTTAGTCGGCTGTCCGTCGTCCCGATTGTTTGGGGGTGTTTGGATTGATAAGCTGTTCTCATGGTGGTTGTGGAAAAGGATGAAAGGAAGAGTAGTGGGAGTTGGGTCACCTGCCTCAGCCAGTAGAGCAACCGGGATGCGTGTGCGCCCACACCCAGCCGTAAGCTACTATTCATCATCCTAAAAACAACTACAAAAAAAATAAGCTAATTACAATCTCTAACCTATTCTACCGGGGGCTGGGCCCGCATTGGCGTAATGTCTATTTCATCGTAAATATCCTGTACCCGCAGTGTGCTGGCCAGTTCCGGAATTTCGAGCTCATCCGTCAGCTCGCCCAGCGGGCTGAAGGACCAGACCCCACTTTGCTCGCGCCGGAACCACTCCACCAAGCAGGTATGCTGCGAAACCAGCAGGTAGTGCTGCAACGAAGGCAGCTGCCTGTACTGGTTGAATTTCCAGCTCCGGTCGTGGTCGGCCGTGGAAGGTGAGAGAATTTCGATGATGAGCACCGGATGGCGCATAGTGCGCTGCTCCTTTACGTCCTCCGGGTGGCAGGTTACCAGTACATCTGGGTACGTGTAGTAGCGCCCTTCCTGTACAGCCAGTTGCATTCCCTCATCATACACTCTGCAGCCACGGCCCCGCAAGGCAGTTCGCAAACTAATAACGCAGTTTTGCCGAATGGTATGATGTGCGGCCGAAGCTCCCGACATGGCATACACTTCCCCATCAAAATACTCGTGCCGCTGCTCCGAAACTTCTTCCAGGGCCTGGTACTCTTCCAGGGTGTAGCGGTGGGGTGGGGTTTGGAGGTGAGCCATACTGCGCCAAGCTGTTTTGCTCAAATATACGCCATTCCCTCCCCTGCTTATCATAACCTTTGTTCCCAACCGGCTAGGCCCTACCTTTGCCTCCCATGCCGTGTTTAAACGGCGTTTATTTGTCGCAGCCTATGTTTCTTGCCGTTTCAACCAACTACCAGCCCCAGGACTTTCTGCCCATCATCGTGCAGTTTGTGCTGGCCATTGCCTTCGTAGCGTTTGCCATGGTGGTTTCGCACCTCGTGGGGCCGCGTCGCAAGAGCGTGGTGAAAGATGAAGCCTTTGAGTGCGGCATCGAGTCGGTGGGCAACGCCCGTACCCCGATTTCGGTGAAGTACTTTCTGACGGCCATCCTGTTCGTGCTGTTTGATGTGGAGGTTATCTTCATGTATCCCTGGGCCGTGAACTTCCGCGCCCTCGGCACCGAAGGCTTCATTCAGATGATAGTGTTTCTGGCGCTGCTGATGGCCGGCTTCGCCTACGTCATCAAAAAGGGGGTTCTGCGCTGGAACGAAGCCCGTTAAGCCAAACTTTTGCTTGCTAGCTGGTGTTGGCTGAAGTGGAGTAATTCCGCTTTCTAATCTGACCTTCTCTCATGGATACTAGAGTTCCTGAAATCAAAATGGTGGAGGCCCCCGAGGGCCTGGAAGGAGCTGGCTTCTTCGCTACCTCGCTGGAGAAAGTGGTGGGCATGGCCCGCGCCAACTCGCTCTGGCCTTTGCCTTTCGCCACCTCCTGCTGCGGCATCGAGTTTATGGCCACCATGGGCTCCCGCTACGATATTTCCCGCTTCGGCTCGGAGCGCCCGTCCTTCTCGCCCCGGCAGGCCGATTTGCTGATGGTGATGGGTACAATCGCCAAGAAGATGGCGCCCATTGTAAAGCAGGTGTACGAGCAGATGGCTGAGCCCCGCTGGGTGCTGGCCATGGGTGCCTGCGCCTGCTCCGGTGGCATTTTCGATACCTACTCTGTGCTGCAGGGCATCGACCGGATTATCCCGGTAGACGTGTATGTGCCCGGCTGCCCGCCCCGCCCCGAGCAAGTGCTCGACGGCCTGATGCGGGTGCAGGACTTGGCCCGTAATGAATCCCTCCGCCGCCGCAACTCGCCCGAGTACCAGGCCCTGCTGGCCTCTTACAACATCAAGTAAGCAGCTTGTTTAGCGCTTAGATGGTAGAGCTTAGAACTCAGATTGTTCGGCTTTACTCACTTCTAGGCTCTACCATCTAAGCTCTAAGCTCTATAAAATGGCTGAACAGAACGAATCCATCCCGGCTCAGGAACAAGCTGCCGCGCAGGACCCGGCCGCGCAGAAAAATGCGCAGCTGCTGGCCCTGCTGCACCGCCTGTTCGGCGCCGATGCCTTCACTGATGTAGAGGAACCCTACGGTCTGCTGACCGCCACCACCACCCGGGAACGGATTCACGACATTATTGCCGGCTTGCAGCAGGACCAGGAGCTGCAGCTCAACTTCCTGACTACTATGTGCGGCATGCACTGGCCCGAAAAGGAAGGCCAGGAGTTGGGCATGGTGTATCACCTGCACAGCCTGGTGCACAACGTACGGCTGCGGCTGAAGATCTTCTTCCCCATTGCCGACCCGGTAGTGCCCACCCTGACTGACCTCTACTCCACCGCCAACTGGATGGAGCGTGAGGCCTTCGATTTCTTCGGCATCATCTTCCCTGGTCACCCCAACCTCATCCGCATCCTGAATGTGGAGGACATGGACTACCACCCCATGCGCCGGGAGTACGCCCTGGAAGATGGCACCCGCGAAGACAAAACCGACCTGTTCTTCGGACGATAATTTTTAGAACTTAGAAATGAGAGCCTAGAACGTAGACTGTTCTTGTTTTCAGACCTCTTTCTCAAACTTCCAAGCTCTAAGTTCTAGGCTCTAAGCTCTGAAAAAATGGCAGTAAACGACACGCTGGAAGGCACCCATAAGATTATTGAAGAAGCCCGCGAGCAGCAGCCCCGGATCAATCCGCTGGCGCCTACCGTGAACGACTTCAACCAGGAGCTAACCACGCTGAACCTGGGGCCGACCCACCCCGCTACCCACGGCATCTTCCAGAACATTCTGCAGATGGATGGGGAGCGGATTATTTCGGGCGTACCCACTATCGGCTACATTCACCGCGCCTTCGAGAAGATTGCCGAACGCCGGCCCTTCTACCAGATTACGCCCCTGACGGACCGGATGAACTACTGTTCGTCGCCCATCAACAACATGGGTTGGCATATGACGGTGGAGAAGCTGCTCGGCGTGGAAGTACCTAAGCGTGCCCAGTACATGCGCGTGATTCTGATGGAGCTGGCCCGCATTACGGACCACCTGATCTGCAACGGCATTCTGGGCGTGGATACCGGCGCTTTCACCGGCTTCCTCTACCTGATGGATGAGCGGGAGAAGGTGTATGAAATCTACGAGGAAGTAAGCGGCGCCCGCCTCACCACCAACATGGGCCGCGTGGGTGGTATGGAGCGCGACTTCACGCCGGTAGCTTTGCAAAAGCTGCGGACCTGGCTGAAAACCTTCCCGGCCGTTATGCAGGAGTTTGAGAAGATGTTCAACCGCAACCGCATCTTCATGGACCGCGTGGTGGACGTAGGCGGCATTTCGGCTGAGCGCGCCCTGAACTACGGCTTCACCGGCCCCAACCTGCGCGCCGCCGGCGTCGACTACGACGTGCGGGTAATGAATCCCTATTCCAGCTACCAGGATTTCGACTTTGAAATTCCGGTGGGCACCAAGGGCGACACCTACGACCGGTTTATGGTGCGCAACGAGGAAATCTGGCAGAGCCTGCGCATCATCAATCAGGCCCTGGAAAACCTGCCCGAAGGCCCTTACCACGCCGATGCACCGCACTACTACCTGCCGCCCAAGCAGGCCGTGTACAAGAACATGGAAGCCCTCATCTATCACTTCAAGATTGTGATGGGCGAGATTGAGGCGCCGGTTGGCGAAGTCTACCACTCGGTGGAAGGCGGCAACGGTGAGTTGGGCTTTTACCTGGTTTCCGATGGAGGCCGCACACCCTACCGCCTGCACTTCCGCCGCCCCTGCTTCATCTACTACCAGGCCTACACCGAAATGGTAGTAGGCCAGACCCTCTCCGACGCCATCGTGACGCTGTCGTCGATGAACGTAATTGCCGGGGAGCTGGACGCGTAGTTTTTTGCTGAATTTGACTTCTATGGAGACGACTACCGTCAAGCCACAATTTTCTGAAGCCGCACAGGCTGAAATCAAGCGTCTGCTCACCCATTACCCCGACGACCGGCGCAAGTCGGCCCTGCTACCGATCCTGCACATTGCCCAGGCCGAATTCGGTGGCTGGGTTAGCCCCGAAGTGCAGGACCTGGTAGCCGAGGTCATTGGTATCAAGCCGATTGAGGTGTACGAGGTTTCGTCCTTCTACACCATGTTCAACCTGAAGCCGGTAGGCAAGCACGTGCTGGAAATATGCCGCACGGGTCCCTGCATGCTGCGCGGCTCCGACGAGCTGACGGCCCATCTGGAGCGCATTACCGGCGCCAAAGTAGCTGGCCCCGCTTCGGCAGACGGCCTATTTACCCTGAAAGAAGTGGAGTGCCTGGCGGCGTGCGGCTTTGCGCCCATCGTGCAGGTGCGCGAGAAATACTACGAGCAGCTGGATACGCCGGAAGCCGTGGATGCCATGCTTACGGAGCTGCGCAACCAGGTACACCGCCCGGCTCTGCCTTGGGAAGAAACCGGCCTGCCGAACGCAGTGGCCAACAACTAACGTCTTTCAGCTCTGAACCTATGGGACGCAAACTGCTGACCGAACATATTAACGTTGAAGGCATCGATACCTTTGAGGTATACCGCAAACACGGCGGCTACCGCTCGGTGGAGAAGGCCATCAAAACGATGACGCCCGACGAGGTGGTGGAAGAAGTAAAGAAGTCGGGCCTGCGGGGCCGCGGCGGCGCGGGCTTCCCTACGGGCATGAAGTGGAGCTTCCTGGCGAAACCTGAGGGCGTGCCGCGTTACCTGGTGTGCAACGCCGACGAGTCGGAACCGGGTACCTTCAAGGACCGGCAGCTGATGTCGAAACTGCCCCATTTGCTCATTGAGGGCATGATTACGAGCTCGTACGCGCTGGGCGCCAACACCTCGTATATCTACATCCGCGGTGAACTGTTGTACGTGCTGCGCATCCTGGAAAAAGCCATTGCCGAGGCGTACGCCAACGGCTTCCTGGGGAAAAATATTCTCGGCTCAGGCTACGACCTGGACCTGCACGTGCACCCCGGTGGTGGCGCCTACATCTGCGGGGAGGAAACGGCTTTGCTCGAATCGTTGGAAGGCAAACGCGGCAACCCCCGCAACAAGCCCCCGTTCCCGGCGGTGCAGGGCCTCTATGCCCGCCCTACGGTGGTAAATAACGTGGAATCCATTGCGGCCGTCGTGCCTATCATCAACGAAGGTGGCGACGAGTATGCCAAAATCGGCGTAGGCCGGAGTACCGGCACCAAGCTGATTTCGGCCTGTGGTCACCTCAACAAGCCCGGCATCTACGAAATCGAGCTGGGCGTGCCCGTGGAGGAGTTTATTTACTCTGACGAGTACTGCGGCGGCATCTGGAAAGGCCGGCAGCTGAAGGCCGTGGTAGCCGGTGGCTCGTCCGTTCCAATTCTACCGACGGAGCTCATTCTGAAAACGGCCGCTGGTGAAAACCGCCTGATGACGTATGAGTCGCTTTCGGATGGAGGGTTTATGACGGGGACCATGTTGGGCTCGGGTGGCTTTATTGCCATGGACGAGACAACCTGCATCGTGCGCAACACCTGGAACTTCTCCCGCTTCTACCACCATGAGTCGTGCGGGCAATGCTCGCCGTGCCGCGAGGGAACGGGCTGGATGGAGAAGGTACTGCACCGCCTGGAGCACGGCCACGGCCACATGGAAGACATCGACCTGCTGGTAAGCGTGGCCAAGCAAATCGAGGGGAACACCATTTGCCCGTTGGGCGAGGCAGCTGCCTGGCCGGTGGCCGCCGCTGTGCGCCATTTCCGCCACGAGTTTGAATGGCACGTGACCCACGCCAAGGAAGCTGCGCAGCCCGGTGCTGTGTATCGGCCCGGCGCGGTCCTGGCTTAATTTATAGTAATTGACTTTCTCTTCCCCTCCGGAAGCTCTGAACAATGGCTAAAATAACCTTTGATGGCGTTGAGGTAGAAGTTCCGGACGGAACCACTATCCTGAATGCGGCCCGCCAGATTGGCGGCGGCATCGTGCCCCCGGCCATGTGCTACTATACCCCGCTGAAAGGCTCGGGTGGCAAGTGTCGTGCCTGCCTCGTGCGGGTAGCGGCCGGCTCGGCCAAGGACCCGCGCCCTATGCCCAAGCTGGTGGCCTCGTGCGTGACGCCGGTACAGGATGGCATGGTGGTCGAAAATACGACTTCCGAGCAGGTGCTGAGCGTGCGCAAGGGCATCGTGGAGATGCTGCTCATCAACCACCCACTGGACTGCCCCGTGTGTGACCAGGCCGGCGAGTGTGACCTGCAGAACTTTGCCTTCGAGCACGGCGTGAGCACCACCCGCTACCAGGAAGAGCGCCGCACGTTCGAGAAAATCGACATCGGGCCGCTGATTCAGCTGCACATGACGCGCTGCATTCTGTGCTACCGCTGCGTGTACACGGCCGACCAGATTGCCAAGGGCGACCGGGTGCACGGCGTGCTGGGCCGGGGCGACGCGGCTGAAATCGGCACGTACATCGAGAATATCATCGACAACGACTTCTCCGGCAACGTGATTGACGTGTGCCCGGTAGGTGCTCTGACGGACAAGACATTCCGCTTCAAGCAGCGCGTGTGGTTCACCAAACCCGTGAATGCCCACCGTGACTGCCCCAAGTGCGCCGGCAACGTGGTGCTCTGGTACAAAGGCAAAGATGTGCTTCGTACCACGGCCCGCAAAGACCAGTACGGCGAGGTGAAAGAGTGGATCTGCAACGAGTGCCGCTTCGAGAAAAAGGAAACCTCGGATTGGGTTATCGAAGGCCCGGCCCATATCGACCGTTCTTCGGTAATTTCGGCCAACCACTACGAGCTGCCCGTGCTCAACCAGTCGGTGGTAGCCGACCTGCCCGAAAGCACCGTGCGTGACCTGCAGCAAAACCCGCCACTGAAACTCGGTAGCTAAACCAAAGAACGTCATGCTGAGCTTGCCGAAGCATGACAGACGTCCTCAAGGCTAACAGCTTAAAAGAATGCTAGAACTACCCGCCCTCGGCTGGCAATCCATTGTCATCTTCGTTGTATTTGCGCTTTCACTGCTGATTGCGACCTACTGCACCTACGCAGAGCGCGTTATTGCGGCGTTTCTGCAGGACCGCGTGGGCCCCGACCGAGCCGGCCCCTACGGCCTGCTGCAGCCCCTGGCCGATGCCGTGAAGATGTTCACGAAGGAAGAATTCTTTCCCGGCGGGGCCAACAAGGCGCTGTTCGTGTTTGGTCCCTGCCTGGCCATGATTACGGCCCTGATGTCGTCGGCGGTAATTCCGTTCGGCAACAACATGAGCTTCGGCAACAATGCCTTCTTCCTGCAGGGTATTGAAGTAAACATCGGCATGCTGTGGATTTTCGGCGTGGTGTCGCTGGGCGTGTACGGGGTAATGATTGGTGGCTGGGCTTCCAACAACAAGTTTTCCCTGCTGGGTGCCGTGCGGGCAGCTTCCCAGAACATCAGCTACGAGTTGGCTATGGGCATGGCGCTGATTGCCGTGCTGATGATTTCGGGCACGCTCAGCCTGCGCGAAATCACGCTGCAGCAGTCGGTGGCCGGCGAGTGGCACACCTGGAATATCGTAAAGCAGCCGCTGGGCTTTATTATCTTCCTGGTGTGCGCCTTCGCCGAAACCAACCGTACCCCCTTCGACCTGCCCGAGTGCGAAACCGAGCTAGTGGGCGGCTACCACACCGAGTATTCCTCAATGAAGCTGGGCCTGTACCTGTTCTCGGAATACGTGAACATCTTCGTGGTATCGGCCGTGATGAGCGTACTGTACTTCGGCGGCTTCAACTTCCCCTTCCAGTACGAAATGCGCGACTGGCTCGTAAGCAACCACGACTGGACGCTGGCCTCGGCCCAGAACTTGATTACCATTCTGGGCACCGTAGGGTTGTTTCTGAAGATTTTTGCCTTCATCTTCTTTTTCATGTGGGTGCGCTGGACGCTGCCGCGCTTCCGCTACGACCAGCTGATGCGCCTGGGCTGGACCATTCTCATCCCGCTGGCCGTGTTTAACATCCTGCTCACCGGCGGGCTCATCCTGTTTGGGGTGATTCAATAACGCTTCAGGCGCGGGCTACAAAGCTCGCGCTTCCAACGATAATCGTCACATCGGCTGGGCCTGACGCGAACTACAAAACTCGCGTTAGCCCAGCCGAATCCGACTACTCCTTATGCAACTCACCAACCGAGCCAAGAAACTAGAGAAGAAGCCGATGACGCTGGCCGAGCGGGCTTACCTGCCGGCCATCTTCCAGGGCCTAAGCATTACGATGCGCCACTTCTTCATGAAGAAGGCCACCGTGCGCTACCCCGAGGAAGTGCGCCCCTTCTCCCCCATCTTCCGGGGCCTGCACGTGCTCAAGCGCGACGAGCAGGGCCGGGAGCGGTGCACCGCCTGTGGCCTCTGCGCTGTGGCCTGCCCCGCCGAAGCCATTACGATGGTGGCCGGCGAGCGGAAAAAGGGCGAAGAAGGCCTCTACCGCGAGGAGAAGTACGCCATCAGCTACGAAATCAACATGCTGCGCTGCATCTTCTGCGGGCTCTGCGAAGAAGCCTGCCCGAAAGCCGCCGTGTACCTCCAGGCCGACAAGATGGCTCCGCCGCGCTTCGAGCGGGACGAGTTCATCTACGGCAAGGACCGTCTGGTAGAGCCCGTGTCGCCGGATGAGCGGTCCGTCCGCGGCATTCAGCTCACGCCCGAGCAGGCCGATACGTTGCGCGGCAAGCTGCAGCAGGCATAATGATACTTGTGTTGCTCTGCATAGCGCAACAAAACTAACTTCTTCTCATGTCTCCTCTTTTCCTGTTTCTGTCGTTTGTGGCGCTGCTGAGCGCGCTGGGCGTGGTGTTTGCCAAAAACCCGGTGCACAGCGTGCTGTTCCTGATTCTGACGTTCTTCTCCCTCTCCGGGCACTACCTGCTGCTGAACGCGCAGTTTCTGGCGGCCGTGAACATCATCGTGTATGCAGGGGCCATCATGGTCCTCTTCCTGTTCGTGATTATGTTCCTGAACCTGAACGTGGACACGGAACCGCACAAGCCGGCCCTGGCCAAAATTGCCGCAGCAGTGGCCGGTGGCTCCCTGCTGCTCATTCTGGTAGCGGCCCTGAAAGACGTGCGGCCCACTGGGGTACCGACCGGCACGGCCTTTAACTCGCAAATCGGAATGGTAGACCAGCTGGGCATGAGGCTGTACACCGACTTCCTGCTGCCCTTCGAGTTGGCCTCCGTGCTGTTTCTGGTGGCTATGGTCGGCGCCGTGATGCTGGGCAAGCGCGAAACCGGCGAGCGGAATTTTTAGCTTTATCCGCTGCTATTAGCAGAAATGAAACGCGGCGGCTGAAACATCAGTCGCCGCGTTTTTTATGTACTTGCAACAGCCCCATTCTATTTTATGAAAAGCTTTTTTTTCGCTCTTGCTTCTTTTGGATTTCCCATGCTTTTTCAGGTAGTGGAATCGTTTGTAAAAAGCCAAAAAAGACCAATATTGATTGTAAACATCTATGTTAATAATCAAGAGAAAAGATTACGAGTAAAAGCAAAGAATATAGCATTAAGGTCTCGCACTCGAAATTATGCTCTTCAGGACAGCGCTAATACATTAATTCTACCAGCCATACCTAAAGACGACACACTGGAATTGACTATTAAAATAAACTATCAGCACATTCGCATGAACTATATTCCAGGGTGGCGATTGCAGCCCGGAGCAACTGTTTCAATTGGCCGGCTCAATAATTTCAACAAAGTTATTTCGATAGCTAAAGAGGACAATATGACTCCATCAGATGAAGGTTATTCTATTTGGAATAACAGATATCGTATAGCACCGGAAGGAAGTGTTATTGACTTACCCAACATCACCGATATTAAACAAGTCAATTACATTATCTTAAATGGATATGCACAAGGCACATATTTGATGGTTCATCGAATAATACCCAAATCAAATACGCAAAAAACAGGCAACTGATGTATCAGTCGCTGCTTGTCATTCTATAATTCGTTCCCATGCTGACAATAGAAACTCATACACTATACGCAATTGCTTTAAGCTCGTACTAATTCTTCAACTATGAAACTTCCTGCTAGAAGGCCGTTCTTCTACACGCTATTCATTGCCACGGCCACTATTCTAGTCGTATGGTTTTTGGGTTTGCGGCAAGAGTGGAGCCTGTTTAAAGAATCACTCATTACGCTTACCATCCTGTCGGTAGCATTTGGGTCATTCCTGACGGTAAGCCTGTTTCAGGGAGTCTGGGTTCACGACAATTTTGGCAATCTGCAGGAACACATCCGGCGCATGCCTTTCCCCGACCAGATAACCGAATTAAGTACAGGGGATTTAGATCTGGATTTTGATGCGGGTGAAGGGTGCGGCGCTATTATCCTCGGCATTTTGGCGTGGCTGCTGGTTGCAGCTATTGCCGTGGTTCTGCTCTGGTTTTTTGCGGCCGTAGCCTGGGTTGTTTTTATGGTACTGTCCGCTATGCTTTACTGGATTTTCTTCCGGGCACTTCGGTTTGCGCTGCGTCATGGGCGCGAATGCCGGGGAAGGCTTGCCCCAAGCCTGCGCTATGCATTTACCTACACGATAGTATATACATCCTGGCTTTACGCCATTATATTGACCACACACTACTTGCTATAGAAAGCAATTCCTGCCCCGGTTTCACCGACGTTTTTTATGTTTAGGCATGGAAATCAAGCTGTATAAATCCCCTTGGCGGGCCGTGAAGCTGCTGCTGGGCAGCGGAGCCTTTGTGGCGGCAGGCGTTTGGCTGTTGCAGCAGCCGGATACGTCGCGCCTGATGGCGTGGGCCTGCGTGGGGTTCTTTGGGCTGGGCATTCCCGTGGGCATTTTTCAGCTGCTCGACCGGCGCCCGCAGATCATCATCAATGAAGTAGGCATTTTCGACCGCACCACTTACAAGGGCTTTATCAACTGGGATATTATTCAGGATGCGTACCTGATGGAGGTGCATGGGCAGAAAATTCTGTGCCTAGTGGTGCCACAGGAGTTTGAGCCCTCCCGCGCCCAGGGCACCGTGGCCCAGTCGATGGCCCAGCTGGCAAAGTCCCTCGGGTTTCAGGAGCTGAATATCCCGCTGGGCATGATTCAGATCAACGAAGTACGCTTCACCCAGTTTCTGCTTGCCATGACCCAGGTAGAGCGCCCCGACCGCGCGAACCTGCTGGCGCAGTATAACGCTTAAGACCACCGCGGCCCCCGATTTCTCAGAGGCCGCGGTAGTATCAAGCGTTATAAGGAAGCCGACTGACTGGGGTCTGCCGCCCGGCGGCGCATCCAAGCCGGCCCGCAGGCACCCGCCATTTTCTGACGGAACTTCTCCTGCTCTTCGGGCGTGAGGCCGGCCATGCGGGCCTCCACTTTCTGCTTCCACTCCCGGCGGTGTCGTGCCCAGCCCCCGCGGCCCTTGCGCCCGCCCCAGCCCCCGAACAGGATACGGGAAAGCACGAGCAGGCCCAGCGCCTGCCAGATGCTGATAAGCGGCAGATTGAACAGGTCGGGCAGCAGCCAGTTCCACAGGCGCATGGTTACGTAGCCCGCCACGGCCACAAACAGAACGGCGAAAAGTACGAATTTGAGGCCGCGCAGCAGCCAGAAGGAGCGGTTCATTTTTGTTGTCAGTTATCAGTTGATAGTTGTCAGGTAGTGAGAGCCGTCAGCGTTGCTGTATCAATAGCAGTGATACTGGCAACTGACAACTCTCGACCAACAACTCAATCCGTAAATAGCTCGGTGTAGAGCGTCTGGAGGCGTTTGCGCAGGTGCTGCACGGCGTAGTGCTTGCGCGAAATGAGGGTTTTGAGCGGAACGCCGGTTTCCTCCTCCATTTCACGAAAGGTCTTGTCTTCCAGCTCGTGCCAGATGAACACTTGTCGCTGAGCGGCCGGCAGTTCGGCCAGGGCGTCGCTGAGGGTTTCCATCAGCGTTTCGCGCAGCAGGCGGTTTTCCGGCGCATCGTCGGTGGCGGGCAGCAGGTCGGCCAGCAGCAGGGAATTCTCCTCATCATCGGAGTATGCGGCCATTTCCGCTTCCAGCGAGGTAGTGCGCTTGCGCCGGTACAGGTCCGTGATTTTGTTGCGGGCCACCCGAAAAAGCCAGGCAGCGGCCTGCTCTACGGGCTTCAGCATCCGGTAGCTTTCTACCAGTTCGGCAAACACGTCCTGCAACACGTCTTCGGCTTCCGCCTCGTCGGGGATGCGGCGGCGAATGAACGCCAGCAGGCGCTTGCGCTGGGTGCGCACGGCTTCCTGTATCTGCAGGTCCTGGTGGCCGGCCGTCATCAGCGAAGCATCGAGGGGTAAAGCAATGGTTTCCATTCTACTGACGCAGACGCGCCAGCCGGCAAGATATTTTAGCGGCGCCGAAAATATTCCGCCCGCTCTGCGCTCCACCGCTTATGGCGGCGTAAAGGCCCTTCTAAGCGGCGTAGATGCGTTTCGAAAGGGCGTACGGCCCTTTCGAAACGGCGTGTGCCTTACTGGAAGTGGTACAGGAAGGTGATGATGCCAGTATAGGCCGGCTTGCGGCTGCCGTTGATTTCCAGATTTACCTCAATGCGGGCTTTGGCAATGCCGCGCAGGTCTTTCACCGATAGCAGCTTGGCTTGCAGGCGTACTTCGCTGTTTACCAGCACGGCCTGGTTGAAGCGCAGGGCTTCGATTTCGTAGTTCACTTGCATTTTCAGGTTCTCAATCGTCACAATCTGGTTCCAGAGGTAAGGCAGCAGCGCTACGGTGAGGTAGCCGTGCGCAATGGTGCCCCCAAACGGTGACTCGGCCGCGGCGCGGTCCGCGTCCAGGTGAATCCACTGAAAATCGAGCGTGGCGGCCGCAAAATGGTTGATCTGCTCCTGGGTGATGGTGTGCCAGGCGGAGGTGCCTAGCTCCTGGGTTTCGTACTGTTGCAGCTCCGGGAGGCTGCCAATGGTAAGGCTCATACGGGAGGGAATTGGCGGAAAAAGGTGCGAGCGGCGAAGGTACGCGTTAACCGCCGTGTGTAATGAGAGTAATCGAAGCAGCTAAATACCCTGAAAAGCAAAAAGCGGCTCCCCAAGATGGGGAGCCGCTTTTGAGGACGTGGGTAGCATCAAAGCTACTTCACCACCAGCTTCTGCGAATACAGTCCGCCAGGCGTCTGCACGGTGATGATGTACATACCGGCAGCCAGACGAGCGGCGGGCGTTACCGTCAGCTCCTGCTGAGCCTGCGTGAGGCTTACGGCCTGCTGCTGCACTGTGCGGCCGAAGCCATCGAGGATGCGTAGCGTGCCCTGGCCGCGCAAGCCTACTGTCAGCACGCGCAGCTGGCTGCCATCCGAGGGGTTCGGATACGCCTGCATCGAGGCTTTGGCCGTCGTCGTGACCGTAACGGTTACTGCTGAGCTCAGGGTAGTACGACCATCCAAGTCTACCTGGCGCAACCGGTAGTACGACAGGCCCTGGAAAGGCTTGGCATCGGTGGCGGCGTAGGTGTGGTAGTTGGTGGTAGTGCCATTGCCCGCCACCTGCGTCAGGGCCACAAAGTCACGGCCATTGAGGGAGCGTTCCACTACGAAGTGGGAGCTGTTTTTCTCCGAGGCCGTAGCCCAGGACAGCTGTACCGTGGCACCCACGGCCTTGGCCGAGAAAGCCACCAGCTGTACCGGCAGCGGGGTCAGGTCGTTGTTGAGCGGGTTGTCTACCAGGTTGGTCGAAGCCAGCGCAAACAACGAATTGTTGGTGATGGTGGTAGAGCCGGAGGTTACGTAGCCAGCCGGCGCGGCGGGTGAGAACACCCCGGCGCCGCCTTCGTTGGTCCAGGTGCCGCCCGATTCGGCGGGCGTACTCACGCTGGACCGGGCAATGCGCAGGTTGCTGGGCACGTTGATTTCCTCATCCTCCCGGTTGGTATTGAAGCTCAGGCGCACCGTGGGCTGATTGATAGTCCCGGCAAGGGTGAAGATGCGGTAGTAGCGTACCCGCGAAAGGTTGGAAATGCGCGGGTCGGTAGTTGCTACCGGACCAGTGGCCGACTCCTGGACCATTTCTACCAGTACTTCTGCTCCTAAGCTGCTGCCGCCCTGAGCCGTGATGATAACCGGGCGGTAGAAGTCCTCGTTGCGAATATTGTAGTTGCCCACCGGGAACGAGCGGGTGGCGTAGGCTGTGGTGGGGAATACCATAGCCAGCTTGCCCAGGATGTAGGCCCCCAGGCTCTCCCCGATTACCGGCTGCGCGCCGGTGTTGGTAAGGCGCAGGGTATTCGTGCCGGTGATAATGTTGCCGCTGTTGAGGCTAAGCAGGTTGCTCACCGTCACGTTCTGCTGCATGGTAAGGGAGCCGCTGCCTACTTTGTTCAGGTTATAGAACGTGGTAGTGCCGCTCAGGGTGCGGGCCTGGCTGCTCAGGAAGCGTACCGTGCTGGTAGCCGGCATGAAGGTAGCCGAGTTGGTCCAGTTGCCCTGCAGGCTGATGGTGCCACTACCCGCGTTGAAGTTGCCCTGGTTTACGAAGTCCCCGGCAAGCGTCAGCACGTTGGCGTTGGCTGCGTAGTTGCCCGAGTTGGTGAGGTTGCCGCTTACGACCAGCGCCCCGTTGCCAGCCTCCAGGGAACCGGAGTTAGCGAGGTTGCCGCTCACGGTCACCGTTCCGTCCTGGCTCAGAGCATTGAATACGCCTGCGTTTTCCAGATTCGTCGAAACAGTTAGTGCCCCGTCGCCGTGGTTGTAGGTTCCCGAGTTGGTGAGGCTGGAGCCCACGGCTACGCTGCCGTTGCCGGCCGTGATGGTGCCAGCGTTGGTAAGCGTGGTCCCGATAACGGCATTGCCTCCGGCCAACGTCAGGCTCGCGCCCGTGTTGTTCACCACTGCTCCGGCCAGCGTCAGGTTGCCCGAGCCCAGGTTTACATTGCCATTGTTGGTAAGTGGCTGCGCCGGGTTCAGCAGGGTTACATCGATGTTGTCGTTGTTGTTGACGGTGTTGCCGGCCTCAATCTGCATGTAGCCGTTGAGTTGCAAGGGCACGTTGCCAAGCGACTTGGTAGCCGAAGCGCCCGAACCCGAAAAGACCAGGTTGTTGTAGATGGAGCGGGGTGGCAGCGTCACAATCAGACCCGTGTATTCTACCGTGCCGCCGGCGATGCTGGTGAAGTCGTCGTAGTTGCCGGCCGGGAAGGTAGAGGAGTTGATTTTCAACCGCCCGGTGCCCGTCACTACTCCGAAGTTATTGGAGGTGTAGCTACTGATATCCAGCGTGCCGTTCAGCGTGAGCGAGGAAGCACTCTGGCCGGCCGTTGTGGTTTTCACCACGTGGTTCGGCAGGATAACGACCGGCGTGCCGGCCGTAGGGGCAGCCGCTACGGCCGGGCCTGAACCGTCTGAGGTCAGGGTCCAGGTATTCACATCCGACCAAGTAGCTCCCGTTGTTGTAACGTTGGCAGCCCCCGCACGGCTGTAATACACGCTCACCGTGCCGAATTCAGTGGCACCAACCGTGGTACCACCTACCCCGGCTGTATAGTCGCCGTTCAGGTACGCAGCACCCGTAAGGGTAATCAGGCCAGTACTAACAACCGCTGTATTGCCGGTGCCCGTCACACCGCCAACCGGTGCCCATTGATTGATGAGGAAACGACCGGGCACGTACTGGGTTTTCTGACTGGAGGTGCCTTGCGCGTCGGCTGGCAGGAACGTGTACTGATGCGTAGCGACAAGGCCATTGAAGCCCGTGCCGCTCACGCGCCAGTAGTAGTTCAGCTGCGAATTGTTGCCACTCGTGGTAGAGGGATGCGCCGTGTTAACCGGAGCAACCGTGAGGACACCCGGCAAGGTGTTAGCACTGATTGTGTAGATAGCCGGCGTGTATTTGTCAGTCACCCCTACCGGGAAGGTGAAGGAGGCTACACCGGTGGTAAACGACTTCTGCACGCCGCCATCGGCCACCGAGCCGTTGGTGATGATCATCTTCGTGGCAGAGAAGGGCGCTCCGGCAATAGCACCTGCTGTGTTAGTCAGCTTCAACAAGTTGGAGCCAATAGTCAGGTTGCCGCTCGTAAGCGTGAGTACGCCATCCACCTGCTGAGCAGCCAGAGTGGTTGCGCCGGCGCTGTTGTTCAGCTCCAGGTTACCAAAGATACCCGTACCATCACCGCCGATATTCTGAGCAGTGGTGTTGATTAGCACTATTTTACCCGCCCCGCTATGCTTGGCTGAGTTTACCACGTTGCCTACTACGGAAATGGTATTGCCCCCATCGGCCAGTTCGCCTTTGGTGAGCGTCAGCTGGCCATTCACGCGCAGCGTGGAATTGGCCGCCAGCGTCACCTTTCCACCCGACAGGGTATTGTTTATCACCAGATTAGCAAAGCTGGTGACGTTGGTTCCAGCACCCGCTACCGTTTGGCTGGCTACTGAGCCGTTCAGCGTGGTGGTTTGCGAAGCGCTTTGCACCCGGTAGCCTCCGGTCGTCAGGTTCGTTGTGGTAGCCGTGTTGTTGTTCGTGAAGTTGCCGGCTACGGATACGTCCAGGCCATTGGCATCGAACACCGAGGTGGCGTTACCAATCGTGAGGTTGCCTTTCAGCGTCAGCGGATTTTGCAGGAGCTGAGCGGTATTGGTGCCGTTCTCAACCTTCAGGCTATACAACGGCACGGTGGTGTCCAGCTTCAGCAGGCCAGGAGCCGTGGTATTTCCCAGGATAACCTCCCCGCCCGTAACGGTGCTGCCAGCCGGGTGCAGATATACGTCTGGCGTAGCGGCTACCCCCAGGGTGCGTAACACCTTCAGGGTACCATCGGTCATGGTAAATGTACCGGAATTGAGTACTTCAAAGACGGCGCGGCTGTTGTTCAGCGCAAAGGAAGTACTGTTTCCTACCGTTACATTACCTCCACTCTGAGCATAAGTTAGTGAGCCTTGCGTAGTAGTAAGCGGGCGCCGAATCTGACCGTTCACGTTCAACGTGCCGGCTGTTACGACAATTTCCGGCTGCGTAGCACCCGAGTACTCAATGCTCTGGCCGACGTTGATGGTACCCTGCAGCGCGCTCAAACGGCCATCCAGTTGGGTGGTAGCCCCCGTGGCCAGGTTGATAACCGCGCCGACGCCGTTTACCGTCAGGCCCGCCGTGCTGCCTATCGTGTACTCGCCTGTGTTAACCGTAATGGTTTTGTCGGGCTTGGCAAAGCTAAACGTGCCGTTCGTGAGAACCAGCCAGTTATTGGTGGCGTCGGGCACGGTAAGCGTACCGGCTACGTCCAGCGTAAGCACAGGCGTACGAGAAGTGCCTTTGTTTATCGTTACCGTATTCAGGCTGGTAGCAATACCTGCGCCCGTAATTTTCTGGTCAGTAGCGCCGGTGAAGGTCACGTTTACTTTGCCGCCGGCAGGAGCCAGCGCAAACGTGCCCTTGTTTACGACACTGCCCCCAATCTGAAGCGTATTAGTTGCAGTACCCGTTTCGATGCCAAAGGTAGCCCCGGCGGCATCACCCACCTGTACATTGCCGCTTACTACCACACTGCGCGTAGCGGCACCGTAGAGGAGTTTGCCGCCCTGCACATCAATGTTCCCATCCACCACCAGATTACCGTTGGTGAGGGCACTCATGGTAGCCGTGCCTGTGAAGCCGGCCAGTGTGCCCGCATTCAGGTCGCCGTAAATGCGCAGGTTCTGGTTAGGCAGGGTAATGGTGCGGCCGCTGCCAGCGTTCAATACCAGGTTATAATAAGAAGCTACCGTATTTGCGGGCAGCGTGAAGCTGGCAGCACCCGTGGTATAGTATTCTACCGTACCACCCTGGGCACCCAGGAAGTTGGCGAAATCACCGCCCGGGAAGGCTGCCGTAGTGGCCGTGGTGGAAATGCGTAAAGTACCGGAGCCCTGCACCACTTCTTCGGGCAGCGAACCAAAGTTGTGTCCGGTGGTGGTACCAAGGTCCAGCACAGCGCCCTTGTCAATCTGCAGGCTGCCGGAAGTAGCCCCATTCGTCAGAACCGTTACCACATGGTTGTTGCCGATGAAGACCGGATTACCGGATCCGGGAATTTCGGCAGACGGAGTACCGGTGTGGCTTTCACGCGACCAGGTACCAGCCGTATGCCAGTTGCCGGTCGTCAGGCTGTAGAACTTCTTGATTTCGCCGAAGGCGGCTGGGTAGCCGGCCGTATACTCGCCGTTGATGTTAACGGCGTTGAACTTAATGTCAATGGTGGCGGTGTTTTCTACTACGTCATCCTTGGAAACTGCAGGTGCAGTCACAGCCGGGGTATTCCAGGTTACCGTCGCAGGGTTGTAATAAGACGGCACATAATCGGTTTTGATGTTTCCAGCGAATATCAGGTCGTTCGAAGCCGAATACGTATGCATCACCTTGTTGACGGCCAGCCCCGAAAAATCGTGCTCCGTTACTTTCCAGTAGTACTGCAGCGCAGCGCTTTTGTTTGTGGCAAACGGGTTGACGGCGTTTACCGGAGCTACGTTAATCTTACCATACTTGGTAGGTGCCGCCGTGAGCGTAATACTGGCCGGAGTATAGTAGTAGTTAGCACCGACTTTAGTACCCACCGGAAACACGAAGGCAGTCAGCGAGCCATAGGTTTTGCGGATACCGCCGTCTGACTGGTTGCCGGCGGTCAGAATCATACGGGTGTTGGAGAAAGCATTTCCACCGCCCGATATGGCATCCTGGCTTACCGAGGTGATGTATAGACGGTACGTGCCAATGTCGAAGAGTTTTGCCCGAAGCAGGGTCAGCTTACCACTAATGGTCTGCTCAGCCGCCATTTGCACGGATACGGCACCGGCAGCGCCAAAAGAGTTGTCGATGATCAGGTTGCCAAAAATACCCGTACCGTCGCCTGACAGGGTTTGCAGCAAACTGCCGCCCAGCGTAATGCTGCCGGTAGTAGTGCCACTGCTGGTGTGCGTAGCCGAGTTCACCACATTGCCCAATACCGTCAGCACTTTGCCGGCATCGTTGAACACACCGTTCTCCAGCGTGAGCGTGCTGCGTACGCGCATAGAAGCTGTTGCGGAACCAGCCAGGGTAAGGGTACCGTTGGTTTTATCCATCAGCAACTGATTAAAGCCCAGGCTGCCTGTAGCGCCAATAGTGCCATCGATCTGCAGCGTCTGGTCTTTGCTGCCAGTGAAGGAAGTGACGTTGGTACCCGGCAGGTAAGTTGCCCCGGCACCAACGGTAAAGCTGCCTTGCACGGTTACCGCGTTGTTATTAGCAGTAAATGTGGCATTGTTTGTTCCAGATTCGATCTTCAGATCATTCAGCACCGTAATCGGGCTTACTGCCCAGGCGACTGTAGTACCGGCTGCGGCTACCGGTTCTGAAACAGTTAAATTCCAAAAAGGAGCGGTTGAGCTAATATTGACGGTCCCAGGATAAGCATCGCCGCTGGGCGGCAGAATGACATTAAAATTTCCTCCGGTTACCGAGTAATTACCAATGGCAGGGCCAATTTTCACCCCATCATTGCCCTCGGCATTATATATATTGATAGTCCCACCGCTCATTGAAAAGCTATTGGTGGGCGAATCCAGGCAAAACCGATCAAACGCTTTTTGCCGGTCAATCTGGGCACCTGTTCCCTTAACGTTGAATTCACCGCCGGTCATCACAAAGCTGCCAACGGGAGTTCCTTCTTTACGTGGGCTGAACTTTTCTACGGATACTACGCCGCCCTCAATAAGGTAGCTGCCCACATCGCCAATCACGGCGCCGTCGTTACGGTTGCTGGTGAACTTGCCGGCACTGATACGGAAAGCCCCACGACAAATAAAGCCGCCGCCTATCCCCTTGTTGCTACCGCCCATGTTGCCTGGCAGCGTCACGTCTGCGCCATCAATCCACAAGCCGGCAGAAGCCGGCACTTCATATCCAACCTGGCCGTTTGTGTCGTCTCGCAAGCGAGCCAAGGTGATGTTGCTTCCCAATCTGAGGGTACCATTGCGCAAATCCACGATGTAGCCCCCATAAGTCATATCCAGGCTGAAATTGCCGGAAGCACTCGACGTAATACTTTGAATATACTGCTGGTTTGTTCCTTTATTAACAACTACAGCTTTGAATGTCGTTGGGCCATTTGCCGCGAGCGTCCGGTTTGCCGCCCCCGAAAACGTGATGATGCTGGTGGTATTGATTGTGCCGTTGTTGGTGATATTGCCCACACTGGTAATAGCTCCGCTTGCTGTAAGCGTTGTACCAGCACCAATCGTTACGTTATCATTCAGCGTAAGAGCATTACTGCCCGCAGCAAACGTCAGCGCACCTACGCCAGTCCGGCTGGTCTTGAGCGTACCCGTAATTGTGAGAGCGGTGTTGTTGGGCTGCGTTACGGTGACGTTCGTAGCGCCTGTCCGACTAAGCACTAAGTTGCGGTACGTGCCAATTGCCGGCAAGGTCACTGAGCCAAGGTCGTAGTATTCTACCGTGAGCGAACCGGCGCTGGCAAAAGTGTTAGCCGCACTTTTGGGAAAGCTTACACTTTTCAGTCGTAGCAGACCGGTTCCGCTCAGTGTAAGCGCCGGGTTACTGGCAGAAAAGCTAAACGTAGCCTGATCCAGCACGCCCCCACTCTGAATTGTAATGGTATGCCCCGTGGTCGTGACGTTGGCCGTCAGATTGACGGTGTAGCCATTCAGAATAACTAGTACGTCATTGGAAAGCGGTGCCGCGGCTGGCGAACCAACAATGGTCTGCCCGGTGGGGTCAGTGGTCCACGTCTTAGTGGTGCCGGAGTTATTCCATGGTCCACTGGTGCCACCCCCGACAAAGGTGTAGTAAGTGGCTGCCCAAGATGCCGTACTGCTCAGGAGCAGCAGGAGTAGTAGAGTAAGCAGTTTTTTCATAGGGTGGGCTTGAAAGTGCAAAATGAAAAAGTACAACTACGTCTGACTTATAACACGTTAGCGCACAGTTACCAAGGTAAAAGTGCAGGTTTTAGCAATAGAAATAATCAAGTACCCTAAAGTTCTTCAAATCACTATACCCTATCTTGTAAGATTTACTAACCTTCCATCCGCCACGCAACGTAGCGTCGGCCGATAGGCTTCGCTAACTGCGGCGCTTGTCAGTTGGTTCATATCGTCTTATTTAAATATATAAAGCATCTGCAACAGTAGACACAGCCTATATTACTTGGCTTCCATCCTCCGGGTAGATAGCAACGGCATTCCTGCCCGTTGGCAATTGCCGACCTAGTCTGCCGGCGCGGGCCGGTCTGTTATTTTAAGGGTGGCGTTTTCCGATTTTCGGGCTACTTTTGCCAGCTAATGGCCCTGTCGTATCTGCTCTGGCAGGGCATTACTTCGCCGTCAGCCCTACCGCATGGACCAGAATATACCGCAGGTTATCCAAACGGTTCCTCTTCAGTACTACGTTTTCTTCGCCGCGGCCCTGTTTTCTATCGGGGTGCTGGGCGTGCTCACCCGGCGCAACGCCATTATCATCTTTATGTGCGTGGAGCTAATGCTCAACGCCGTGAACGTGCTGCTGACGGCCTTTTCGGCCTACCGCTCCGACCCCAACGGGCAGGTCTTCGTGTTCTTCATCATGGCCGTAGCCGCCGCCGAAGTGGCCGTGGGCCTGGCCATCATCGTGATGATCTACCGCAACGTTCAGAACACCGCCGTTAATCTGCTGACTCGACTCAAATTCTAGTTTTGGGTCTTAGGGTCTTAGGGTCTTAGGGTCTTGGTTTTTTGTTCAGTTGAACAAGTTAAACCAACGAAATCCAAGATCCCAAGACCCTAAGCCCCCAAGACCCTACGATATGCAAGAAACTGTACTACCTGCTGCTGGCGCACCGTACCCCACGATTCTGTACGTGCTCATTCCGCTGCTGCCGTTCCTGGGCTTTCTCATCAACGGGCTGCTCAACCGCCGGCTCTCGGGCACGGTGGCCGGGGCCATCAGCAGCCTGGCCGTGCTGGGCTCGTTCGCCATTTCGGTGTTTCTGTTCCTGAATTTTCAGTACCAGTACACCGTCACGCTGTTCGACTGGATTTCGGTCGGCTCCCTGCAGATTCCCTTTTCTTACCAGATCGACCAGCTCAGTTTGATTATGCTGCTGCTCGTGACGGGCGTGGGCTTCCTGATTCACGTCTACAGCATCGGCTACATGCACCACGACGAGAACGTGGGCAAATTCTTTTCCTTCCTGAACCTGTTCGTGTTCAGCATGCTGGTGCTGGTGCTGGGCGCCAACTTCGTGATTCTGTTTATCGGCTGGGAAGGCGTGGGGCTGTGCTCCTACCTGCTCATCGGCTTCTGGAACAAGAACACCAGCTACAACAATGCCGCCAAGAAAGCCTTCATCATCAACCGCGTCGGCGACCTGGGCTTCCTGCTCGGCATCTTCCTGATTTACCTCACCTTCGGCTCCGTGCAGTTTGGGGAGGTTTTCCAGAAAGCTGCCCTAAACCAGTTCGGGCCTTATACCGTGAGCATCGTCACGGTGATTACGCTGCTGCTGTTCGTGGGCGCTACCGGTAAATCGGCCCAGCTGCCGCTCTACACCTGGCTGCCCGACGCCATGGCTGGTCCTACCCCGGTTTCGGCCCTGATTCACGCCGCCACCATGGTTACGGCGGGTATCTACATGATTCTGCGCGCCAACGTGCTGTTCACGCTGGCCCCCGATACGCTCGAGGTTATTGCCATCATCGGCGCGGCCACGGCCCTGTTTGCGGCCACCATCGGCCTGGCCCAGAACGACATCAAGAAGGTGCTGGCTTACTCCACCGTTTCGCAGCTGGGCTACATGTTCCTGGCCCTGGGCGTAATGGGCTACAGCACTTCCCTGTTCCACGTACTCACGCACGCTTTTTTCAAGGCGCTAATGTTCCTGGGCGCGGGCTCCGTGATTCACGCCATGAGCAACGAGCAGGACATGCGCCGCATGGGCGGCCTGCGCAAAGCTTTGCCCATTACGTTCATCACCTTCCTGATTGGCTGTTTGGCCATTGCCGGCATCCCGCCTTTCTCGGGCTTCTTCTCCAAAGACGAAATCCTGCTGCACGCCTTCGAGCACAGCAAGGTGCTGTACGCGGTAGGCTTGTTCACCGCCTTCCTGACGGCTTTCTACATGTTCCGCCTGCTGTTCCTCACCTTCTTCGGCGAGTTCCGGGGCACCGCGGAGCAGAAGCATCACCTGCACGAGTCGCCGGCTTCCATGACGCTGCCGCTTGTTGTGCTGGCGATTCTGGCGGCCGTGGGGGGCTTTATGAACGCGCCCTTCTTCCTGGGCGAAAACAACGCCTACCTCGCCAACTTCCTCGCGCCGCTGTTCACCTACTCGCAGAAAATCAATCCGGCTGCTTTCGCGGTACACGCCGACCACGCTACGGAGCTTATGCTCATCGGCCTTTCGGTGGGCGCGGGTGTGCTGGGCATCATCCTGGCCTACGTGCAGTACGTGAGCCGCGGGGTGCGCCCGGTGGAAGACGGCCAGTCACGCGGCTTCCTTGAAAACCTGATCTACCACAAGTACTACATCGACGAGTTGTACAACGCCCTGATTGTGCGCCCCATCATGTGGCTTTCGAACGGCCTGTTCCGCTACGTCGAAAACGGTATCATCGACCCCATCGTGAACGGCTTCGGTCGCCTGACTATGGGTGGGGGCCAACTCCTGCGCTACGTGCAGACCGGCTCCGTGGAAACCTACCTCATCCTGATGGTAGTGGGCATCGTGCTGGTGCTGGCGCTGAACTTCGGGAAGTTTTAAACATAGTTAGAAGAGTTTGATTCATGAAATCAATCCTCCTTCTAGCTACTATTTTCATTCTTTCCTCTTGCTCAAATGACGAAGTAAGATTTGTAGGAAAGTGGATTGAGAAGTCTAGTCAGGACTCTGTTCCATCAATTATCATTCATCAACACGGTGATAAATTAATGGCTTCCATTGACGAAAATGATTATCCTGCTACTTACGAACCCACCAGAAAAGAACTCATAGTTGATACACACAGACGCTCTGGCTGCTTTGTCTTTGAGAATAATTACCGAATGAGATACTCCGTTAAAAATAATGAATTAGCTGTTTCAGAAACTGATATGGACTCGACGGGAAAATTGATGTACGGCTCTTGGATTGTATACAAACGAAAAATACGCTAACAGTTAGGCTAGCCCAATTGAAAATCACCGCACCCTCACAGTAAAGCATGCTCACCGTCCTTCTCCTACTCTGGCCCGTGGCGGCCGCCCTGCTGCTGCACTTCTTCAAAGGCCGTGCGGCCCGGGTTCCGGCGCTGGGCGCGGCCCTGGTTGAACTTGCGCTGGCCGCTTACGCTGCCTTCACCTTCAACACCAACCACGCCGGCCAGTTCGCCTACGACCTGAACTGGATTCCCTCGGCCGGCATCCGCTTCGCGGTGGGCATGGACGGGCTGAGCTTGTTGCTGGTGCTCTTGACGGCCGTGCTGGTACCCATCATTCTGCTGAGCGCCTTCCGCCGCAACTTCGAAAACGAGTCGGTATTCTACGCGCTGGTGCTGTTTATGCAAACCGGCCTAGTGGGCGTATTCACGGCCCAGGATGCCTTCCTGTTCTACTTCATGTGGGAGGTGGCCCTGATTCCGATTTACTTCCTGGCCGGCGTGTGGGGCGGCGTGAACCGGGCCCGCGTTACGTTCAAGTTCTTCCTTTACACCATCATCGGCTCGCTGTTCATGCTGGCCGGCTTCGTGTACCTCTACTTTCAGACCGGCCCCTCGGCTGATGGCCTGTCGGCCCACAACTCGGCCCTTGCCTCGTTCTACAACCTGAACCTGCCGGCTGCAACGCAGGTATGGGTGTTCTGGCTGATTTTCGCGGCCTTCGCCGTGAAGATGCCCATCTTCCCCTTCCACACCTGGCAGCCCGATACCTACACTGAGGCCCCGGCGCCGGCTACCATGCTGCTCTCGGGCATCATGCTCAAAATGGGCATCTACGGCTGCATGCGCTGGCTGATTCCGGTGGTACCGCTCGGCACCGACTACTGGCAAAACCTGGTCCTGATCCTGGCCATCATCGGCATCATCTACGGGGCCATTATTGCTATTCGGCAGCAGGATGTGAAGCGGCTCATTGCCTACTCCTCCCTTTCCCACGTGGGGTTGATGATTGCCGGCGTGTTTTCGCTGACCCAGATGGGCATGCAGGGCGCCGCCATCCAGATGCTGGCCCACGGCGTGAACGTGGTGGGTATGTTCTTCATTGCCGACGCCATTGAGCGCCGCACCGGCACCCGCAACATTGCCGACCTGGGCGGCCTCACCCGCAAAGCCCCCGTGCTCACGGTTTGCTTTCTGGTGCTGCTGCTGGGCACGGTAGCCTTGCCCCTCACCAACGGCTTCGTGGGTGAGTTCCTGCTGCTGGCAGGCGTGTACGAGTTCAACGCCTGGATGGGCGCGGTAGCCGGCGTCACCATTATTCTGGGCGCGGTGTATTTGCTGCGCATGTTCCAGCGCGTGATGCTCGGCCCCGATTCCTCGTTCACCGAAACCTTCACCGACCTCACCGGCGCCGAGCTGGCTTTGCTGGTACCGCTCATCGTGCTGGTGTTCTGGATTGGCTTGTTCCCGAACACGTTCCTGCACCTGTCGGAAGGCAGTGTGCTGGGCATCCTGAACGAAGTAGTAAACCGCTAAGCGTAGCGCCTTGCTGCTTCGCTCTACATCGAGACGAATATGAATTCCATCATTGTACTTTCCGTCCTGGGCCTGGCCAACCTGTTTTTGGGCTTTCTGCGCTCCAACCGGTTGCTGCTGCCCGTGGCGATGCTCATTCTGCTGGTGGCCCTTGGGGTAAACTACCTCGACTGGAACGCCGGCCCGCTGTCGTTCTTCAGCGGAATGCTGGTGGTCGATAACTTCTCGGTGGCCTTCACGGGCATTGTGGTAGTTACGGCGCTGCTGCTGCTGCCCTTTTCGCAGAAGTACGTGCGCGACGGTGAGCCGAACCTGGCGGAGTACTACTCCCTGCTGCTGTTTTCGCTGGTGGGCGCCATCATGCTGGTGAGCTACAACCACCTGCTGATGCTGTTCCTGGGCATCGAAATCCTGAGCGTGGCCATGTACGTGCTGGCCGGTTCCGACAAGCGCAACCTGCGCTCCAACGAGGCCGCCCTGAAGTACTTTCTGATGGGTTCCTTCTTCACCGGGGTGCTGCTTTTTGGCGTGGCGCTGGTGTACGGGGCTACGGGCACCTTCGAGCTAAGCCAGATCAGCGCGGCGGTGCAGAACCCGGCCCCCGGCTTCGAGTCGCTCACCCCCATGCTCTACATCGGCATGCTGATTATGCTGGTGGGTATTGGCTTTAAAGTATCGGCGGCGCCTTTCCACTTCTGGACGCCCGACGTGTACGAGGGCACGCCCACGTTCTTCGCCGCCTTTATGAGCACGGTGGTGAAAACCGCCGGCTTCGCCGCCTTCCTTAAGCTGCTCGTGCAGGCTTTCCCCGCCGCCAATGCCCAGGGTGTCTGGCTGCCCACCCTCACCGCCATGTGCGTACTCACCCTGCTCATCGGCAACGTGGGCGCCGTGGCCCAAACCAGCGTGAAGCGGATGCTGGCGTACTCCAGCATTTCGCACGCTGGCTACCTGCTCATTGCGCTGGTAGCTTTCAACGGGCAGCTGTACGGAGCCTCGGCCAACGGCATTATGTTCTACTCCCTGGCTTATTCGGTGGCCACGGTATCGGCCTTTGGGGTACTCAAGCTGGTAGCCGATGCCCGCATGCGCGAGGACTACGACGGGCTGAACGGCCTGGCCAAGACCAACCCGCTGCTGGCCTTCGCCCTCACGGTTTCCATGCTGAGCCTGGCTGGTATTCCGCTCACGGGTGGCTTCTTCGGTAAGTTCTTCATCTTCGCGGCGGCCGTGGAGAATGGCTACATCGGGCTGGTGGTGTTTGCCGTGGTGATGTCGATGGTGAGCATCTACTACTACCTGCGCCCCATCATTGCCATGTACATGCGCCCGACTGAGGACGAAACCACGGCCGCCCCGGTGCCGGTAGGCCCGTTTCAGTCGGCCACGCTCCTGCTGCTGGCGTTGCTCACGGTGGTGCTGGGTGTGCTGCCCGGCTTAGTGGCCGGTATGCTCTAGGCCCGCGCCGGACTCCCGAATTTCTTTTCCTGGAAAAGGCCTCTTTCATTCGGAAGGGGCCTTTTTCGTTACTCATCCCAGGCCCCCGCAGGGCCAATAATAACTCGCGCTGACGTTTCATACGCATCCGGCGGGGCTTCATACGCTGCCGGAACCCCTTTAAATGCTCGCGCTGAGGTGTAGGACACTCGCGCTGACGTCTCGGACGCTCGCGCTGAGGTGTAGGCCGCTCGCGCTGACGTCTCGGACGCTTGCGCTGCCGTGTTGAAAACTCGCGGCCAAGTGCCGGAGGGGGTTGGACACATCTAGAAGGCCCGCGCCGGAGTGGCGGAGGCGCGCGGGTACGGCTTTCGCCGGAACGGGCCTATACTTGCGGCTGATTTTCTGCTTCCCCTTTCTCCGACTATGAAACGTTTCCTTGCCCTGGCAGCCCTGTTGAGCCTCCCGCTGCTTGGCGTGGCGCAGGCAACTGCTCCCGACTCGCTCACCGCCCAACTGAGCCGCCTGGCTTCGGCCTCCGGGCTGCCGGGTTTTGGGGTGGCCGTGGTGAGCAGCACCGGCATCCTGTACGAGCACGGCTTCGGGTATGCCAACCGGCAAGCCCGGCAGCCTTACTCAACCGGCACCATGCAGAACGTGGGCTCAGTCAGCAAAACCTTTATTGGGGTGGCTTTGCTGAAAGCCGTGGAGCAGGGGCTGTTCTCCCTCGATACGCCCATTAACAAGGTGCTGCCCTTTGCCGTGCACCACCCCCAGGCGCCGGCCCAGCCCATTACCATTCGTCAGCTGGCCACGCACACCTCGGGCATTATCGACCGCGAAGCGGCCTACCGGAAAGCCTACGTGCCCCGGACCACGGCCACGGCGGCCCTCGACTCGGCGGAGCGGCACGCCCTGGCCCGGCGGCAGCTGGCCGCATTTCTGCGCGAGTACCTGAGCCCGAAGGGCCGCACGTTTCGCCCCGCCAACTTCAGCCCCGATGCGCCCGGCACCGCGTATCACTACAGCAACATCGGCGCCGCGCTGGCCGCTTATCTGATTGAGCTGAAGTCGGGCCTGAGCTTTGCCGAGTATACCCGCCGCTACATCTTCGAGCCGCTGAAGATGCAAGATTCCGGCTGGCTGTACGAGCCCCGCCGCGCCAACCGCTACGCCGTCAACTACAAGCCCAGCGGCAAGCCTCTCCGCCCCTACTCGCTTCTTACCTATCCCGACGGCGGCCTGCTCACTACGCCCCACGACCTGGGCCTCTATCTCGCCGAAATCCTGCGGGGCGCGGCCGGTCAGCCTTCCCCTCTGCTAACGCCCACCTCGTTTCAGGCGATGCTGGGGCCGCAGTTTGCGGCTGCCTCTCCCCCACGCAACCTCAACCCGAAAGAGCCCAACTCCGGTATTTTCTGGGCTATCCGCCGCAACGGCCAGATCGGGCACACCGGTAGCGACCCGGGCGCTTCGTCGTTTATGTTCTACAACCCGCAAACCGGCATCGGCAAAGTGTTCATCACCAATGTAGCGCTTGACGAAAACGAAGTCCTGACGAAGCAGTTCAGCGCTATCTGGCAGCTATTGGATACCTTGCCCGCTGCCAAGTAACTCGGTGCCTCAGGCCCGGCGCATCACGGCGCTCAGCTCGTCGGCGTACATCACGGCTTCGTCCGAGAAAGGCTCTTCGCCCCGGAATTTCTGGAGCAGGCGGGCCGTGGTGATGATGTCCTTCTGGCAGTAGTGCACGATGCGCGGCAGGTCGTTGTCGGTGTAGTACACGCGGGCCACGTCGGCTCCCGTAATGTCGTCCTTGGGCGTGGGAATGCCGAACATGGCGGCCAGCAGCGCCAGGGACGTGTAGGACTTCCGGTCGCCAAATTTCCAGAGCTCCATCGTGTCGAGGTGGTTGATTTCCCACGGCTTTTTGCCGGCTACATCTAGCTGGGGCGGCAGCTGCAGACCGTTGATGAGCAGGCGCCGGCCCAGGTACGGGAAGTCGAACTCTTTGCCGTTGTGGGCGCAGAGCAGGTAGTTGGGCTTGCGGGCCAGCAGGGCGGCAAACTCGCGCAGCATGGTTTTCTCGTCGTGGTCGGCAAAGCTTTTCACCCGGAAGCGCCACCGCTCCTCCTGCTTGTCGAAGAAAAAGCAGCCGACGGAAATGCACACCACCTTGCCAAACTCGGCGTAGATGCCGGCCTGCTCAAACAAGCTGGTGGCGTGCAGGTGGTCGGGCAGGGGCTCTACGTCGGCGGCGCTGGACTGCCAGCCTTTCTCGCGGCGTAGTGCGTGGCACTTATGCTCCCAGAGCAGGCGCAGCATGTCGTTCAGCTCATCGTGGCAGCCCACACAGGGCACGGTTTCGATGTCGAGGACGAACAGCTGATCAAGGGAAACTTTGTGCAAAATCTGCATAGCCGGGCGCCACTAACTGAATTCGGATACCGAATATAGGCTTTCCCGGCACAGGGTCACAAAAAACCGCCGACCAACCACGAGGGCCGGCCGGCGGGCGTTTGTTTTCACAGGGTTAGTGTTTTCAGGTCAATAAACTCAAAACCAGCCGCTAAAATTCCGGCCGGTGTTGGTGGTGATTAACTTTTCCGGCATTACATCAGCGGCCCCGGACTTTCTCCGCTACGACCCGGATCTGCCGGGGCCACTGACTGTACAAAGGTGCAGGAACTTGCGGGCCCGCACAATCACATATAGATGTGAAATATTAGGTAAGTCCCTGGCGCAGGGCTTTGCTCACGGCTTCCGTCATGGAGCGCACGTGCAGCTTTTCGTAGATTTTCTTGATGTGGGAGCGGACGGTATCGAGGGAAATGCCCCGGTCGGCGGCAATCATCTTGTAGCTGTAGCCTTCGACCAGCAGATTGAGCACTTCCTGCTCGCGGGCGCTCAGGTTGGCCGGCGAGTCGTCGGACGGGGAAGCGGCTTTGGCTTTGGGCGGGGTGCGCGGAAACAGCTTGAGTACCTGGCGGGCAATGGCGGGCGTCATGGGGGCACCGCCGGCCCGCACCTCGCTGATAGCATCGAGCAGCTTCACGGGCGGGGTTTTCTTGAGCAGGTAGCCGTCGGCCCCGGCACAGATGGCATCGAACACCCGGTCGTTGTCTTCAAACACGGTCAGCATCACCACGCTCACGCCCGGCGACACGCTTTTGATGCGGCGCAGGCCCTCGATACCCGTCATGCCGGGCATGTCGATGTCCATCAGCACCACGTCGGGGCGCAGGCGGCTGATGTCGGTTTCAGTTTGAGTGCAGTTGCCAAGAGCCCCGGCCAGCTCAAGTCCGGGCGTGCCGGCCAGCAGCTGGCTGAGGCTGGCGCGTAAATCGGTATTGTCTTCGTAGATGAGGACGCGGGTGTTCTTTTCCATAACGGTGGCACAGAGCAAGGCTAGACGGTGAGTAAAGATACCAGGTAGCCGGCGCGCCCCCACTCACACAATGATGTGACTTACAAGGAAAACTACGCCGCTTTCAGCGGCACGCTCAGCTCCAGCTTGGTACCCTTACCGGGAGCAGTAGTGATGTCGAGCTGGCCGCGCAGAGCGGCGGCGCGGGTGCGCATGTTGGTGAGGCCGTTGCCGCCGCCTTTGGCCGGGTCCTTGGGGTCGAAGCCTACACCGTCGTCTTCCACCGTGAGGGTAAGGCGGTTGTACTGATAGTTGAGGTGAATGCGGGCCTCTTCGCACTGAGCGTACTTGGCCAGGTTGTTTACGGCCTCTTTGTAGAGCAGAAAAAACTCCCGGCGGGCGCGCATTTCCAGCCGCAGGCCCTGCACCTCGGGCGCCACCGTGAAGGCAAAATCAATGCCCCGGGCCTCCAGCACGTCCGAGGCGAAAATGCGCATCCGCGACAGAACGGCCTCCATGGAATCGTGCGCGGGGTTGATAGCCCACACGATGTCGTCCATGGAGTCGAGCATGCGGCGCGAGCTTTCACTTATCTGGTCGAGCAGCTGGGTGGCCTGCTCGGGGCGGTTCTGGTGCTGGTGGTTGCGGGCCAGCGTGCTCAGAATACCAATGCTGCTGAGCGTGGAGCCCATATCGTCGTGCAAGTCGCGGGCGATGTTGTGGCGCACCCGTTCCAAGGCCAGCAACTGCCGCACCCGTACCCGGTAGGCCAGAAACAATAGCCCCACCAGCAGCCAAGCCGCCAGCACCCGGAACCACCACGTCTGGTACCACGGCGGCGTCACCACAATGCGGAGTGAGGCCCCTTGCTGGTTCCAGACGCCGTCGTTGTTGGCGGCGCGCACCTGAAACAGGTAGGTGCCGGGGTCGAGGTTGGTATAGGTGGCTTCGTGGCGGGCCCCGGCTTCAATCCAGTCGTCGTCGAACCCCCGCAGCCGGTACATAAAGCTGTTTTTGGAGGGCAGTTGAAAGTTCAGGGCGGCAAATTCGATGGAAAAGAAGTTTTCGCGTGGGCCCAGCCGCAGGGTGCGCCGCTCGGTAATGGACGTGTCGAGGCGCACGGGCTGGTTGAACTTGCGGAACCCGGTAAGCACCACCGGCGGCGCCGTCTGATTCACGGGCACCGCGCCCGGCCGAAACGAAATCAGCCCGCTGATGCCCCCGAAGTAGAGGCGCCCATCGGAGCCGGCCCACTGCGAGCCGGCATTGAACTCGTCCTGCGCCAGCCCGTCGCGCATGTCGTAGGTGCGTACCTGCAGCGTAGTAGGCGAAAAGTGCGCAATGCCCTTGTTGGTGGAAAGCCACAGGTTGCCTTCACGGTCAGGCAATAGAGCGTACACCACGTCGTTGGGCAGGCCCTGGGGCTCCCGGAACGTGGTGAACAAACCTTTCTCGGCGTCGTCGAGGCGGCTCAGGCCCCCACCTTCGGTGCCAATCCAGAGCGTGCCGGCCCGATCCTGCACGATGCCGCGCACAAAGTTGCTGCTGAGGGTGCGAGGCTGGCCGGGCACGTTGCGGTAGGGCCTGCACAGACCGGTGCGTGGGTCCAGCAAACACAGGCCGCCCCCGCCGGTGCCTACCCACATGCGGCCCTGCCGGTCGCGGTAGCACATGCGGATGTAGTTGGTGCCAAAGCCTGCCTTGGGCGTCAGGGGCTTGTCGCGGTAGATGGTGCTGCGGCCGGTGGCGGGGTCGAAGAGGTTGAGGCCGTTTTCGGTGCTCACCCATAGCTGGCCGGAAGGGTCGAGCAGAATAGCACGCACGGCATTATCACTCAGGCTGCCGGACTGGGCCGGGTCGTGGCGAAAGTGGCGCACCTGGCCGGTGGCGGGGTCGAGGCAATCGAGGCCGCTACGCTGCGTGCCTACCCACAGCTGGCCTTCCTTATCAAAGCACAGGGCCCGAATGAAGTTTTCGCTAAGGCTGGCGGGCCGGGCTGGGTCGTAGCGGTAGCTGCGGCGCTGGCCGGTGGCAGCATCGTAGCAAACCACGCCGTTTTCCTGGGTTCCGGCCCACAAACGGCTTTGCTTGTCTTCGCATACGGCCCACACCGGGTCGGGCTGCGCGGTAATGGGCACGGTCGTAAAGGTGGCCGGGCGCGGCATAAACGAGGCGACTCCACCCTCGGTACCTACCCAAATCAAACCGCTGCGGTCCTGAAACAAAGCCTGCACGGTGTTTTCGGGCAGCAGGTGCGGACGGCCCAGCTGAGCCTGGTAGGGCGCAAACGTGTTCGTCACACGGTCCAGTTGGTGCAGGCCCTCATCGGTGCCCACCCAGAGGCGGCCCTGGGCATCTTCCAGAATGCTGCGCACAGCGTCGCTGCGCAAACTTCCGGCCCGGCCCGGCTCGTGGCGGAAGATCAACTCCTCTCGGGCTCCGGTCAATGATACAAAGCGTAGCCCATGTACCTCCGTGCCCACCCACACGCCGCCCGTCTGGCTGATGCACAAGGCCGTGATGGCGGAAGGCGTTTGCCAGTTCGGGCGGGCAATCAGCCTCTCGCTGGCCGTATCGAGGTAGCTGAGCTGGCCGGCCCCGGTGCCCACCCAGATACGCCCCCGGGCATCCTGGGCAATGGCACGCACGGAGTTCTGCCGCACATTGGGCGAGGTTTCCGGGGGGTGCTGATAAAGCTGAAACTGCCCGGTTTGCGGGTTGAAGCGGTGCAGTCCGCCCTCCGTGCCCACCCATAGCGTTCCGCTTCGGTCGCAGAAAACGGACCGCACAAAGTTGTCGGCCAGGGAGCCAGCCTGCCCGTCTTCGTGCTTGAACACCTGAAAACGACCGGTGACGGGGTCATAGCGGTTGAGGCCGCCGCCGCCGGTACCTACCCAAAGCTGGCCGCGCTTGTCCACGGCCATCGAAAGAATAAAGTTGCTGCTCAGGCTGCCTTCCAGCTGGGGGTCGTTGCGCAGCACCCGGAAACCGGCCCCATCGTAGCGGTTAAGGCCGTCCTGGGTGCCCAGCCACAGAAAGCCGCGCGGGTCCTGGGCCATGCAGTACACACTGTTTTCCGACAACCCCTGCTCAGTGGTGAGCGTGCGGAACGTGAGCGGCAGGGCCGGCTGGGCCGCGGCCAGGCGCACCAGAAACAGCAGCAGTAAGAAGGGAAATAAGCAATGCTTCATGCAGGCACGGCCGCCCAGCTACCAGCGCCGGCGCAGACCCCGCCAAAGCTAGCAAAATCGGCGGGGGCGCCATAACCCCCTCAGGCGGCGTTCAGCATCTGCCGGTACAGGTAGTACGAGTAGGCGTAGGTGGCCACCACCGTCCCCAGCACGCCCGCCACCAGCACCGTGGTAGCCACCGGCGCCGACCAAAAGGCCAGAGCCGCGCTTAGGAGTCCTACTCCGAAAAACAGGTAGCCCCCCAGCCTATGTGTCCGGGCCCAGATGATGGTCGACTCCAGCGCCCACGGCGTGCGGATGCCTACGAAGTAGTTCTGGGGCACCGTGGTGAGGTAGTTGCCCAGCAGCGCGAAAAACAGACCGAGCAGCACGGCCAAGCCGCTGCCGGGCTGCGTGCCCGCATGCTGCGCCACGTAGAGGCTGTACAGGCTCACCCCGCTTAGCATAGCTACCAGCAGAAACTGTAGCTTCTGGTAGTTTACGCTGGTGCCGCTCAACTGCTTTTTCGGGTCGAAGCGGGGCAGAAAGTGCAGCAGCGCGTACATGCCCGATGGCAGGGCCACACACAGCCACCACATGTTTTCTTTGGCCGTGAAACCATTGGCTTGCCCATTAGCATCGAAGTGGGTGGGAATCTGGGCCGGCAGCGCCGACCAGGAATAGGCCAGGTAAGCGGTGGGCAGCACCAAGGCTATAAGGGAGAGAACATGCCAAAAGGAAAAAGCCGTTTTCATAGAATTGAGCACTAGCTAAACGTTAGGATTTGAATTGCAGCAGCCAGCCCAGCAGCTCGTCCATCACCGTCATGTTGAGGGTGTAGAGCACGAACTGACCCTGCTTTTCACTGGCGACCAGGTCGGCCTGGCGTAGTAAATCGAGGTGGTGGCTGATGGTGGGCTTGGAGAACTGAAAGGCATCGGCAATTTCCCCGGCTGTGCAGGGCCGCTCGCGCAGCATCTCCAGGATGGCGCGGCGGGTAGGGTCGTTGAGGGCTTTGAAGAGGGCGTTCAAGACTGATTAGTTATTTAGGCAAATGTCTAATTATATTCCAGATGAGCAAATATCTTTTCCAATTATTTAGATATTTGTCTAAACACTCCGTTGCTGTCCACTCGCGATGCGTATTTCTTCTTTATTTCTAATAGGGTTTCTCCTGAGCTTTGCTGGTTGTACTTCTGACTCAAGCAAGATTAAGCGGGAAGGCGAGCCAGCCATCTACACCACGGACGCAGATGACGAAGAAATGAACAAAGCAATGAGACAAGGGAAAGCCACATTGCCTGCGTTTCTACTCACGATAAGCAAGTCAGATTCGACTATCATCAACTCAGCTATAAAAGTCCATTATGATGATGGGGTTCAACGAGAATATCTTTGGGTAGGAAGCCTAAGTATCGAAAATGGCCAGTTGTATGGTGTTGTCGATAACAAACCAGAATTTACTAGCCAAGTAGTAGCTGGGCAGCGCATTTTAGTAGATACGACTACTGCCGTTGATTGGAATTACACCCAGAACAACCGTCTTTTTGGTGGCTATACGATTAAGCTTCTACGCAACAGGATGACTCCCGAAGAAAGAGCAGAGTTTGATCAATCAACTGTTTTAACATTCGATACGCCATAAACCGAAAGCGGCGCCTGATGTATCAGGCGCCGCTTTCGGTTAAACAGAGAAAAAGCTTACTTCCCCACCACCGCCGTAGCAATGCTTAGCTCCTTGAGCTGGGCACCGGAAATGGGCGAGGGCGAGTCAATCATGACGTCGCGGCCGGAGTTGTTTTTGGGGAAGGCAATGAAGTCCCGGATGGAGTCGGCGCCGCCGAAGAGCGAGCAGAGCCGGTCGAAGCCGAAGGCAATGCCGCCGTGGGGCGGGGCACCGTACTCGAAGGCGTCGAGTAGGAAGCCAAACTGGGCCTGCGCTTCCTCGGCCGAGAAGCCGAGCAGCTCAAACATGCGGGCCTGCACGGCACGGTCGTGGATGCGGATGGAGCCGCCGCCCACTTCCACGCCGTTAATCACCATATCGTAGGCATTGGCGCGCACCTCCCCTATCGTGTCGGGCGAGTCGAGCAGGGCAATGTCCTCGGGCTTGGGCGACGTGAAAGGGTGGTGCATGGCGAAGTAGCGGCCTTCCTCCTCAATGAACTCGAGCAGCGGGAAGTCAACCACCCACAGCGCCGAGAAGGTGTTTTTGTCGCGCAAGCCCATGCGCTGGCCCATTTCCAGGCGCAGCTCGCTCAGGGCCTTGCGGGTTTTAGTAGGCTCCCCAGCCAAAATCAGCAGCAGGTCGCCGGGCTGAGCGTTGAAGGCGGCTTTCCACTGCTGCAGCGCATCCTGGGAGTAGAACTTGTCTACCGACGACTTCACCGAGCCATCCTGCTCCACGCGGGCGTACACCAAGCCGGTGGCGCCAATCTGGGGGCGCTTTACGAACTCGGTCAACTCATCGAGCTGCTTGCGGGTGTACATGGCCGAGTTGTGCGCGTTGATGCCCACCACCAGGCCGGCGTTGTCGAACACCGGGAAGCCCTGGCCTTTCACCACGTCGTTCAGCTCCACAAACTTCATTTCGAAGCGCGTGTCGGGCTTGTCGTTGCCGTAGTAGCGCATGGCATCGGCGTAAGTCATGCGGGGCAGCTGACCGATTTCGAGGCCTTTCACCTCTCGGAACAGGTACTGCACCAGCGCCTCAAACGTGTTCAGGATGTCTTCCTGCTCCACGAAGGCCATTTCGCAGTCAATCTGCGTGAACTCGGGCTGGCGGTCGGCGCGCAGGTCTTCGTCGCGGAAGCACTTCACAATCTGGAAGTACCGGTCGAAGCCCGACACCATCAGCAGCTGCTTGAACGTCTGGGGGCTCTGGGGCAGGGCGTAGAACTCGCCGGGGTTCATGCGGGAGGGCACCACAAAGTCGCGGGCCCCTTCGGGCGTGCTTTTGATGAGCACGGGCGTTTCCACCTCAATGAATTGCTGGCCATCGAGGAAGCGGCGGGTGGCCTGGGCCACGCGGTGGCGCAGCATCAGGTTCTGGCGCACGGGTGAGCGGCGAAGGTCGAGGTAGCGGTACTTCATCCGCAGGTCGTCGCCACCGTCGGTTTCGTCTTCGATGAGGAAGGGCGGCAGCTTGGCGGGGTTGAGCACGTCCAGCTTTTCTACCCGGATTTCGATGCCGCCGGTGGGCATTTTGTCGTTTTTGGAGTAGCGCTCAGCTACTTTGCCGGTTACCTGCACCACAAACTCGCGGCCCAGCTCGCGGGCGGCGGCGCGCATTTCCTCGGTTTCCACGCCTTCTTCCAGGGTGAGTTGGGTGAGGCCGTACCGGTCGCGCAAGTCCACCCAGCTGATGCCGCCTTTGTCGCGGGTGCGCTGCACCCAGCCGCAAAGCGTGACGGTTAAACCAACGTGTTCGGGGCGAAGTTCGCCGCAGGTGTGCGTACGGAGCATAAACGAAAGGAATTCAATGAAAGGAAGCCGGCGGGCCGGGCGCAAAGATAGAAGACCGGGCCGGGCCCGCCGCACGCCATAGCCCCTCCCGGCTGAATTTACGGCCGGCCCACGTGCCGTTGGGCGGGCGCACGGCGGCGTTGGTTGAAAATCAGGGGCATTTCATAGGGATTTGGCCATGTTTGTCTGGCGGCCTACCGTCCTGGCAACTCCCAGTCTGCCGGCCGCTTTTCTGCCTGCTCTCACGCCCTTCTACCAAAACACTTTTCAGCTATGGAACTGGTTATCGACCACCTCTCCAAGACCTACCCCAACGGCACCAAGGCCCTGAACGACGTGAGCCTACGCATTGCGCCCGGCATGTTTGGCCTGCTGGGGCCCAACGGCGCCGGCAAGTCCAGCCTGATGCGCACCATCTCTACCCTGCAGCAGGCCGATGCCGGCACCATTCAGCTAGGCGACATCGACGTGCTGCGGGAGCCGGAGCGCGTGCGCCAGGTGCTGGGCTATCTGCCCCAGGAGTTTGGGGTGTACCCAAAAATCACGGCGGCGGAGCTACTGGAGCACTTTGCCGTGCTCAAGGGACTCAGCAACAAAAGTGAGCGGCGGCAAGTGGTAGATGCCCTGCTGCAGCAAACCAACCTTTACCAGGTGCGCAACAAAAACCTGGGCGGCTACTCCGGGGGCATGAAGCAGCGCTTCGGTATTGCGCAGGCCTTGCTGGGCAACCCTAAGCTCATCATCGTGGATGAGCCCACCGCCGGCCTCGACCCCACCGAACGGAACCGCTTCCACAACCTGCTGTCCGAAATCGGGGAAGACCGCATCGTGATTCTGAGCACCCACATCGTGTCGGACGTCTCGGACCTGTGCCGGCAGTTTGCCATCATCAACAAAGGGCAGGTGCTGTATACCGGCGACCCGCTACGGGCCATTGAGGAAGTGCGCGGGCAAATCTGGCGGCGCAGCATCCGCAAGGAGGAGCTGGCGACCTATCAGCAGCAGTTTGCGGTGATTTCTTCGCGCCTGTTTGCGGGCCAGACCATCATTCACGTGCATAGCCTTGCTCAGCCCGGCAACGGCTTCGAAGGCGTGGAGCCGACCCTGGAAGACGTGTACTTCGCCCGCATTCACGCCGCCGAGCAGGCAGTCAGTGAAGCTGCACCAGTAGCTAAGTAACTCAAACATGTCTGTCATGCTGAGCTTGCCGAAGCATCTCTATTGCTTCGTCTGAGTAGTCTTACAACGAAGCGGTAGAGATGCTTCGACTTCGCTCAGCATGACGTTCCTGATATTCTGATTATGTTCCTCGAAATCTTTCTGTTTGAGCTGCGCTACCGCTTTAAGCGGCCAGCTACTTACATCTACTTTGTGCTGCTGGCCCTCATGGCCGGGCTGTTTATGCTGGCTGTGGCCGGCGTGTTTGGCGTGAACGTGACCATTGGGGGCGGCAGTGGCAAGATGCTGGCCAACTCGGCTTACCAGATCAACACCATTCTCACGGTGGTGAGCTTGTTTGGCGTGTTCATCACCTCCGCCATGATGGGCACGCCGGTGTTCCGCGACTTCGACCACCGCACCCACTCGCTCTACTACACGGCCCCCATCAGCAAGACCGGTTACCTCGGCGGCCGCTTCCTAGGCTCGTTTGTGGTGACGGTGCTGGTGTTCCTCGGCGCGGCCCTGGGAGCCTGGCTGGCCACGTACTGGCCTACTATTGAGCCCGAGCGGCTGGGCCCCAACGTGGCCGCCGCCTACCTGCTGCCCTACCTGCAACTGGTTATACCCAACCTGCTGCTGTCGGGGGCCATCTTCTTCACGGCGGCCACACTCACGCGCTCGGCCCTGGCCATTTACCTGGGCGGGGTGCTGTTCTTGGTGCTGTACACCATCAGCGGCACCCTACAGCAAGACCTCGACAACGACACGCTCAGCACTCTGCTCGACCCGCTGGGCGGCAGCGCCATCGACCTGACCCAGCGCTACTGGACGGTGGCCGAGAAAAATACCCGCCTGCTGCCCTGGAGTATCTGGCTGGTGCAGAACCGCCTGTTGTGGCTGGGTGTAGCCTTCACTACGCTGGCGGCCTGCTTTGCCTTCTTCCGGTTTTCCTTCGCCAACAAGGCCGACTCGGGTCCCCGACCCAAGGCCGGGGCACTAGGCGTGGCCGAGGCCGCCCCAAATCTGACGCTGCCCCGGGCAACCCCGCGCTTTACGGCGGGCCTGGCCTGGGCCCAGCTAAGCCGCCTGCTGCGGCTGGAGTTTTTCGGCACCGTGCGCAGCGTGTACTTCATCGGTATTGCCGGGGCTGGGGTGCTGTTTCTACTGGTTACCGGCATGCAGGTGGGCAAAATGTATGGTACCAACACCTTTCCCACCACGCCGGTGGTGGTAGAGCTGCTGGCCAGTACGTTTGCTTTGTTCCAGCTCATCATCATCACCTTCTACGCCGGGGAGCTGGTATGGCGCGAGCGGGATGCCAAGATCAACCAGATCTACGATGCTATGCCCATGCCCGCCTGGGTGCCGTTTCTGGCCAAGCTGGGCGCGCTGATGCTGATTCAGGTGGTACTGCTGGCCGTGGTGATGCTGTGCGGACTGCTGCTGCAGACCTTCAAGGGCTACTTCAACTACGAGCTGGGGCTGTACGTGCAGGAGCTGTTTGGCTTCCGCCTGGTAGGCATGCTGCTGCTGTGCGTGCTGGCTATGCTGGTGCAGGTACTGGTCAACAACAAGTACCTGGGACACTTTATCATGATCCTGTACTACGCCTTTAACCTGTTTCAGGGCACGCTGGGGCTGGAGCACAACCTGTATTCCTTCAACGGAGCCCCCAACACGCCGTACTCAGCCATGAATGGCTACGGGCATTTCGTGGGGCCGTTCCTGACCTTCAAGCTGTACTGGGCGGCGTTTGCCGTGCTGCTGGCCCTGGGCAGCGCCCTACTCTGGCCCCGGGGCACCGAAACGCGCTTTTCTTGGCGCTGGCAGCAGGCCCGCTTTAGCTTGTCGCCGGCCTTGGGCATAGTTGCTGGGTTGGCACTGCTGGCGTTTGCGGGGTTGGGTGTCTATATTTTCTATAATACCAACATCCTGAATGAGTACCGCACCTCCGACGACAACGATGCCCTGGGTGCGGCCTTTGAGCGCAAGTACAAGCACTTCGAAAAAGCCCCCCAGCCCCGCATAACGGCCGTGCAGGTGAACGTGGACATCTTTCCCCAGGAGCGCGACGTGCGCTTCCGGGGCTCCTACTGGCTGCTCAACCGCACCCGGCAGCCCATCGACTCGGTGCACCTGGTGGGCGCGGCCGAGGCTGAGGTAAAGCAGCTGGCCCTGAGCCGCCCAGCCCAACAGGTGCTGCACGACCAGGTGGGTGACGTCGACTACCGCATCCTGCGCCTGACCCAGCCTCTGCAGCCCGGCGACTCCGTGCAGCTGAACTTCGACTTAGCCTACACCAACCCCGGCTTCAAGAACAGCGGCTCCAACACCAGCATTGTGGAAAATGGCACGTTCGTCAATTCCCAGATGCTGCCCCACATCGGCTACCAGCCCGAGGCCGAGCTGTCCGGCGACGACACCCGCAAAGAGCAGGGCCTGCTCCCCAAGCCGCGCATGGCTCCCGTGGGCGACTCGGCGGCCCGCATGAATACCTACATCGGCAACGACGCCGACTGGATCCGGTTTGAGGCGACGGTGAGTACCTCACCCGACCAGGTGGCTATTGCCCCGGGCTACCTGCAGCGGGAGTGGACGGAGAAAGGCCGGCGCTATTTCCACTACAAGATGGACGCGCCCATCCTCAACTTCTACTCCTTCCAATCGGCCCGCTACCTGGTGTACAAGGACCGTTGGAAGGAGGTGCCCATCGAAATCTACTACCACCCGGGCCACGAGTACAACCTGAAGCGCATGGCCCAGGGCGTGAAAAAAGGCCTGGAGTACTACACCGCGCAGTTTGGGCCCTACCAGCACCGGCAGGTGCGCATCATCGAGTTTCCGGGCTACTCCTCGTTTGCCCAGAGCTTCCCCAACACCATTCCCTTCTCCGAAAGCATCGGCTTTGTGGCGGAGGTGGACTCTACCGACCCCAAGGACATCGACTACCCGCTCTACGTGACGGCCCACGAGGTGGCGCACCAGTGGTTTGCCCACCAGATTATTGGGGGCAACGTGCAGGGCGGCACGCTGATGTCGGAAACCCTGAGCCAGTACGGCGCCCTGATGGTGATGAAGCACCTCTACGGCCCTGACAAGATGAAGAAGTTTCTGCGCTTTGAGCTGAACTCCTACCTGACGGGCCGGGGCTTCGAGCGGAAAAAGGAAGTGCCGCTGTACCTGGTTGAAAACCAGCCCTACATCCACTACCGCAAGGGCTCCTTGGTGATGTATGCCCTGCAGGATTACCTGGGCGAGGACGCGGTAAACAGCGCCATCAAAGAGTACCGCGACAAAGTAGCCTACCAGCGGGCTCCGTACACCAACTCGGTAGAGTTTATCGGCTACCTGCGCAAGCACACCCCCGATTCGCTGCAATACCTCGTGACGGATTTGTTTGAGCGCATCACCCTCTATGAAAACAAGGTAGACTCGGCTTCTTACCGCAAGCTGCCCAACGGCCAGTACCGCGTGCAGTTCACGGTGGATACCAAGAAGGTCTACGCCGACTCCCTGGGCAACGAAACCGACGCCACCAACGCCCGCGACCTGATTGAAGTGGGCGTATTGGGCCGCAAAAAAGTGAACGGCCAGTGGCAGGATGTGCCCATGCTGGTGCAGAAGCGCCACCTGCGCCCCGGCCGCAACCGCCTGGAGTTTACCGTGCCCCAAAAGCCGGAACGCGTGGGCATCGACCCCTTCAACAAGCTGGTGGACCGCAACCCCGACGACAACGTGAAAGCGCCCGAGGAAAAGAAGGTATAGTGCCTGATCTGAACCTCTCCCGGAGCCCGGTCGTTCTGCGACCGGGCTTCTTGTTGGTGCGGCGGCCCAACTGCGGGCAACTCAAATCCGTAGCCTCACCCAAAGCCGGGCGGCGCGCAAGTTTGGCCCGACTTCTGCAAAGCGCCTTTGTACGGGCGGTTGCCCTCTTCCTCAGCCTTTCTCCATTTCGATATGAAACGTTTCGTCCTTCTCGCCCTCGCCTCTGCCCTCAGCTTTTCCGCTGCTCAGGCCCAAACCAAAATCAAGACCAAAGCCAAGGATGAAGACGCCTCGGTGAAGTCGAAAAGCACGGCCGGGCCGGTAGTGCTGGACGGGCCCATCAAGCGCGTGGAAACCTTGTCCGGCATCGACGTGTACCCCAACAGTAGCACCAACACTATCCTGCTGAGCTTTACCCAGCAGTTCACGGTGCCCGGTACGCTGGTGATGACCAATTACAAGAACGAACCGATTTATACCACTGCCCTGGACCCGCAGACTAACACCGGCCAGCCCGTGGACCTGGGCCGCATTCCGGCCGGCACCTACCTGGTAGAAGCCAAAACCGGCAACTATGTGTACTGGAAGAAGGTGCGCATCAAGTACCCCGCCGTATCGAGCAGCAGCACCAAAAACAAGCGTAGCCGCCGCTAGAGCGTGGTTTCAGAAACAGTCATGCTGAGCTTGTCGAAGCATCTCTACCGCTTCGTTGCAATGCTATTCAGAAGAAGCGGTAGAGATGCTTCGACTTCGCTCAGCATGACGTCCCAGAGAACTTCCAGTGCCTCCGCTGCCGCCCGGTAGCGGAGGCATTTTTTTACTGATAATTTCTGCCTGACCGGCTTTTCCCGTTTTTCCCGCAGATTGCGGCCTCAAGTGCCGCTCCTTCCCTCTCGTTTTTCTCCTTCTATGAAAACGCATTTTAGTCGTTTCCTTTTCCTGCTGGTGCTGCTCACGACTTTTACCGCCCTGGCAGCGCCCAAGCCTAAGCTCAAGAAAACCGCGCTGGCTGGCGGAATCACCGTGGGTGTGCCGGAGGGCTTTACACCTTTGCCCGACGAAGGCATTGCCGCCAAGTTTCCGGCCCCGCGCAAGCCCTTGGCCGTATTCACCGACCGGGCCGGCCGCGTGGATCTGAGCGTGGCCCAGAAGGAAACGCCCTTCGGCAGCGGCGACTATGGCCTGTTGCTGAAAATCTACAAGGCCAGCATTCAGAACATGTACACGAAGGTGACGTTCCTCACGGAAGACATCCGCACCATCAACAAGCGGGACTTCATCGTGCTGGAATTCACCTCCGAGGTAGCCGACACCCGCCGCAACAGCAACCTGGCGCCCATCCGTAAATATCAGCTGGTGCAGTACGCCATTGAGGGCAAAACCCTTACCGTTTTCACCTTCAATGCCCCAACTGAGGAACAGGCCCGTTGGCAGCCCGTGGCCCAGGCCGTAATGAGCAGCATATCGATGAAATAAGCGGTGAAACGGTGAGTTGCTGTCCTGTCAGTCCGCCAACCCACCATTTCACTATCTCACCATTTCACCTTGTATGACTCTTTCCCTGTATTCTGATGAGCACTACATGCGGGAGGCGCTGAAGCAGGCCCGCTACGCGCTGGAGGAGGAGGAAATTCCAATTGGGGCAGTAGTGGTGATGGACCGCCAGATTATTGCCCGCGCCTACAACCAGACCGAAAAGCTGCGCGACGTGACGGCCCACGCCGAAATGCTGGCCCTCACGGCCGCCGCCAACCACCTCGGCAATAAGTATCTGCAGGACTGCACCCTCTACGTGACGGTGGAGCCCTGCGTGATGTGCGCCGGAGCCTCCTTCTGGGCGCAGGTGAAGCGCGTGGTGTACGGGGCCCCCGAAGACAAGCGTGGCTACCGCCGCTACGGCAACCTGCTGCACCCGCGCACTGAGCTGGCCACCGGCATCATGGCCCTGGAGTGCGCTGCCCTGATGCAGGAGTTTTTCGCCCGCAAGCGCAAATAGGCTACTTTTGGCTGCGTTGGTCGGCCGGTACCGCAACCCCGGCCGCCCTTCGGCGGTTATACCCTGAACTCGTTTCTTCTTTCACCCTAACCCTACATTGCTATGGCTTTTGAATTGCCCCAGCTTCCCTACGCCTACGACGCCCTGGAACCGCACATTGATGCCAAGACCATGGAAATCCACCATACCAAGCACCACCAGGCCTACGTCACCAACCTCAACAACGCCATTGCCGGCACCGAGCTGGAAGGCAAGAGCCTGGAAGAGCTGATGCACAATATTGCGGCGGCCCCCGCGGCGGTGCGCAACAACGGTGGCGGCCACTGGAACCACTCCCTGTTCTGGACGGTGCTGGCCCCCAATGGCGGCGGTGAGCCCACCGGCGCCGTAGCCGAAGCCATCAGCAGCGCGTTTGGCTCCTACGAGAAGTTCAAGGAAGAATTCACCAAAGCCGCCACCACGCGCTTCGGCTCGGGCTGGGCTTGGCTGTGCAAGCAGCCCGACGGCTCCCTGCAAATCTGCTCCACGCCCAACCAGGACAACCCGCTGATGCCCGACACCGGCTGCAAAGGCACCCCTATCCTGGGCCTCGACGTGTGGGAGCACGCCTACTACCTCAACTACCAGAACCGCCGCCCCGACTATATTGCGGCCTTCTATAACCTCATCAACTGGGACGAAGTAAACCGCCGCTTCTCGGCCGCCAGCTAACCAGCCCGGTTCCCGGTTCATTTCACAAAAGCCTTTCTGCAGCCCGCGGAAAGGCTTTTGTGCGTTTAATGGCTAGGCAAAATACGGGGCCGCAGGCCGTCAGCGGACCGCCTATCCGGTTAGATTTCTTGTATATTTAGCAGCCTTTTTCCTCATATTCCCTCCAACCGCGTTCTGCATGAGTGTCAAGTTGCGGCTCATTATCCTGAGCTTTCTACAGTTTTTTATCTGGGGCTCGTGGCTGATAACCATTGGCGCTTACTGGTTTCAGACCAAGCAGTGGTCGGGGGCTGAGTTTGGCGCCATTTTCTCGACGATGGGCATTGCCTCCATCTTCATGCCCTCGCTCATGGGCATCGTGGCCGATAAATACGTGAATGCGGAGAAGCTCTACGGCATTCTGCACATCCTGGGCGGTATTGTGCTCTTTACGGTGCCCATGGTCAGCTCGCCCGGCACCATGTTCTGGGTGATGCTGCTGAACATGATTTTCTACATGCCCACGCTGGCGCTGAGCATTGCCGTATCGTACTCGGTGCTGAAAAGCCGGGGCGGCGACGTGGTGAAGGACTACCCGCCCATCCGGGTGTGGGGCACCGTAGGCTTCATTGTGGCCATGTGGACGGTGAGCTTGCTGGGCTTCGAGAAATCGGCCAACCAGTTTTACATAGCCGCCGGCGCCGCTATTCTGCTGGGCTTCTACTCGTTTACCCTGCCCGCCTGCCCGCCGCCGTCCAAAGATACACCCAGCCGCTCCTTGATTGATGTGCTGGGGCTGAAGTCGTTTGCTCTGCTGCGCGACACCAAGATGCTCACCTTCTTCCTGTTTGCTATGCTGCTGGGGGCGGCGCTACAGCTGACGAATGCTTACGGCGACACGTTCCTGCACGATTTCGACAAAGTACCGGCCTATAAGGACACGTTTGCCGTAAAGTATCCGGCCATCATCATGTCTATTTCGCAGGTTTCGGAGACGCTGTTTATTCTGGCTATTCCGTTTTTCCTGCGCCGCTTCGGCATCAAGCAGGTGATGCTGTTCAGCATGATTGCCTGGGTGCTGCGCTTTGGCCTGCTGGCTTTCGGCACCCCCGATTTCCCCGGCATCTCGCTGATTGTCCTTTCCTGCATCGTCTACGGCATGGCCTTCGACTTCTTCAACATCTCCGGCTCCCTGTTCGTGGAAACGCAAACGGCTTCGAGCATTCGGGCCAGCGCCCAGGGGCTGTTTATGATGATGACCAACGGCTTCGGGGCCGTGCTGGGCAGCTCCGTCAGTGGCATCGTCATTGAGAAGTACTTCACTGCCGCCGATGGGGTCACCAAGGACTGGCATGGCATCTGGCTGACGTTTGCCCTCTACGCCCTGGTTATTGCTGTGCTGTTCGTTGTCCTCTTCAAGCACAAGCACACCACCCAGCCCGCAGAGCACGAGCTGCCCGCGAAGCCCCAGCTGACGGTGGAGCAAGCCTGATTTACCTCTGAGATTATCAATTTTTACCGCCTGCTACCAGCCACCTGTGCCGGAGCAGGCGGTCCTTTTTCTTCCTTTTCTACCCTTCTATGCACCCCGATTTACCTGCTTCTGCTCCAACTGACTGGAGTAGTACATTTGATGAGGCTCATTATTTTTTACCCCTGGCGTGGTTTCATCAAGCGTTTGGCTTAGTGCCGCGCAAGCTCATTTTCCAGCTGGCCAACGCCGATGCCCGCACCGCCGTGCTAACGGCCCTGGCTGCCCGCTTCGATTTAGAAGTCGCAACCGTCGTTCATTCCGTTTACATCGAAAAGGCCACCAAAGAGCCCGAGCTGAATGTGTGGGCGCTTAACGTTGCTCCTCACTTGTTACTGCTCGTCGGCGACCATGGTACCTACAATGAGCGGGGCGTGCAGGTATTCTACTCCACCCACACCGCAGCGGAGGACCTGACTTTCGTACGTGAGCTGCTGATGGCTCATCTTGAAACCGGGCAGCAGGAGCGGCAGCGCATTCATGTACTGCGCCTGGCGTATAATGATCTGGAGTTTACTCCGCTCGAAATCAAAATTCCGGCGCTGGACCTAGCTACCCATTACAACGACGACTTGCTGCCGGCCCACAACACCATTGTACGGCGCTTGCAGCAGCCTCAGGACAAAGGCATCGTCATCCTGCACGGCCCGCCGGGCACCGGCAAAACCAGCTACATCCGCCACCTTTGCGGCCTCACCGACAAGCCCAAGCTGTTTATTCCGCCTAATCTGGCGGCGCGCATTGCCGACCCGGAGTTTATCAATCTGCTGCACGACAACACCAACTCCATCCTGATCATCGAAGACGCGGAAACCTTGCTCACGAAGCGCGACGCAGCGGGGGGCGGCCCCAGCGCCGTGAGCAACCTGCTTAACCTCTCCGATGGGCTACTGGCCGACTGCTTTCACATTCAGATTGTGTGCACCTTCAATACGGACCTTTCTCATATCGACAGCGCGCTGCTGCGCAAAGGCCGATTAATCGCCGCCTACCATTTTCAGCCGCTGGCTGAGCCCAAAGCTGAAGCCTTGGCCACCAGCCTTGGACAAGCCACGGCGCTGGGTGCGGCCACTGCTTTGGCCGATATTTACAATCGTGAGGAGCAGGAATTCGAAGTTGGCAAAGCTGCAAAGCGTATTGGCTTCGGGGCCCGTGAGCAAAAGCAATAGTCTAAATCTGGTATAAGACCAGTATATAAGTAGCACAAACAAAAAGCCGCCCTGGGAGACCCAGAGCGGCTTTTTAGCCTAAAGGCGTAGCTCAGCGCTTAGAACTGCTCGTCGGCTGAAAAGAAGAAGTCACCTTCGATCTGGGCATTTTCGTCGGAATCAGAACCGTGTACGGCGTTGGCTTCGATGCTCTTGGCGTATTTCTTCCGGATGGTGCCTTCGGCGGCCTGGGCCGGGTTGGTAGCACCAATCAGGGTGCGGAAGTCAGCTACGGCGTTGTCTTTCTCCAGGATAGCCGCTACGATGGGACCAGAGGACATGTACTTCACCAGGTCGCCGTAGAAAGGGCGCTCCTTGTGAACGGCGTAGAATTCGCCGGCGCGCTCGGGCGTCAGCAGTACTTTTTCAGGCTAACGATGCGGAAGCCGCCTTCCTCAATCATGCTCAGGATGCCACCAATGTGGTTTTCCTGGGTGGCGTCGGGCTTGATCATCGTGAACGTGCGGTTCGTGGCCATACTGTGGGTGTGGGGGTTTATCGTGAAGTGTGAAAAGGCATACGGGAATTGCGGCTGCAAAAGTAGGAAATCCGCGTTGTTAATGTGCTAATGTGGAGCAATGGGGAGAATGTGCTCATGTGCGCTATGTGTCATGGCGAGCGAAAAGCGACCATCCGTCCTGAACAGAACCAGACACGTGCTTCGGCTAGAAAGCCCCTGACACCTGCACACATCGGGGACTTGGCACATTCCCCAGAACGGATTGGCGCCGCTTGATGCGCGGAATGTCGTGCCTCCTCGCCATGATGGCCGCGTAACCATTCAGCCATTTAACCACATTAACCCCACCTTAGCACATTCTCCCCATTCGCAAAGCGCACCATTCCAGAGTACGGTTTGTTGAAACCCGGAATATTTCCGATTTTTGCGCCCTTGTATCCGGCCTAAACCGCCGGATTTCAGCCACCTATCAGCAGGCAATGCACGATACTAGCGCCCTGCGGGAGTTGCTCGCCCAACCCCGGCAGATTTTCATCACCACGCACCACAAGCCCGATGCCGACGCGCTGGGCTCGTCGCTGGGCCTGGCAGGCTACCTACGCAAAAAAGGGCATCACGTCACGGTGGTTACCCCGTCCGATTACCCCGATTTTCTGGCCTGGATGCCCGGCAACGACGAGGTAATCGTGTACGAGCCCACGCAGAACGACGCTCAGGTGCGCGACCTGCTCAGCCATTCGGACGTCATTTTCTGCCTTGATTTCAGTGCCCTCAGCCGCATCAACGAGCTGGGCGAGTACATCCGGGCGGCCTCGGGTACGAAGGTGCTTATCGACCACCACCAGGAGCCGGAGCAGTTTGCCAGCCTCGATTTCTCCAACGCCAAAGCTGCCGCTACGGCCGAGCTGGTGTTTGAAGTCATCCGGGACATGGGCGACCAGGACCTGATCGACAAAGGAATCGGGGAGTGTCTGTACGCCGGCATCATGACGGACACGGGCTCTTTCCGCCACCCCAGCACCTCGCGCAACGTGCACCTGATCATTGCCGAGCTGCTGAATGCGGGCATCGACCTCTCGGCCGTGCACCGCCGCATCTACGACTCGCACTCCGAAATGCGCCTGCGCTTTCTGGGCTTCGTGCTCAAGGACAAGCTCACGGTGCTGCGCGAGTTCAATACGGCCTATATTGCCATTACCCAGGATGAGCTGCGCCAGTACCAGTCGAAAACGGGTGACACCGAAGGCCTCGTGAACTTCGCGCTCAGCATTGAAGGCGTGGTCTTTGCCGCCATTCTCATCGACCGGGGCAACGCCGTGAAGATTTCCTTCCGCTCCGTGGGCGACTTCTCGGTAAGTGACTTCTCGCGGCGCCATTTCCAGGGCGGCGGCCACCACAATGCCGCCGGCGGTATCAGCTACGACCCGCTCCCGGCCACCGTGGAGCGCTTCCTGAGCCTGCTGCCCGAATATCAGACTCAACTCGTGACCAGCCCCTTGGCAGTTGCGCCGCCCGCGGCGTAACTTGCCCAAAATTTACGTTTACACCCTCTTCCTTTTTACATGCGTTTCAACAGCACTTTTCTGTACCTGGCTCTGGCTTCCGGTACCCTCAGCCTGGCTTCCTGTGAGAAGGGCAACAAGGGATTCGACAAAACCAAATCGGGTATTGAATACCAGCTTTTCGCCAACGAAGGCGGAAAGTATTCCCGCAAAGAAATAGCCGCTACCGATACGGCCTATAAGAGCCGTATTGGCAAAGTACTGGCCCTGAACGTGGAATACCGCACGGCCAAAGACTCCGTACTGTTCAGCTCGCGCAAGCAGCAGGGCACGCCCGTGATGGTGCCCCTGCAGGAACTGACGACCAAAGGCGGCCTGGAAGATGCTATTTCCCTGCTCCAGCCCGGTGACAGCGGCGTGTTCCGCTTCAACCTCGACACGATTTTCGCCAAGTCGTTTCGCGTGCCCGTGCCGCCTTTCATGAAGAAGGCCGGCAACATCATGACGGTGTACGCCAAAGCCACCAAGCTGATGACCCGCGACGAGGCCATGGTGGAGCAGCAGAAGATGATGGCCGTGCAGCAGCAGAAAATGATGGCCTACGCCGAGCAGCAAATGAAAAAAGACGACGTGGTGCTGCAGGACTACATCAAGAAAAACAACCTGAAGGCCGAAAAAGACGCTTCGGGCATCTACTACGTGATAGCGCAGCAGGGCACGGGCGCCAAGCCTAAGTCCGGCCAGACGGTTTCGGTACAGTACAAAGGAACCCTGCTCGACGGGAAAGAGTTTGACTCTTCAGCAAAGAGCAATGGGGGCAAGCCCATTGAGTTTCCGCTGGGCGTAGGCCAGGTGATTCCGGGTTGGGACAAGGGCATTGCCCTGCTCAACAAAGGCACCAAAGCCACGCTGCTTATTCCTTCTTCGCTGGCATACGGTCAGCGCGGTGCCGGCGCCGACATTCCCGCCGATGCGGTACTCCGCTTCGATGTGGAGCTGGTTGATGTGAAATAACGCAACCTTTTCCGGTTGTGGCATACTCTTCTTCGCGCCGCCCCAGTGGCGGCGCGAACTTTTCCCTTTCTTTTCCTATGACCCGCATTTCTTCCTTCCGTCGCCGCCTGCTCCTGCCTGCCCTGCTTTTAATGCTCGGAGCCGCCCCAGCTACGCTGCTTTCCAGCTGTGAATCTGATTATCAGAAGGAGACTGAAAAGCATACCGCCGAGCAGAAAGTCAAAGATGACGAGGCTATTCGGGCGTATCTGACGAAGAATAACATCACTAACTTCACCAAAACCGAATCGGGCCTGTACCTGGTGCCTATTACCGAAGGAACTGGCGCGCAGGTGGTAAAAGGCACCTCGTATCAAGTCAAATACATTGGGCAATTGCTCAACGGCACCAAGTTCGATTCATCCATCGATAATGGAAGCCCCTGTGGCTGTTTCAACGTGCTGGTGGGTGCCAATGGTGTAATTGCTGGCTGGGAAGAGGCCTTGCTACTGATGAAAATAGGCGACCGGAAAACATTGCTGATTCCTTCCTATCTGGCCTACGGCGCCAGAGAAAGTGGCATCATCCCCGCCGATTCTCCGTTGATGTTTGACATTGAAGTCCTAAGACAACGCTAGCCATGAAGCATCAGTCTATCCTGTGGAGTTTATTGCTGGGGGTGCTGCCGGTGGCCGCCTATGGCCAGACTGCGCCGGATACACTGAGTTTGCCCACGGGCATCCGCTATGTAGTACACACCCTGGGAACCGGCGCTGCGGGCCGTAATGGCAATACCGTGCTAGTGCACTACACCGGATTTCTGCCCGACGGCAAAATGTTTGAGTCGTCAGCCATAGAAGGACGGCCGGTGAAGGCCCACTTAGGCGAGCATGACGTTATTCCCGGCTGGGAACAGGTGCTGCCGCTGCTGCCCGCCGGCACCCGCGCCTGGGTGTACATTCCGGCCGCCCTGGCTTACGGCGCCAAAGGCGTGCGCGACCCCGACGACAACAAGCGCTACACCATCCCTCCCAATACCGATTTGCGCTTTGAGCTGAATGTGGTGAGGGTGAAGTAGAGCTTAGAGCTTAGAGCTTAGAGCTTAGAGCTTAGAGCTTAGAGCTTAGAGCTTAGAGCTTAGAGCTTAGAGCTTAGAGCTTAGAGCTTAGAGCTTAGAGCTTAGAGCTTAGAATGTATGCGAAGGGCCCCGCAATGGTTGTTGCGGGGCCTTTCTTTTAATCTTTTCTTTTTAATCTTTTCTTGGCTACTTCCTGCTCCGCTTAACCTTGTGCACGAAGCATCAAGTCACCAACTAAAAAGCCAGCACTTCTGAGAGCACGGCCAAGGAGCGAATTTCGCCCAGCTTCTCGACGTGGAGCTGGTAGTAGCGGATAAGCACCTGAAGCAGCTCACGGCGGACGCGGCCATTTGGAATAGTTGCCTGCGCCGGAGTGCGTAGCAGCTCATCGAAATACTGGTCGAACTCCTGAAAGCGCAATGCTACCGGGCCGGTGTCGGCGGCGGTGTTGGGCGCGGCACCGGCAAACGCTACCTGGGACGTAATTTCCTGCCCCGATTCGGCACCGAAGCCCAGGTAATTGGCTAGCTGCAGCAGAAACTCCAGCGCAAAGTTCTCAAAGCCTTCCGCCTGCTGGTCGAAGCGCAGAATGGAGTCGTGCAGAAAGCGGAACAGCGGCTCATTCTGCTCTTCCTCCTGCACCGTGCGGCCCACTACTTCCGAGAGAAACAGCACCACGCTACTCTTGCGCACATCGTAGGGAATGGCCGCGAACGGCTCGGCACACCGAAACTCCGACAGCCGCGTAATACCCCCCTGCCGCGACGTATAAGCCACCAGCTCCAGCAGCGTGAACGGCTGAAACAGCGCAATGCGGCCCGGGGGCTTGGCCTTGCGCACCCCATTCACCACGTACGACTGCAGCCCCAGCTGCTCCGTATACACCCGGGCAATAATGGACGTTTCGCGGTAGCGAATATAGTTGAGGACGATACCGCGGGTTTTGATGAGCATAAGACAGTGAGTGAATGAGTAAATGCGTGAATAAAGTGAAATGAGGGCTGCTGCAACAGCTCACTCATTCACCGCCTCACGCATTCACTTATTGTTCAACTACGGCAATTTTGCTGATGCAGCCGTTTTTGCCGTCGGCATCGGAGCTGAGCACCAGGTACACGCCCGACTGCACGCGGCGGCCGTTGTAGTCCAGCAGGTTCCAGGTGAGGGTACCGCCGCTGGCCCGCGTCTGGTACACCAGCAGGCCGCTTACGTCCGTAATCTTGACGATGGCGTTGTTGGCCAGGCCCGAAATACCCACCTGCCCGGTAAAGCTGCGGCGCACCGGGTTCGGAAACACCTTGGCGCAGGCCGGTGTGCCTTCCGTGATGGTGGACGAGCCCCGGTACGCTACCAGGCCGGCCTCCGTGGCCACGAAAACCTCCCCGGTTTTGTCGTTCACGGCCACATCCACGATTTTGTTGGAGGGCAGCGGGCTGTTGTCGGTGGTAAAGTGCAGCAAAGCCTCGTCGGCATCTTCATTGAAAAGCCAGAGGCCGGCATCGGTGCCGAACCACTTGCGGTTGCCGCCGTCCACGGCCAGGGTGCGCACGGTTTCGGTAAACAAAGCCGGGTAGTTGCTGCCCGCCCCACGCCGCACGATGGGCAGTCGGAAGCCGGGGTCATCGGCCGTGAACACCAGGCTGGGGTCGTCGTACACGGCCACGCCTTTGGCCGTAGCTATCCAGATGGCGCCGCGCCGGTCTTTCACAATGTCGTAGGTGTCACTGCCTTTCTCGGGCAGCCCGCCCGAGCTTTCGGTGAACGGGCGGTAGTTACCGGTAGTGGGGTCTACGGCCACGAGGCCGGTACCGTGGGTACGCGAGCGGGTAAGCCAGCCATTGCCGTACTCGTCCAGGGCAATGCGGTCCAGCGCCTCGGCCCCGGGAAAATACGGCACTGTGCGCCACTGCCCGGAAGCCGGCTTGAAAAGGTGCACACCCGATCTGTTAGGAAACTCCGGATGTCGGTTCAGCGCCCATACCTCACCGTCGGCGTTGATGGCCACATCCGTGATACGGGCATACCCAGGGTTATCCTTCAGGGCGCTAATGATGGGATTGGGCTGGTTTTCGGTGGGGTTGAAGAGCCGGAACTTGCCCAGGCCCTTCCACTCCAGCAGGCCATTGGCGTAGCTGCCCGCATACAGTGTGCCGTCCGCCGCGCGGACTCCCCGGGCCAGGTCCTGCGGGTCGGGGTACTGCGTCCGATCCGGGGTATTTTGGGGCGTGATGTTCGTCCACTTCCCATCCTTGAACTCGAAAAAGCCCTCGTGCTTGCCCGTTTGCAGGTAACGGTCAGAAAATCCCCCCGTGAAAACTGTCGTCCGGCCGCTGGCATCGGGCAGGATGTTGAAGGCGCTGGCCGTAGCGGGCGCATTGGTCACAAAGTTCTCGAACTGCTGCTTGTCCGGCGAAGATACCACCAGGCCGTTGCGGTTATCGGCAATGTACAGGCGGCCGTCGCGCCCGCGCGAAACGGCGCGCGGGTCGGCTACCAGTTCCGATGCGTAACTGACGCTGGAGCCATCGGCCCGCAGCACCGATACTTTCTCCTGATCTGCCACGAGCAAGCCCAGGCGCGAAGGCGTCAGCTGCCGGTAGGCCCTGCCCGACAGCGCCCCCAAGGCTATCCACTCGCGGCCGGTGAAGCGCAGCAGGTTGGTGTAGTCGAGGCCGGCGTATACGTGGCCATTCTGGGTGGCTATGGCGCGGTACGGGTCGCCGTCGCGCTGGCCGCCGCCGGGGTCGGTATTCCAGTTGCGGTAGTCGAGCAGGTTATCGGTGAGGCGGCCCCGCAGCACGCCGGCCGAAGAGGCCACGTACAGCGAGTCGCCCAGGATAGTGGAGGCGTACGTGCGCACGGCCGCACCGCCCGGCCCGATGTTGGAATACGTTTCGCGCACTTCCAGCCGGTCCATATCCAGCACTACCAAGCCAAAGCTGCCGGCGAGGTAGCCGCGCCTGGCATGAAAAGAAATCTGGTTGATGCTATTATTGCCCGCCAGCTGCTTGCGCAGGATATCGTTGAGGTTGCGGATGGAGCCGTTGGGGCGCAGCACGTCGAGGTTAGCGTTGCGGTAGGCCACCAGCACCTGCTGCGTCAGCGAATCGTAGGCCACGGTGCGCACGCCCACGTCGTGCAGGCCGTCGCGGCGGGAAAGCAGGCGGGTGGTGTGCAGCTCCTTCTCGAACACGAAGAAAGCGTCCTCGGCCGCTACGTATACCAGCGGGCCGGTGTCGGCCAGGGCCAGGGCACGATTGGTAGGCAGGTGCAGCTGCCAGTCACCGTAGCCTACGCTGCCCTGAGCTTGGCTGCGGGTGGCGCCCCAGTTGCACAGCCCGCCTATCACAAATCCAACTGCTAACGCACGAGTAAAAAGCCGCATCGAAGAAAGCTAAAAACCTAAGAAGTAGTGCAGCCTAACGCTGCGGCGGCCGGTTTAGTGCTGCGCCAGCACCTTAGTTGCGGTGGTTTCGTCGTCGGTGTGCTTGCCCTGCTGGCCTTCCAGGAAGCATACCCGGCAGCGGGCCTCGTAAGAGTCGGTTTCGCCCAGCAGAATCTTGCTTTCGGAGGCGGCAATGCGGAAAGAATAGGAAGCAATTTCCCCGCAGCACACGCACACAGCGTGCACTTTCGTCACGTACTCGGCCACGGCCATGAGGGCCGGCATGGGCCCGAAGGGCTGACCCAGGTAGTCCATATCCAGCCCGGCCACGATAACGCGCTTGCCGTGGTTGGCCAGCTGGATGCAGACTTCCACCAGCGAAGAGTCGAAGAACTGGGCTTCGTCTACCCCCACCACGTCGCAGCTACTAGCCAGCAGTAGCATTTCCTCGGGCAGCTGAATGGGCGTGGAGCGGATACTGTTGGCATTGTGCGACACCACGTTCTGGGCGTGGTAGCGCGTATCGAGGCCGGGCTTAAAGATTTCGACGTGCTGCCGGGCAATTTTGGCGCGGTTCAGGCGGCGAATCAGCTCCTCGGTCTTGCCCGAAAACATGGAGCCGCACACCACTTCAATCCAGCCCCGGCGGGGCATGTCGCGGGCATTGCCCACACGGGGTTCTATAAACACAGCGTTGTTTGTTGAGCGTTGCCGGAGGCCGGTTTCCCGGTACTCCTCGGAACATCTAAGGTACGACTTCCGGCCGGTAGGCTCAAAGCATACGCCCGACCTCGGTGCTTACCCACCACGAAATCAGGCAGTATGATTCTCCGGCTGCCCTCAGCTACTCCAGGTACTGCTGGTGAGGCAGCATCGTGGCCCGGGGCACCCGGCCGCTGACGTTCCCGGTTTCCAGTCGGGTCTGGCACATGAGGCGCTCCTGAGGCAGCAGGCGGCCGGCAGCCTGGTAGCGCAACTCCGGCGCGGTGGGTGGCGTTAGGAACTCCGCCCCCGCCGTCAGGGCTATGCGGCAGGTGGTGCAGCGGCCTTTGGCGCCGCAGGCGTGCATCCAGTCGTAGCCAGCGGCCTGCACGGCGGCCAGTAGCGTAGCGCCGGCAGGCACTTCCACCGTAGCACCGGGCAGGTTCTGCACCGTCAGTGTGGGCATCTTTCTCTAACTTTCCCGCCGTGAACCCGGCTTGCCATGAAGGACAAATATAGTCAACCTAAACTCGAAGCGTACGGCCAGAAGCTGGCTGCCCACCTCTGTCAGCGGCATTTTGGCCCCCAACCCGACGCCACCCTGGACGGGCCGGCCGTGCTGCGCTTTACCCCGGTGCGGCAAGTGAACCTGTTTGTGGTGCAGCAGCTGCTGACCAAGTGGACAACCGAAATGGCCCAGCTCCGCAGCCCGTATTTCGACTTTGAGGACGCGGAAGTGCGCCAGGCGCTTACCCAGCTGATGAACCTGCTTTCCCGGCGCATCCGGCTGACGCGGGAAGCGTTTGAGCCTTTGCTGGCCCGGGCCGTGACGGACACCCTGCGCGTGGCGGCCGAGCCGGCCGTGGGCTTTGATGAAAAGCTGCTGCCTGCGCAGCCGGCCGTGACGCGGGAGCAACTCCAGGAAGGGCTGCGCTACTTCGACGTGGAGAAACCGCTGTATCAGGGCTTCGTGGAGTCGTTGCCAGTGGGCACGGCCCTGGACCGTGAGCTGCTCAGCAGCCGCTTCCGGCTGTATCAGCAAACCAACTACCAGACGCTGCACCCCATGGAAACGGTGGTGAACGAGCTAAGCGCCCTGCTGCCCCTATCGGAAATTGACTTGCGCGAGGACGAAGCTGCTGTTCCTGCTGCTCCGGCTGCGGCTCCTGTTGCCGCCCCGCCAGCTCCGAGCCCGGCTCCGCGGCCAACTCCCTTGCCGGAGCCAGTTGTTGCCAAGTCTGCTCCCGCTCCGACTCCTGCGGCGGTAGTGCCGCCAGCTCCTATTCCCGCTCCAGTACCTGCCCCGGCACCCGCGGTTCCTCCGGCGGCGCCTGCGCCCACGGAAGTGCCGCTCTACGAAAAGCTGAAGGCTGAAAAGGCGGAGCATGCTACTCCCGGCCTGGCAGAAACGCTGCGGGCGGAGCGCCCGGCCACGGCCACTCTGGCCGACAAAGCGCCCAAGGTAGAATCCCTGCGCGAGGCTATTTCCATCAACCAGCGGTTCAGCTTTATCAATGAGCTGTTCAACGGCGAAAACATGGAATACCACGCCGCTATCCAGAAGCTTGATGCCATGCCCGATGCCGCTTCGGCCCGGCGCTATGTGCAGGAAGATCTGGCCAAACAGTACAGCTGGGTGCGCAAGGATGAGCACATCAACAAGCTGCTGCGACTGATTGACCGCAAGTTTGAGTAAGCCGGCCGGCCCGATGGATGCGTTGGCCCCGGGCTGGCCCCGCCTGCTGCGCCGGCACTGGCAGCGGCTGCTGTTGGTGTACGGGCTGGCGGTGGGCGTGCTGGCCGGCCCGGCCTACACCATGTATGTGCACTATGATTTCTCCCACTCCCTCGACACGCGCAGCTACCTGAGCGTGGCCCGGGGCGAGTTTCGGGATATCAGCATTACGCGCCGCTACCGGGTGCTGGTACCTGCCGTAGCGGCCGCTGTGGCCTGGCCCCTGGAGAAAGTATACGCCCGGGTGTGGCCGCAACGCGCTGCCTCGGAGTGGCCGTTGCGGCTGGCTTTCTACGTGGTAAACACCCTTGTGCTGGCCGGTGCAGGGCTTTTGTGGTACCGGGGCAGCCGCTGCTACGGTGCTACCCGCGAGGCAGCCGCACTGGCCATGCTGCTGGCCCTGAGCAGCCGCTGGGCCGTGTACATTGCCGGCCTGCCTATAGTCGACAGCCTGTACATGCTGGTGTTTGCGCTGGGGTTCTACGCAACGGCTAGTCACTCGCGGGCGGCGCTGGTAGCGTGCCTTCTGCTGGGCCCCCTGGCTAAGGAGTCGTTTGTGTTTCTGGTGCCCTGGCTGCTGGTATTTGGGCAGCGTGCGGGGCGGTGGCCGTTGCAGTTGGCCTGGCTGGCGGTATCCGGAGCACTTACCCTGGCTTTGCGCCACTGGATTGATGCCCAGGCTGCCACACCCGCCAGTGCCAGCGTGCACAATGCCCTCGACCATTTTGAAAATATAACCTATTCGCTGAGCCGGCTTTTTTCGGTGAAAGGAGCGGGCGAAATGTTCAGTGTGTTTGGGTTTGCTTCGCTGGCCCTGCTGCTGGTGCCTCCCCGGGTATGGGCGCGGCCGCTAGGCTGGACCGGTGCTGCTTTGGGAGCAGTAATAGGCGTGCATATGCTGCTTTCGAGCGATTTGGCCCGCATGGCCTACTTGTTTGCCCCGGCATTTACGGTGGCCCTGGCCCTGGTCATTACGCAGCTGCAACGAGCCTTTCAAAGCCGGCTACTGGCGTAATAGCAGTTGTGACAGGCTTGTTGCTGAAGATCTGAAGTGAAGGCTCGGGCCGCAAATAAAATCCTGTTAATCAGTTGGCTTACCCTGCTGCCTCCAGCAGCTGAAAGCCTGGTTGTGCTTCCGGAAAAGATATTTCATTCAATTGGTATTTAAGCTGAATATAATTCGGGCTAACGGATAATTTTTTCATTGTTTCTTACCTGTGCTACGCAACCGGCAATGGTAGTAGCTGAAAGGCTGTTGCCGGAATGAGGTTGCTTTTCGCTTGCGCGGTAAGCGTATAGCGGACGTGTGTCATAACTGAAAAATGCGCTTTTTTCGGTATTAAAGAGCGTTTTACTAGTTGCTTTCCAAGATGCAATGCTGGTATATTTGGTACCCCTCCAAGTACCGGACAGTCAGTTTTGGCTGGTTCTGCCAACTAACTCAGTTCTCAGCCGCTTCATTTAGGGTTGGCGGATTGTTGGTTTCGGTTCCTGGTGGTTTCGCGCTGCCCCTCTACCATAATCCCACCATAATGAACACAACCTCTACCCCCTCGGGCCGCTGGCTCGGGCGCTGGGCCCGGCTGGCCCTGGCCGCTGGTGCCAGCTGGCTGCTTCAGCCCAATGCCGCTCAGGCTCAGTGCAACCAGATTGTCTGGCAGGACGAATTTGACACCCCCGGCAACTTCGATAAGTGGCAGGTATACAACGGTGACGGCTGCAACGTAGGCAACTGTAACTTTGGCAACGCCGAGCTACAGGTGTACCGCCCCGCCAACGCCACCGTTTCGGGTGGCGTCCTGAACATTGCCACGCGCTACGAAAACTCCGTGGAAGGCGGGCGCACCTACAACTACACCTCCGCCAAGCTACAGTCGAAAGTGCCGGCTACGGGCGGGCTGCAAACGTTTAAGTACGGGCGCATTGAGGCCCGCATGAAGCTGCCTTCGGCCCAGGGTGCCTGGCCCGCGTTCTGGATGCTGGCCGACCCCGGCAACTGGCCTTACACGGGTGAAATCGACATCATGGAGGCCAAGCACAAGAACCCCAAGTCGGTAGGTGGCACCATCCACTACGACGCGGGCGGCTGGCACTTTACCGGACGCGACTACCTTTCCACAGTCGATTTGTCGCTGGATTTCCACGTGTACGCCGTGGAATGGGGCCCCGATCAGATTAAGTGGTATGTGGATGGCAACCTGTTTCACACGGCCACGCCCAAAACCACATTCGCCGGCGGCTGGCCCTTCAACGACGGCAACTTCTACATCATCCTGAACACGGCCGTGGGTGGCCCCGGCACACCGTACACCGGCAACCAGCAGCCTACTCCCTCGGATTTCCCCGTGAACACGCAGGTCGACTACGTGCGGGTGTACAAAGGCACCTACAACTATGCCGTGTTCGGGGCCGATCAGGTACACCAGGGCGACCAGAACAAAACCTACCGCATGGACGCCATTACCGGCGGCACCTACACGTGGTCGGTGCCCAGCGGGGCCACCATCACCAGCGGGCAGGGCACCAACGCCATTCAGGTGAACTTCGCCAGCGGGGCCGTGAGCGGCAACGTGACGGCCTCCGTAGCCGTGAGCGGCTGCGTGGCGGCAACCTACACCAAGGCCATTACCGTGACGCCCGCCCTGCAGCTGGACCGCGTGTATGAGGACTACGAAGCCAACCGCGTCATCACCTACAGCACCACCACGGGCACGCTCACGCAGGCCGTGACCAACCCCTCTACCGTCATCAATACCTCGGCGAAGGTGGGCAAGTACGTGCGTAACTCCAGTGAGCAGTACGACGTGATGTACGTGCGCAACCTGGGAATCAGCAACGCCAACGACTTTATTGCCGGCCGCCGCAAGGTGTTCATCGACGTGTACTCCACGGCGCCCGCGGGCAGCAAGGTCACCATGCAGTTTGAGAACAGCCAGGTAACCACGGCCATTAACTTTCCTTTGGGCCGGCACAGCGCCTACAAAGCCTTTACCACCCGTCAGAATGCCTGGGAAACGCTGGAGTTTGAGTTTGAAAAGTCGCTTGACCCCGGCACCAGCATCTACTCCATCGACAACGTATCCTTCCTGTTTCAGCCCGCCACCAACTCCGGCGCCACCTTCTACCTCGATAACCTGCTGATCAGAAAGCAGCCCGAGGCGGCCGTGGTTTCGACGGAAGTGCTGCTCAACTACGACGGCACCAGCAAACTGACCTTCAACGCGGCCGGCACCAACGGCGTGTACACGGCCCCTACGGCCAACCCCGGCGCGGCGGGCGTCAATACCTCGGCCAACGTGGCCAGGTACGTGCGCAACTCCACCCAGCAGTACGATGTGCTGTTCCTGGATGCTGGCTCCCCCGGCACCGTAATTCAGGATGCCGCCCTGTTTAAGAACCAGACCTACCAGCTGCAGGTGGATGTGTACACTTCGGCACCCGTGGGCACGCCCATCAACATCACCCTGCAAAACAAGACGGCTGCGGCCCCACTGAACTCGTTCCCGGCCGGCCGCAACAGCACCTACCTGGCCAATACCACCAAGCAAAACCAGTGGGAAACGCTGACTTTCGCCTTCAACACCGCGCCCGACGCGGGCACTGCCAACGTGGCCGTCGATCAGCTGGCGGTGCTGTTCAACAGCGGCCTGTACACCGGCGAAACGTACTACATCGACAACATCCGTATTGCCAAGAAGGCCACACCAACTTACTCGGCGGCCACCACCTTCGAAAACTATGACGCCATCCGGAACCTGTCTTTGCGCAGCGCCAACGGTACGTACGTAGCCGCTGCCAACAACCCCTCGGCTTCGGGCATCAATACCTCAGCGAAAGTGGGCCAGTACACCCGCAACACAGCCTCGCAGTACGATGCCCTCACGCTGATCAGCTCGCAGATCAAGGACGGCAGCGCTTATGTTTCGGGCCAGAAAGTGTTTGCCATGGACGTGTACACCTCGGCGCCGGTCGGCACGGTGGTGTCGTGGCAGCTGGAAAGCAGCACGGCCTCCACGCCCGGCAACTACCCTTCGGGCCGGCATAGCATCTACCAGTCCGTCGTCAAGCAAACCAACGCCTGGCATACGCTCACCTTCTCCTACGCCAACTCGCCCGACGCCGGCACTGCCGACGCGGACATCGACAACGTGGTGATTCTGTTCTCCCCGAATTCCACCAACGGCTCGGTGTTCTACATCGACAACCTGCGCAGCTTGTCGGCTGGCACCACGCCGACCAACGCCGCGCCTACCGTTAGCCTGACTTCCCCAGCCAATGGAGCCAGCTTCACGGCTCCGGCTTCCATCACGATTAATGCTAATGCCGCCGACTCCGATGGTACGATCAGCAAAGTGGAGTTCTACAACGGCACCACGCTGCTGAACACGGACACGACCTCGCCCTACTCCTACACCTGGACCGGCGTAGGTGCGGGCACGTACTCTCTCACGGCCAAAGCCACGGATAATGCCGGCGCGGTAACCACCTCCACGGCCGTTAGTGTCACGGTTACGTCAGCCCCCACGGCGCAGGCCATTCCGGGCACGATTCAGGCCGAGAGCTACACGGCCCAACAGGGCACGGACAAGGAAACCACGACCGACACGGGCGGGGGCCAGAACGTAGACTGGTACGAGACGGGCGACTGGCTCGACTACTCGGTCAACGTGGCCGCTGCGGGCCAGTACAGCGTGGGCATCCGCGTAGCCTCGGCCAACGGCGGGGCTACCCTGCAGCTGCGCAACAGCGCCGGCACAGTGCTGGGCTCAGTGAACGTGGGCAACACGGGCGGCTGGCAGAGCTGGCAGACGCAGACCACCACGGTCACGCTGCCGGCCGGGGTGCAGACCCTGCGCCTGTTTGCTTCGGCCTCCACGGGCACGAACGTGAACTGGCTCAGCTTTGCGGCTGTCACGACCAACACCCCGCCCACCGTCAGCCTGACCTCGCCCACGAATGGTGCGACCTTCACGGCCCCGGCCAGCATCACTATCAACGCCAACGCGGCCGATGCCAACGGCACGGTCAGCTCCGTAGCCTTCTACAACGGCACCACGCTGCTGGGCACGGACACGTCTTCGCCTTACTCCTTTGCCTGGACCGGCGTGGCCGCGGGTACTTACTCTATCACGGCCCGCGCTACCGATAACGCCGGGGCGGTGACGACCTCCTCGGCCGTGAGCGTGACGGTAGGCAACGCCCCAAGCGGGCAGACCATTCCCGGCACGATTCAGGCGGAAAGCTTCTCGGCCATGCTCGGCATCCAGACCGAGACGACCACCGACACGGGCGGGGGGCTGAACGTGGGCTACATCGAAGCCGGCGACTGGCTCGACTACGCCGTGAACGTGACCACGGCCGGTCAGTACACCGTGGGCTTCCGGCTGGCCAGCGAGCCGGGCGGAGGAAGCCTGCAGCTGCGCAACAGCGCCGGCACCAGCCTGGGCTCCGTAACGGTTGGAGCGACCGGGGGCTGGCAGAGCTGGCAGACGCTCAACGCCACCGTAACCTTGCCGGCCGGCGCACAGACTCTGCGCCTCTACGCCACGGCCGGGGGCCTGAACGTGAACTGGCTCAGCTTTACGGCCGTGACCACCAATACCCCGCCCACCGTGAGTTTGACCTCGCCGGCAAGCGGCGCGACCTTTACGGCTCCGGCTTCGATTACGATTAACGCCAACGCGGCCGATGCCAACGGCACCGTGAGCAGCGTAGCTTTCTACAACGGCACCACGCTGCTGGGCACGGACACGTCTTCGCCTTACTCCTTTGCCTGGACCGGCGTGGCCGCGGGTACTTACTCTATCACGGCCCGCGCTACCGATAACGCCGGGGCGGTGACGACCTCCTCGGCCGTGAGTGTGACGGTCACTGGCGGTTCCTCCAGCGGCTACTGCGCCGTGACGACGGACTTCAGCTACAAGGCCGTCAGCAGCGGGGGCAACCTGACCATCACCTTCCACCCGCTGGGGGCCACGGCCGGCGGCAACCTGGCCCTGCTCTACCTGCGCCAGGGCACGAGCGGTGCTTACCCAGGCTACACCATGACCAAGAACGCGGCCGGGGACTTCACCTACACGCTGCCCATGGCCACGGGCACGGTGGTTAACCTCTACTTCACCTACCAGGTAGGCGCCGGGGGCCCCGAGCGCAACAACGCGGCCACGCCCTTCTCCTACACCGTAGGCACAGCTTGCAACCTGCAGGCTCGTACCGGCACTGCCCTGGCAACCAACGCCGGCAGCACGACCCTGGCCAAGCTCTACCCCAACCCGGCCACCAGCCGCCTGCGGGTAGAAACCCTTGTGGCCGCCGAAACGCTGGTCGTTACCGACGGCCTGGGCCGGGTGGTACTGCAGCAGAAAGTGGCAGCGCGGCAGCTGGTTTCTGAGCTGAACGTCAATGGTCTCCGCCAGGGCGTGTACTTCCTCACCATCCGGGGCAGCCAAGGCACCGAGGTGCAGAAGTTCGTCAAACAATAAACGGGGCCAGTACCCGTCAGGTAAAAGGGCCGCAGACATAGTCTGCGGCCCTTTTTATGTACTAACAGAAAGGCTGCTACCCCCAACAGGTACAGTCTTTTATGAAAAGTCCGACCTATGGATTCAGTCATTCGCGGTCTGGACACAACCGTTCGCGCCTTCGCCTCAATCATTCGCGGTGCCGCCCCGGACATTCGCGGCCTCGCCTCAATCATTCGCGGCATGGGCGCGGTTGTTCGCGGTGTCGCCCCGGATGTTCGCGGCCCGGATTCAGTCGTTGCGGGTGTGGGTGCGGGTTTTCTCCCGACTGTCATGACGCCGTATACTCAGAATATGCAATAGGCCGTAGGGACGGGGCTTGCCCCCGCCCATCGTTGAACAGAGTCGTTGCAAAGGCGCCAACGTCCGGGCGGGGGCAAGCCCTACCCCTACTCCTACCCGCGCCTAGTACCGCTCCAGGTCCTGCTTGCGGTAGGCATCAATAGCCAGCAGGATGAACAGCAGCGTGGTAAACGACCAGAGCGAGGAGCCCCCGTAGCTGAAGAAGGGCAGCGGAATGCCCACCACCGGGGCCAGCCCAATCGTCATGCCGATGTTGATGCTGAAGTGGAAGAAGATGATGCTGGCCACACAGTAGCCGTAGGTGCGCCCAAACACGGATTTCTGCCGCTCGGCCACGTACACTATGCGCCCCAGCAGCGCCACAAACAGCACAATCACCGTCATCGTACCCAGCCAGCCCCACTCCTCCCCCACGGTGCAGAAAATGAAGTCGGTGCTCTGCTCGGGCACGAAGTCGAACTTGGTTTGGGTGCCCTGCAGGAAGCCCTTGCCGGTGAACCCACCCGAGCCGATGGCAATTTTGGACTGCGTGACGTTCCAGCCCACGCCCAACGGGTCGGCCGAGGGGTTGATGAGCACCTCGATGCGCTTGCGCTGGTAGTCGTGCAGCACGCTGTTAAAGAAGTAATCCACCCCGAACACCATCCCGATAACCACGGCCCATACGCTAAGCGCCACCGGCAGATGATGGCGCATCACCCGGGTATTGAAGGCAAAAACCAGCCCTAGAATCAACGTGAAGACCCCTATCAGCCACAGCTTAGGCACCAGCAGCGCCAGAATAAGAATGATGGCCGCGGCAGCCAGCACCAGCAGAATCAGCGGCGACATACCCTCTCGGAAATAAGCCAGCAGGAACGCCCCAAACACCAGCGCCTGCCCGGTTTCGTTGGCCCACACAATCAGCAGGGGCGGCAGCAGTGTGAGGCCGGCCAGCACCAGCTGGTCGCGCCAGTTCTGGTTGCGCAGGTTGATGCCCGCCATGTAGCGCGACACGGCCAGGGCGGTAATGAACTTGGCAAACTCGGCGGGCTGCAGGCGCACCGGCCCCAGCTCCAGCCAGGACCGGGAGCCTGCAATGGGCCGCGCAATCAGCGGGGTGATAATCAGTAGGGCAATCATCAGCCCGTAGAGCACAAAGGCAAACGTGTCGTAGGCCTTGTAGTCAATCACCAGCAGCACCACGATGAGCACCACCGTAGTACCAATCCAGACCAGCTGCTTGCCGTAGTTGAACTCGAAGTTGAACAGGGAGCCAGCCGGGGCCTCGGGCGAGTAGCTGGCCGCGTACACGTTCAGCCAGCCCAGCAGCACCATCAGCGCATACAATCCCACCGTCACCCAATCGATACTGCGGCTATAGCGGGCGGGAGAAGACATTGGAAGGAAGTTTCTGGTTGCTGGTTTTTAGTTGCTGGTTGCTGGTTGCCTGGCTGATAACTAGAAACCAGCAACTCTTTTTAGTGTCGGCGCGTCAGGAAACGGTCGGCGGGGCCGGGCAGCCAGGTTTCCCAGCGCTTCCGCCAGGGGGCTACTTTGCCTCGCAGGTATTTTTCCATGAGCAGAGAGGCCAGCGGCGCGGCGGAAAGCCCCCCGAAACCGGCGTTTTCAATAAACACCGCCACCACAATCTTCGGGTCCTGGGCCGGCGCAAAGCCCGCGAAGGTAGCGTGGTCCTCGCCGTGGTAGTTTTGCACGGTCCCGGTTTTGCCGGCCACCGAAATGCCCACATCGGCCAGGGAAGCCAGGTTGGCCGTGCCCCCGCGCCCGTCTATCACCTCCTGCATGCCCGGCACCAGGGCCTCAAAGTGGCGGGGCTCAATGGGCAGACGGTGCTGCACCCGGTACTGGGGCAGCGGCCCCTGCCGGCCCACGCTGCGCACAAAATGTGGGGTGTAGTACCATCCCCGGTTGGCAATAATGGCCAGGATGTTAGCCATCTGCAGCCCCGTAATGCCAATTTCGCCCTGGCCGATGCTGAGCGAGTACACCGTGCGGAAGTTCCAGTGGTTTTTGCCGTACTGCTTGTTGTAGAAGTTGGGCGAAGGAATCAACCCCATCCGTTCCCCCGGCAAATCCACGCCCAGGTGCTGGGCCAGCCCGAAGTTGACCACCTGCTGTCGCCAGTCGGCCAAACCCAGGGCAGCGTCCTCGGTTTTGCGGGTCGAGCGGCCGCGCATCACCATAGCCCGCATCACCTGGTAGAAATAGGGGTTGCAGCTTTGCTTGATGGCAATGTTGACGTTGTTGGGCGCCTCGTGGCGGTGGGTGCAGCGCACCAGCTTCCAGTTGCACGGAAACCCCGTTGTGGGCGTCACCACCCCCGCCTGCAGGGCAATGGCCTCGTTCACCAGCTTAAACACCGAGCCGGGCGGGTATGTGGCCATCAGCGGCCGGTCGAACAGGGGCCGCTCGGGGTTGTTGAGCAGCTCCATGTAGCGGTTGCCGAGGCCTTTGCCGGTAAGCTTGTTAGGATTGTAAGTGGGCGCCGACACAAAGGCCAGGATTTCGCCGGTTTTGGGGTCGAGGGCCACTACGGAGCCGCGCTTACCGGCCATCAGCTTTTCGGCCAGGCGCTGCAGCTCCCGGTCGATGCTCAGGTGCAGATCCTGCCCGGCCCTCGACAGCGTATCGAACTCCCCGCCCCGGAAGGCGCCCTTCTCGATGCCGCGCACGTTCACCATGCGGTACTGCACCCCACGCTGGCCCATCAGCTGCTGCTCATAAAACGACTCCAGCCCCGAAATCCCAAGGTTGTCGCCGGCCAGGTAGCGGGCGTACTTGGGCTTTTCGAGGTGCGCCGGCGTTACGGGCCCCACGTAGCCCAGCGCGTGCGCCATCACCGTATCCTGGTAAGAGCGGGCCATCCTCGCCTTGATGCTGAAGCCGGGAAAGTCCATCAGGTTGTCCTGAATGGCCGCCAGCTCGGGCGTGCTCAGGTTGGGCACCAGCGGTGAGGCCTTCACCCGCGAATAGGTTTTGGCCGCCAGCAGCCCGGCGCGCAAGTCCTCTACCGGCAACTGCAGCAGCTGGCAGAACCGAGCCGTATCGAGGGCTTTCACCTCGCGCGGCACCACCATCAAGTCGTACACGGGCGTGTTCTGCACCAGCAGCTTCCCGGCGCGGTCGTAGATGAGGCCCCGGTAAGGCGTCTGCACGATGCGCTGGAGCGTGTTGCGGTCGGCGGCCAGCTTGTAGCTGCCATCGAGCACCTGGATATAAAACAACCGCGTCGCAAACACCACTGCCACGGCCAGAAAAATGGCCATCACCACAAACTTGCGGCCTTCTAAGTATTGCAAAGCAGAAAAACCTGATAAATACGATGTGCCGATACAGTTATCGGAAGCGCAAAGATAACCGGTTGGCCGGTGGGGAAGTTGCAAAAAACCGGGAAGGTGCCCGCGCGCTACCGGCTACGGCGGCCGGCCGGAAAAAACACCAGCTGCACAATCAGCAGCACCAGGCCCGTGAACAGCACGCTCACGAAAACCTTACCCAGCGTGAGGCCCACGGCCCGAAACCCACCCAGCTCCGCAAAGAAAAATGCCGCGTGGTGAATAGCCAGCAGCAGCACCACGTACACCCCAAACCACTGCCAGCCCATGCGGTGAATGTTTACCGAGTCGGAGGCGTCGTATCCGTCGCGGGGGGTGAGCAGGCGCAGCACCCAGGGGCGCAGGTAGGCCACCAGCACCGTAGCCACCGCGTGCACTCCGCCCGAGTCGAAGAATACGTCCATGCTGATGCCCATGGCAAAGCCCAGCAGCAGCTGCACCACAATGGGCGTGGCTATGGGCAGAAACAGCAGAAAGCCCAGGTACAGAAAGCACCAGCCCAGCCCGAACAGGCCGGTGGGCGTCACGTGGCTTACCACAAACACCTGCAGGCAGGCGTAGAGCGCAAACCGTAAAACCTGAATGAGCAGGGTACCAGCTATGCCACGCATCAGGGTTGCCCTCCTTCCGGCTTGATGCCCGCGCGCACCGTCAGCGTATCGCGCTGGGCCTGGGCGCGGTTGGCTACCACGTACACGTAGGTAAGGTTGGAAAAATCGGGCGCCAGGCGCACCTGCACCGTCCAGAAGTTCTTGTCGGGCTCCTTCACGAAGCTTTCCACCCGCCCAATGAGCACGCCCTCCGGAAACACCGCGTTGTAGCCCGACGTCACTACCGTGTCGCCGCGCACGAGGCGGTTCTGACGCGGGATGTAGTCGAGCAGCACGCGGGTGGGGTCGTCGCCTAGCCACTTAATGCTGCCGAACGTGCCGTCGCGCAGGATCTTGGCCGAAATAGCCGTTTTGGAGTGCAACACCGACGATACCGTGGCGTAGTTCTCGCTCACCACTTTCACCCTACCCACCACACCCGCTGCCGCCACCACGCCCATGCCCGGCTTCACGCCCTGCCGGCTGCCCACGTTCAGGGTCAGGTAGTTATCCACCCGCCGCAGCGTATTGCTGATGACGCGGGCCGGCACCAATGGGTAAGCGGGGTCCTGGGTCGGCAGGCTGCGCAACCCCAGCAAAAGCGAATCGGGGCGACCCAGGCGCTGAATGCGGGCCTGCGTGAGGCTGTCCTGCCGCACGGGCAGCACGGCCGCCACACGCCGGGCCGTATCCGGCGGGTACAGCTGTTGGCGCAACGTGGCGTTTTCCTCCATCAGCGCCTTGTTTACTTCCACCAGCCGAAAGTAGTCGTACACGCGGGTCCGCAGCGCTAGGAATTGCCCGGTGTAGGCATTGGCTGAGTTGAAGAAAGCTGCCCGCTGATAGTCGCTGTTGCGCAGCAGCAAAAACACGCTCAACACCTCCAGCAGGCCAAATACCAGCATACCCCGGTACCGGAACAGGAAGGCGAAGAGGTTATTCACTTGAAAAAGATGGTTAAATGGCTGGATGGTTAAATGGCTGGTCGTTCCAATAGGTCATCAGAACAATCAACTATTCAACCATCCAGCCATTTAGCTATTACGTCAGCAGCACGCTGCGGAAGGCCTGGATGTTCTTGATGGCGGCGCCGGTGCCGCGCACCACGGCGCGGAGCGGGTCTTCGGCAATGTGAATGGGCAGCTTGGTTTTGGCTGCCAGGCGCTTGTCGAGGCCGCGCAGCAGGGCGCCACCACCGGTCAGGTGAATGCCGTTTTCGTAGATGTCGGCCGACAGCTCGGGCGGGCTGATTTCCAGGGCCTTCAGCACGGCTTCCTCAATCTTGGCCACCGATTTATCGAGGGCAATGGCAATTTCCGACGATGTCACCTTGATTACCTTTGGAATACCAGTCATCAGGTCGCGGCCGCGCACCTCAAAGTCGGGCGGTGTCTGGTCCAGTTCGGTAAGGGCCGCGCCTACCTCAATCTTGATGCGTTCGGCGCTCCGCTCCCCAATCAGCAGGTTGTGCTGGCGGCGCATGTAGTCCAGAATGTCCTGGTTGAAGACGTCCCCGGCGGTTTTGATGCTCTGGTCGCACACAATACCAGAAAGGGCAATAACCGCAATTTCGGTGGTACCGCCTCCGATGTCGATGATCATCGAGCCCACAGGCTGCTCCACGTCGATGCCGATGCCGATGGCAGCCGCCATGGGCTCCTGAATCATCCACACTTCCTTGGCGCCGGCGTGCTCGGCGGAGTCCCGCACGGCGCGTTTCTCTACTTCCGTGATGCCCGAGGGAATGCAGATAACCATCCGGTGCGAGGGCTGAAACAGCCGCGTCCGGGTGTCAATCATCTTGATCATTCCCTTGATCATTTCCTCCGCAGCGTGGAAGTCGGCAATTACGCCGTCTTTGAGGGGACGAATGGTTTTGATGTTGTCGTGGGTCTTTTCGTGCATCTGCTGCGCCTGCCGGCCCACGGCAATTACTTTATTGGTCGTGCGGTCTTTTGCGATGATGCTCGGCTCATCCACCACGATTTTGTCGTTGTGAATGATAAGCGTATTGGCCGTGCCCAGGTCAATGGCAATGTCACTGGTCAGAAAATTGAAGAAACCCATTGAGTAGCGGCAAATGAATGAGAACGGGCGGGTTGCGCCCGTCAAAAGTGGGGCAAAGGTAAGCAGGAATTGAGTGACAAGTGATACGCGGCAGGTAACAGGCCGCACATAGAAACGAGTACCTCTAACATGCTTCCAAGCCGGCTGATAATGCTACAAGCCCGACCGTATACCTACGACCGGGCTTGTAGAAGAACAGGAACGACTGCCTCGAACCTGTTACGTGTAACCTGTCACCTCATCACTCACCTTAGTGCTTGAAGTGCCGCACGCCCGTGAGCACCATAGCCATGCCTAGCTGGTTGGCGGCCGTAATGCTGTCCTGGTCCTTGATGGAGCCGCCGGGCTGCACCACCGCCCGGATGCCGGCTTCGCCCGCAATTTCCACGCAGTCGGGGAAGGGGAAGAAGGCATCGGAGGCCATAACGGCGCCCTGCAGATCGAACCCGAAGGCGCGGGCCTTCTCAATGGCCTGGCGCAGGGCGTCCACGCGGGAGGTCTGGCCCACGCCCGAAGCCAGCAATTGCCCGGCCCGTGCCAGCACAATGGTGTTACTCTTGGTATGCTTGCAGATTTTGAGGGCAAACGCCAGCGCCGCCGTCTCCTCGGCCGTGGGCGCGGACTCCGTAACGGTGCGGAACTCCCGGGGCCCTTCTACCACCCGGTCGAAATCCTGCTCGATGACACCGTTGAGCAGGGTTTTGATTTGCTTCTGCGGGAACTCAACGGGCTTCTGGCGCAGCAGAATACGATTTTTCTTGCCTTGCAGCACCGCCAAAGCATCGGGTGCAAAATCGGGCGCAATCAGCACTTCGAAAAACAGCTTGTGCAACTCCTCAGCCGTAGCCACATCCACCGGCCGGTTCACGATGATGACGCCCCCAAACGCCGACACCGGGTCGCAGGCCAGGGCGTTCAGATAGGCTTCGGTGAGCGTATCGGCCTGGGCCACGCCGCAGGCATTGGTGTGCTTGAGAATGGCGCAGGCGGCCGGTCCATCGGCCTGAAACTCCTGCATCAGCAGCACGGCCGCGTCTACATCCACAAGGTTGTTGTAGCTGAGCTGCTTGCCGTGCAACTGGTCGAACAGCGCCGCCAGGTCGCCGTGGAAAGCGCCCTGCTGATGAGGATTTTCGCCGTAGCGCAGCGGGGTAATCAAGGAGGAATTTGCGTCCGTTGATTGCTCGTTACCCAGGAAATAGGCGTGAATCTGCGTGTCGTAGTGCGAGGTGGCCCCGAAGGCGGCGGCGGCGTACTGGCGGCGGTTTTCCAGGGAAGTAGCGCCGTTCTGTTCGGTTAGCAGCGTGGTCACGGCCTCGTACTGGTCGCGGCTGCTGACCACCAGCACGTCGCGGTAGTTTTTGGCGGCCGCGCGCAGCAGGGAAATGCCGCCGATGTCGATTTTCTCAATCACATCAGCTTCCGGCGCCCCCGAGGCTACGGTTTCCTCGAAGGGGTACAGGTCCACAATCACCAGGTCGATGGGGGGAATCTGGTGCTCGGCGGCCTGGGCCACGTCGGCGGCCTCGTGTCGGCGGTGCAGAATGCCCCCGAATACGGTGGGGTGCAGGGTTTTCACGCGGCCCCCAAACACTTCCGGGAAGCCCGTCAGGCTTTCTACCGCCGTCACGGGCACACCCAGCTCCTCGATGAACTTCTGGGTGCCGCCCGTAGAATACAGCTGCACGCCGTGTTGGGCCAGCACCCGGATAAGCGGCTCCAGCCGGTCTTTGTAATACACGGAAACCAAGGCAGAGCGAATGGGCTGCATCATAACAAGAAAAGGTTGAACTGGACGACGCCGCGAAGGTAGGCAGCGCCCGGTTAGCTACCCAAGCCCCGCGCCAATTTGCTGATAGGCCCGCTGCCCGGCAGCACTCCTTCTCTGACGGCGGGGTGACAAGAAGGGTCCACAAAACTCACTTGACCTAGGGGCGCACATAACCCTTAAGCTCAACTGGAGGTATCAGAGTTACTGTTGTGCTTGCCTGCTTCATTTTCCATGTCCGTTCCTCCTACTCCCACCGCCGAGCTGCCGCTGGCACCTGTGGTGCTGCCCGCCCCCGAAACAGCCGCCGCGCAGCTGGTTCCCCGCCTGTTTGCCCATGCTCCCTTGTCTGATTTCGACGGCGGCTTCCCTGTGGAGGAGTTTACCTGGCTGCGTGACGCGGGCTTGCTCACCGCCGTGCTGCCGCCTGCGCTGGGCGGGGTGGGCCTGACCGATGAGGCGCTGCTACGGGTGCTCTGTCACATCGGGCGCGGCAATCTGGCCGTAGGCCGCGTGTTTGAAGGCCACGTAAACGCTCTACAGCTTATCCTGCGGTTTGGCACCCCGGACCAGCAACGGCGCTGGGCCGCCGATGCCCACGCTGGGCACCTTTTTGGCGTCTGGAACACCGAAGCCGCCGATGGCGTGCAGCTTATGCCCCTGCCCGAAGGCGGCCTGGCCCTGCACGGAGCCAAAACCTTTGCCTCGGGCGCCGGCCACGTCACGCGGCCCCTACTCACGGGCCGGCTTCCCAATGGAGGCTGGCAGATAGTGGTGTTGTCTGCCGATGAGCAGGTACCTGCCCTCGACCCAGCTTTCTGGCTACCGCTCGGCATGCGCGCTTCCGCCAGTTTCCGCGCCGATTTCGCGGGCCTGACGGTGACGCCGGAGCAGCAGCTGGGCCCGCCCGGCGACTATTACCGGCAGCCCTGGTTTAGCGGCGGGGCCATTCGGTTTGCGGCCGTGCAGCTGGGTGGGGCCGAGAGCGTGCTGGATGAAACCCGCCGCTTCCTGCGCCAGCTGGGCCGTACCGATGACCCTTACCAACGCCAGCGCCTCGGCGAAATGGCTACGCTGGTGGAAAGTGGCCGCCAGTGGCTGCGCGCCGCCGCCGAACACGCTGCCCGCCCCGAGGCCACGGAGCAGGCTGAAGCCACTGTGGCCTACGCCAACATGGTGCGCACCGCTATTGAGGAAATCTGCCTGCGGGTGCTGCCCCTGGCTGAACGTTCCGTGGGGGCTCGCGGCCTGTTGCGCCCCGAGCCGCTGGAGCGCCTCCACCGCGACCTGACGCACTACCTGCGCCAACCCGCCCCTGATGCCGCCCTGGCTGATGTGGGCCGCTTCGCCCTGAGCTCCGACATGCCCACTTATCAACTCTGGCATGCCTAGCGCCCCGGCTTTCTTTGTCGATCTGCCTCTGCGGCCTGCTACTGCTGCGCTTGCCTGTGGTCCTACCCTGATAGTAGCCCCGCACCCCGATGATGAAACGCTGGGCTGCGGCGGGCTGATAGCGCTATTGCGGCAAGCGCAGGTGCCCGTATGGGTGGTGCTGGTGAGCGATGGTACGATGTCGCACCCCAACTCCCGGCGCCACCCGCCCGCCGCCCGGCAGGCCCTCCGGGAAGCCGAGTTGCGCGAAGCCCTGGCCCGACTGGGTGTGGCCGATACGGCCCTCACCTGCCTGGCGCGGCCCGATGGTCGGGTAGCTGCCGATGATGCCCAGGCACTGGAGCAGCTAGCTCAGCTGCTGCTAACCAAGCGACCAGCCACTGTGCTCACGCCCTGGCGCCGCGACCCCCACCCCGACCACCGCGCTACCACCGCGCTGGTGCAGCAGGCAGTGGCGCGGCTGCCCACGCCCCCGCGCCTGTTGGAGTACGTGGTGTGGGCCTGGGAGCGGGCTTCCCCTACTGATGTACCCCAGCCGGGCGAAGTGCAGGGCTGGCGGCTGGACATCAGCCCGGTGCTGGCGCAGAAGCAGCATGCACTGGCAGCCCACGCCTCTCAGCTGCCCGGCGGCCCTATCGATGATGATCCTACCGGGTTCTACCTGGCGCCGTCCATGCTCGCGCACTTCGCCCAGCCGTTCGAAACGTACCTGGAAGCGGTGGCAGGTGAGGAGCCTGTATAGAACGACATACCCGAAAGACCGTCATGCTGAGCTTGTCGAAGCATCTCTACCGCTTCGTTGGATTACCACTACAACGAAGCGGTAGAGATGCTTCGACAAGCTCAGCATGACGGGTTAAAAACCACCTTAATAATCTCCTTCCCCTGTTATGAACCCCAACCAGCCGTACAACCTACCTCCGGCCTACTTCGACGACGTGTACCGGGCTAATGACGACCCGTGGAGCTTCGAAACCAGCCCTTATGAGCACGACAAGTACCAGGCTACCCTCGCGGCGCTGCCCCGGCCCTACCACCAGCGCGCATTAGAAATTGGCTGTTCACTGGGAGTGCTTACGGCCCAGTTGGCGCCCCGGTGCCAGGAGCTGCTGGCCGTAGATGTGGCTGAAGCCGCGCTAGCCAGGGCCCGGCATCGGTGCGCGGCCTTCCCTCACGTGCAGTTCAGGCGGATGCAGGTGCCGGATGAATTTCCGGCGGGACAGTTTGAGCTGATCTTAGTGTCGGAGGTGGGCTACTACTGGGATGAGCCGACCCTGCGCCGGGCCGCCGAAACCATGTTTGACGCCTTGCTACCGGGTGGGCAGCTGCTGCTGGTGCACTGGACACCGCTCGTCCACGACTACCCCCTCACCGGCGACGAAGTGCACGAGTTGTTTCTGGAATACGCCCGGCCCGGGGGAATAGCGCAGCATCTGTTGCACCAGCGGCAGCCCACGTACCGGCTCGATCTGCTGGAAAAGAAGCCGGCTTAGCCTGCCGGAGCTGCTGCCTGACTTCGGCTAAAGCCTGCTTCATCGGCACCAGTTCCATTGGCTGTACCTGCCGGAAGCGGGCCAGCGCCCACTCCCACACCAGGCCAAAACAGGCTGCCTGCGCTAAGCGGGATGCCAGTTCGTCGGCCCGCACGTGCAGTTGGGCCGCCAGCAACAGCAGGTCGGACAGGGAAGTTTGAGCCTGTATCCAGAGCAGATGCAGGCAGCGGCACATAATGGCTTCGGCAGCAATCTGATGGCCACCTTCCACCAATGGTTCCTGGCCCGCTGCTGCCTGCCGGGCCCACTCGCTCAGCTGCCACGACAAACCTACGGCCACGCGGCCCACACGGCGGTCGGAAGTAACAACGCGCACGGCCGGGCAGTGGCGCACCCGCAAATCGTGGCGCAGCAGGGCTCGGTACAGAGCTTCATCCTCCAGGTAAGGCACTACGGGCAGCCCCCCCACTGCGCGGTAAGCTGCCGCAGTCAGCGCCAGACTAGCTCCAAAATGCTGGTGGTGGCGCGGCCAGGCGTCGTGGACGCTTGGGTTGAGGCGGGCTTCCAGTTGGGTGCGGGCCAGGTGATAGGCAGCGTCGTGCAGGTGCTGGCGACGCACAGCACACTGCGCCGGGCCGCTGTGCCGGGGCAGGATGCGTCCGCCCACGGCATCGGCGCCCGCGCTGATAGCCTGCTGGGTAGCAGCCAGCCAGGTGGGCGCTACCTGCGTGTCGGCATCAGTAGAGAGAATCAGTCCCTGGGGGCGTCCTACGGCTTCGAGGCGGCGGCAGGCTTCGTCCATCAGCAAGCGGCGGGCACGCCCTACGTGCGCCTCCGCCGGTGGCAGCCGCAGTTCGGCCACCTGAATCTGCCAGGCAGGATGAGCGGCAGCAAAACGGCGGACTATCTGGGCAGTGGTATCAGTACAGTTGTTGGCCAGTACCAGAATTTCAAACGTGGCAGGGTCAAGCGGCTGGCCGGCCAGCGTGGTCTGGGCGGTGAGAGCGGCCAGGGAAGCCGGCAGATCGGCCGCTTCATTTTTGGCGGGAATAATAACAGAGGCAAGCAAAGCCGGGTGGGGCGCCACCGCCATGCGTAGCGGCGCTATCAGCAACTCAACGGGCCCGGCAGAGAAGTGAAATAGTTGGGGAGAAACCAAATCCATAAGTCCCACTCCTACGGAATTGTCGAGCTTTGGATGAAGCTCGACAAAAGAAATGCCGATGGAGGAGCCGCTATCTGTAGTTCTACTGCCGGAGCGAAAAACGAATTAGAAGGCTTCGTTGAAGGCAAAATATAGCCCGCTGGACTGCCCCGAGCCTACCCCATAATCAATACGGATGCTCAGCCGGTCCTGCCGGTTGACATCGATGCGCAGGCCCGCGCCGCCGGCTAGGTTGAACTCACCGGGCCGGAAGTCGGTGACCTGGGGCTGCACCTGGCCGGCACTGCCGAACACTACCCCCCGCAGCCGCCAGAACAGCTGCTGGCGCAACTCTACCTGGGCGGCCAGCAACTGCCGGTCCCGGAAGCGCCCTTCATAGATGCCCCGCATCATTCGCTCCCCCGCCCAACTGCGCCAGCTCCCGAAATGGTACAGTGCCGCCATGAAACGTGCCCAGCACCTGCCCGGCCAGGACCGTTCGCTCGGTTTCCTTCGAGCCCAGCACCTGGTAGCGGCGGGCATCCACCTGCAGGCGCGAAAAGGTGAAGTCACTGCCCAGCGCCTTACCCACCAGCAGGGCACTGGCATCCAGAAAGTTGCCGTGGTGGGCGCTTAGAATGTTGTCGCGGGTATCGTAAATAAGAGACGGTCCCAGGCCGGATGTCAGCGTGTTTTGCCGCTCCCGCTCATTGCGCTCCAGCAGCCAGTTGGGGCGGGTGCCATCATCCGTCAGGGGGTCGTCGATCCGGAGGCGGTGCAGGTTGGTGAGGCGGTAGAGCCCGCCCACGAACAGGCCCGGCCGCAGCCGCTTGAGCACGCGCTGGTTGAGAATGAACAGGCGGTACGAAATGTCGCTTTTCTCGCTTTTGCGGGTATCGTTGCCTACGCCGTAGTAATAAATCGGCAGGTTGAAATACTGGGCTTCCCCGCTGATGAAGTATCGCTCGCCGGGCGTGAAGATGGCGTGGGTGAAGCTGGCGCTGGACTGCTTGCGCTGGGTGCGGTAAGTCAGCAGGCGGGCATTGGAGCTGCGCGTGGTGGTATCCTGCCCAAAGCGCCACACCGGCAGCACGGCGGCTCCATAAGCCACACCGGTTTCGGGCTGCGAAAACACGATGGGCAGCGCAGCCACTTTCACGCGGCGCGTTTTTTTGGCGGCTTTGCGGGTGGCTACTGAGTCGGCAGACGATTGGGCGCCGACGGCCAGGGCCAGCAGCGTTAGCGACAATGTGGCGCTGGCACGAAGTAAGAACATAGAGAGGCAGGAAGAGTAGGGTCTAAATGTACCGATTTAGACCCTACTCTTCCTGCCTCAAATCAGGCATAGCAACGGAGGCTAAAATGCCTCGTTCACCCCGAAGTACAGGCCGCTGTTGCCGCCCGAGCCTACGCCGTAGTCGAAGCGGATGTTGAGCCGGTCGCGGCGGTTGAACTGAAAGCGCACCCCCGCGCCGCCGGCCAGCTTGATGCCGCTGAAGGACATATCCTGCAGGTGCGGGGCCACCTGGCCCACGCCCGCAAACACGGCTCCGTTCAGGCGCCAGAACAGGTGGTGCCGGATTTCTGTTTGGGCGGCCAGCAGCTGCCGGTCGCGGAAACGGCCCTCGTATATACCCCGCAGCAAACTCACGCCGCCCAGGTTGCCCAGCTCCCGAAACGGCACCGTGCCGTTGTGAAAAGTGCCGATAACCTGACTGGCCCAGATAGTGCGGTTGGAGCCCAGGGGCTGAAAATAGCGCCCATCCACCATGTAGCGCGTGAAGGTGTAGTCACTGCCCAGGCCCTTGAGGTTGAAAAGCGTCTGCAAGTCCAGGTAAGCACCTTTGAACGTGCTCAGAATCACGTCCCGGCTGTCGTAGATAAACGTGGGGCCGGCACCGGATATGCGGAAGGGCTCTTTTTCGCGGGGCGTCAGCTCGGAATAGTAGAGGTTGGCACCTGTTTCCTCATTGTTCAGCTCCTGCTTGGCGCGCAGGCTGCGCAGGTCGGCAAAGCGGTACTGCAAACCCAGAAAGGTGTAGCGGTGGATGCTTTTGAGGGCGCGCTGGTTGATGGTGAGCAGCTTGTAGGCAATTTCGCTTTCGTCTTCCTTCCGGGTGTCGTTGCCAATCCCGTAGAAGAAAATAGGGTAGTCGAAGTACTGAATATCACCGATGAGCAGATAGCGCTCCTGCCGGGTGAAGATGGTGTGCGAGAGCTGCAGGTTCAGTTGCTTTTTCTGGGAAAACCAGCCGCCGAGCCGCCCGTTGGACTTGCGCACCGTGGTGTCGCGGCCGTGCCGCCAGGTGGGCAGAAACGTAGCACCGGCCGCAAACCCGGTTTCTGGCTCGTAGAATATGACCGGCGCGGGAATAAAGCTGGGCTTGTCGGCGGGGTCTTTGGGTGGCTGCGCGGTGGTGGTTGTCGGCGGGGTGGCAGTTGGGACGGGCTCAGCCGTCACGGTCGGGACCGGCGCAATGGCGGCGGAATCGACGGCAACGGGCGTGATTTGGGCAACGGCGGCCGGTGCCAGCCACAACGTGGCCAGCAGCAGGGTAAGAATACGCATGGGAAGTCGGGGAAGGTGAAGTAAGCAGCCACCTCAATAGGCCGGCCTCCTTTCCTAACGTACCGGTCCCGGCGCGGGTTATCCGCCTACCTCCACCACCAGCATCGACAGCACCCCGGCCAGCATAATGAGCTTGCACCACAAGCTTAGCTGCGCGAAGTGGGCTTTGCGGTCGGCACGGGCTAAAAGCCGGGCCAGCGCCGCCAGGGGCAACAGGACCAATACCAGCAGCCAGGCCGCCAGCCACCACCAGCCCAGCTGCACCGACTGCCACACGGCCCCGCTCACCAGCAGCGCCAACAGTAACAGAAAGAAACCAGCTACCCACTGGGTGCGGGCCACGCCGGCCACAATGGGCAACGTGCGGCAGTCGTGCTCGGCGTCCCCGCGCATATCCTCCACGTCCTTGATGATTTCGCGCACAACCGAGAGTAGAAACGCCGCCAGGGCGTACACCCACACGGTACTTACGCCCGTGCGCAGCTGCAGCTCCGGCGTAAGCACCGAAGCCGCCGTGAGGGCCGCAATGCTCAGGTTGCCTACCAACGCCATACGCTTGAGGCGCACCGAGTAGCCCCAGAGCAGCAGCCCCGACGCCGCGTGCACCAGCCCCAGCAGCGGCGACAGCGCCCCGCTCACCAGCATCCCGATGCCCGTAAGCAGCAAATGGGCCAGCATGGCATGACGGCGGTTTACGGCCCGGCCTACCACCAGCCGGTCGGGCCGGTTGATGGCGTCAATCTTGACGTCGTAGTAGTCATTGATGATGTAGCCAGCGGCCGCTACGCACAGCGTGGACAGCAGCAGCAGAGCAAAGCGCACATCGAGCAGGCTGGCGGCGGGCATATGGCGGTGCAGCAACCCCACGCGCACCAGCACCATGCACAAAGCCAGCAGCAGCAGGTTGGGCAGGCGCACCAGCTGCACCAGCTCGCGCAGGCCGCGCCAGGGGCTTCGTGTATCAGCGGTGGAAGAAGGCTGCACCATTAGTTGCTTGTTCACCTGTACGGCGTAAAGATGCCACCCCGACGCCGAAACCGGGTGCCGGCTGTCTAAAAAGAAAGCCTCTCCGGCTGGAGAGGCTTTCCGCATGCAAAAAATCTGAGTAGATGGGTCGCCTATACTTTCTTCACGTTCACCGCATTCACGCCTTTGCGGCCTTCCTGGGTATCAAACTCCACGCGGTCATTCTGCTGAATCTGGCCCCCGTTAAGGCCGGTAACATGAACGAAGAAGTCTTCCTTCGTGCCGTCTTCTGTAATGAAGCCGTAGCCCTTCGCCTCATTATAGAATTTTACGGTTCCTGTTTTCATGAAAAGTATGCAAAAAAGTGAATGGATGATGTTGTAAAGATATAGGCATTTACCAAAATCGCAACTCCACTTTTACGCGGTTCTACAAGCCAAAAAAAGCGTAGGCAGCCCGACCTTACCAGGTGCCCTGCTGCTTCATAGTGGCTTCAATCAGCTCACGCACGGCCCCTTTGCCGCCCGGCAGCGCCGCCACAAATGCGCTGATGGCGCGCACATCCGCGGCGGCATCGGCGGGGCAGGCAGCCAGGCCGCAGCGGCGCATCACCTCTACGTCGGGCATGTCGTCGCCCATGTAGGCAATGGTAGCCGGGTCGAGGCGGTGCAGGTTGATGTACTTGTTGAAAACGACCATCTTATCATCCACACCCAGGTAGATATCTTGCACGTCCAGGGACTCCAGGCGGCGGCGCACGCCCTCTTCCTCGCGGCCCGAGATGATGATGACGCGGTAGCCCTTGCGCAGGGCGTGCCGGATGGCATACCCGTCGCGGATGTGGAAGGCGCGGGCCTGCTCGCCTGAGTTCAGGGCCAGCAGCGTGCCATCCGTCAGCACGCCGTCCACATCAAAGATAAATGCCTTGATAGCCGATAAATTCATCATATGGCAAGTGGGTTAGAAGGTAACAGGTGACAAGTAATACGTGACAGGTAATCAGCCGGCAACTTCTATACAGGTATATAGGCGAGGTTGGCACCTGTTGCCTGTCACTCACCATCTATTGATTGTCGCGCCACTCGTATACCCATTTGGCCTGGATCTGCTCCAGGTGGCCTTCGGTGGCCTGCTCGCGGGTGCCTTCGAAGTTGGGCAGCGTGAGTATCCAGTCCAGCAGGTCGGTGAAGCGGATACGGTAGATTTTGGCCTCCGTGAAGTCGTCGCCGAATTTCTCGTACAGGGCCATGGCAATATCCTCGTGGTCCTGCCAGTGAATCGGGGGCTCGAAATAAGTCATCGGGTGTTATGGGCTGATGTGCTAATGTGATTGAATGTGCTAATGTGCTGATGGGGTTGAAGGCACTGGGGTGCTAATGAACAAGAGTTATTAGCCTAGCAGCACATTCCCCCACCTTAGCACATTAAACATTAGTGACCCAGGAAGTGCTGGGGTGGAATGCGGATGATCAGGTCGCTGGTAGAGGCCTGCACCACGCACTGACAGCCCAGGCGCGAGTTGATGCGCGGGTTCACGGCGCGGTCGATGAAGTCCTCTTCCTTGTCGCTGATTTCGGGCAGGTCGTCTTCGCCCTGCACTACATACACGTGGCAGGTACTGCAGCCGCACACCCCGCCGCAGTTGTGCTGCAGCTGAATGTCGTTGTTGAGGGCCACGTCTAGTACAGATTCGCCCTCGGCGGCCACGTGCGTCTGCGCGGGCTGCCCGTCTTCAAATTGAAAGGTGATATTGACGGTTTTCACGGCGTGAAGGTGTATGGGCAAATTGAGGGCGCAAAGGTACGCAGGCCGGCTCCCCCATCAAAGCTACGTCGTACGCTCCTCGTGTTGGCGCCGGATGCTGGCGGAAAGCTGCTCGTACAAAGCCTGCCAGTTGGGGTGGTCGGCCAATAACCGCTGATGCGCCTGCATTGTTGGCACATCGGCGCGCACGGCCGGGCCGGTCTGACCCTGAAACGGCGGATTTGTCAGGGCTTTTTCCACTGTTTCGCGGATGAGCGGCTCCAGCAATGGCCACGGCAGCCCCGCTGCCCCCAGCAGTTCCTGGCTGATGCCCAGAAGGTGATACGGAAAGTTGCAGGCAAACACCGCCGCCACGTGCAGAGCCTGGCGCTGCGGCGTGGCTACCAGCTGCGCTTTTTCCGGGCTCAGGCTGCGAGCCAGCGCCAATAAGGCTGTTTCAGCGGCAGAGTCAGCGGCCTCTACGCAGATGGGCACCTGCGCCCAGTCTACGGCACGGCCGGCACTGAAGGTTTGGAGTGGATACCACACGCCTCCGCGTACTTCTGGCACCGCGGCAACCGCGGCCAGCGGCACCGAGCCGGAGGTGTGGGCTACTATGCTGCCTGCCGGGAAACGTACCGCGCTGACAACTTCGGCCACGGCCGCGTCGGATACAGCTACCAGGTAGATATCGGCAGCGGGCAGTGGCCCGGGGCCGGCTACGGGCAGCGCCCCGGGCGCCAGCGCAGCCAGCTCAGTAGCAGCGGCCAACGAGCGGCCCCACACGGCGGTTACCTGGTGCCCGGCCCGTGCCAGTGCTGGCACCAGGTGGCTGGCTACGCGGCCGGTACCCAGCACCGCTACCCGAAACGGCCTATCCGCCGGAAAATGATGCTCCATAAACCCAAAGGTGGAAGGAATAAATCGGCTTTACTTGTGCAAGGCCCGGGCTGACGCAACAGACCAGCTGGTTAGCCACGGTAAATACCGCCGCAATGCGCCGTCTGCTGCCCACAAAAAAGTCCGGCTCCTGAAGCAGAAACCGGACTTTTTCGCGTCAGCAGAACCTTTAGGCTACCTGCACCGGGCGCTTACGGGCAGCGGCCACGGGCTTAGCGTTGGGTTTGCGGTTCTCGCGGCCGCGCTGCACCAGCGCTATGCCAAAGCCCAGCGCCATGAGCAGCGTACCGCTCCAGAGCAGGTTGATAAACGGCTTTTCCACGGCCTTCAGGATGATGTAGTCCTTCTGGGTGGTGCTCACGCCGAACGTGAATCTCTTGGTAGTAGGGTCCACGTTGTTGAACGACACGCGCAAGCCCAGGTCTTCCACCTCATCGGGCACACGGCCGATCAGGTTGTTGCGCACCACAAAAACGGGGTGCACATGGTACTGCTTTTTCTCGCCGTGCACGATAATGTCGCCCTGAATGGCCACATCCTTGGGTCCCAGCCCCAGCCCGGCCGTAGCCGATTTCTGGGCGGGCTCAATGGCGCGTAGCACCGCAAAGTAGTCGTTGAGGTAGATGGTGTCGCCCACGCTCAGCTGGTGCTCCTTCACCTCGCTCCATTCCTTTTCCTTGGAGGGGTCGGGCACGGTGCTGATGTGGGAGTAGATGTCGTGGCTGAGGAACTGCTTGATATCGGGCGAAGCCAGCAGGCCGCCCATTTCCTCGTTTACCTGCGCCCGCGGATACAGCGTGAAAGCCTCGCCGGACTTGCGGTTCTTGTACTCTACGCGGTAGTACGTATCCTCGGGGCGAATTTCAAGCGTGTCGCCGGCCTTGTAATACACCCGGTCGCCGCGCTTTACGTCGCCGCGGGCCAGGGCCTTGTACTCGTCATCGGTGCGGAAGAGCAGGTCCTTGTTCACGTAGCCGGGCACGCCGGGCACATCCAGGTACTGTCCGGTGTAAGTCACATCGTAATCCTTCATCGGCGCGGCTTCGTTGCGCCACAGCAGCACGTTGTCGCGGTTGATGTCCTCAGGAAAGTCCTTGGAGTACACCAGGCCGGAGCTGTTCTGGGAAATAATGTTGGAGTAGCCCGCCGAAGCCAGCACGCCCAGCAGCATCAGCGCAATACCGATGTGCGCCACGGCCCCGCCGGAGAGGCTCACCCGGCGCTTGAGCAGCACCAGAATCATACTTAGGTTGGCCAGCACCCCAAACATGCCCGCCGTCAGCAGCACGATGTAGGTTGGCGACATTTTCAGGCCGAAGTAGCGTACCAGCAGAATAACCAGGGCCGCACCCAGCAGCGTGAGAATACCCGGCACCGTGAAGGCATTGGAAACGGTTTCCTTGTCGTTGCGCTGCCACCACATCAGCTGGGCAATGCCCGATACCAGGGCCACGCCCACGCCCATCCACAACTGGAACTTGGTGTAGTGCGCAATCTGGTCGGCGGGCAGCGCCAGGTTGGATTTGATGCCGATAAAGCCCAGGAAAGCGTTATAGACCGGAATGCTCGTGGTAACCAGCACCTGAAAAGCACCCAGGCACAGCACCGTGGCGCCCACAAACACCCACAACTCGGGGTTGTAAGTCGTCAGCTCTCTGTCGGAAACCGGAATGGTTTTCCACTTCACCACCAGCAGCGCAATAGCCAGCACCACGAAAGCCCCCAGATAGATCATAAGCTGCCCGGAAAGGCCCAGATCGGTGAAGGAGTGAACGGAGGCGTTGCCCAGCACACCCGAGCGGGTGAGGAAGGTAGCATAGAGAATCAGTAGGAAGGTGGCAATAACCAGCACAAAGGCCGTGCGCAGCCCCGTGCGGCGGCGCTGCCAGAGCACCAGCGCGTGCAGGCCTGCCACCAGCACCAGCCACGGAATGTACACGGCGTTTTCCACCGGGTCCCAGTTCCAGTAGCCGCCGAAGTTCAGCGTCTCGTAGGCCCAGTAAGCACCCATCATAATGCCCACACCCAGCACGGCGCCGCCCACCAGGCTCCAGGTAATGGCGGGCTTCACCCACTTCGTCAGCTCATTTTTCCAGAGGCCGGCAATGGCGAAGGCAAACGGCACCAGCGTGAGGGCAAAACCCAGAAACAGCGTAGGCGGGTGAATTACCATCCAGTAGTTCTGCAGCAGTGGGTTCAGGCCGGTACCGTCCTTCGGGATGAAGTTGGGGTTGAGGCGGAACACCGGCGCGTCGGTCAGGAAGTCGCGCAACAGGATAAAGGGCGAGGAACCGATTTTCACGTTCAGCACCACCACACCCAGAATCATAGAGGTGAGAAACAGCTGCACGCCCGCAAAAACGGCCATTACGGGGGCTTCCCACTGGCGGTTGAAGCGGATGATGATGCCGCCCAGCAGCACGTGCCAGAAAATCCAGAGCAGAAAAGAGCCCTCCTGCCCTTCCCAGAAGCAGGAAATCATGTAGTACACCGGCAGGTGGTTGCTGGAGTGGCTCCAGGCGTAGTAGTACTCGTAACGGTGCCCGTAGATGATGCCGAACAAGCTCACGATAACCGCCAATACGGCCGCCCCATGCACGAAAAACGCGCCCCGCGCCAGCCGCAGCCACGCTGGCTCGGCGTCGCCGAGTGCCCGGCCGCGGGCCGCCTGGTAGTAGGCATAGGTAGCCACAATGGCTGCCACAAACGCCACAATGACACTCAGGTGCCCAACGTCGCCAATGAAAGTATTCATGGAAATTCTGAATTATGGATTCAGAATTATGAATTGGAACACCGAGTAAATTTCAGGCCGCTAAAGCAGTCTGCTATCAATTCAGCATTCTGAATTCACAATTCATACTTACCGCATGGCGGTGGCGCCTTTGATGTCTTTCTCCACGTACTTGGAGGGGCACTTCAACAGGATCTTATCGGCTACGAACACGTCGTTGCGCATGGAGCCCGTAATAACCACCTGCTCCGACTTGTCGAAGTCCTGGGGCTTGGGGTTGAAGTACACCACGCGCTGCGCCAGGCGGTTGGTATCTACCAGCGTGAAGGCGAAGTAATTGGGGTCGAGCGTAGGATTGTACTCCAGGCCCATGATGTTCTTCTGCGGGTCGCGGGGCAGGCGGCCTACCACGTGTACTTTAGCGGCGTTGCCCTCGGCGGCCAGCTCACGGGCTTCCTTAAACGACACATACTGGCTTACATCACCAGCCGTGGTAACCAGAATGCTGATAGCCACGGCAATAACGGCCAGAATGAGTAAATGTGATTTTTTCATGGCGCTACGAAGCGAAAAAAACTAGACGCCAGCCCCCCGGCCAGCGCTTCAGAACAACCAAACGGGCCCGAAAAATCCCCCGGGCCCAAGAAGGGAGAAAGTTTAGCGGTTGTGCACCTCTTTTTCGAGGCGGGTGAGCTTGCGGTCCAGGGAAACCAGGTACGCCAGCAGCCCCGCCAGCACCACGGCAATGACGGCCACCACCACGTAGATTTTTCCATCCTGCCGCAGGGTATCGGCCATTTCGGGCGCGTTGGCGGCCGGCTGAGCTACTGCGTGCCACACCGGCAGCAGCAACCCCAGCACCAGCAACAGAGCCGGTTTGGTTTTCGTGAATAAGACTTTCGATTTAAGACCCCAAGATTCTAAGACCCCAAGCCCCCAACTACGCAAGCTGTTTTTCATGAACATGTTGTTTTAAAAGGGACAGCCGCACGCTTAGCTGCGTAATCCAGACGCCCAGCAGCGTCCAGCCAAGCACGGCCGGGTAGAACACCAGCCGCATGTTGCTGTCAAGGTCGTATTTGGCGAAGGCAGGGTTGCCGCCCGCGCCGGGGTGCAGGGAGTCGGTGAGCCGAGGCAGGATAAAGAACAGCGGCATGGCCGCGGCAAAGGCGAAGATGTTGTAGATAGCCGACACCCGGGCGCGCTGCTGCTCGTCGGCAAACGAAGAGCGCAGCACCAGGTAGGCTCCGTAAATGAGCATGGCAATGGCCGCCCCGTTGAGCTTGGGGTCGTTGGTCCACCACGTGCCCCAGGTGTAGCGGGCCCACAGGCTGCCCGTCGCCAGCCCCACGATGCCCATCAGAATGCCCGTTTGAGCAAAGCCGTTGGAAAGGGTATCCAGCCGCTCCGAGGGATTACGCAGGTACCGAATCGAGTACACCACCGATGCCGTGAGGATAATGGTCATCCCGAACCACATGGGCACGTGGAAGTACAGGTTGCGGATAGTTTCGTTGAGGATAGCCAGCCGCGGCACCGGCAGCAGCAGGCCCGCCACCGCCGTGTAAAGCAGCAGAGCCACCGTCAGCACTTTCCACCAGTTGTTTTTCATAAGCACTTTGCTAGGAGCGGTTGGCTTTTAGCTTTTTTATGAATGAAAAGAGGCCGTTCGAAGTGTCAATAAAAAGATTGGAACCGGAAGAAGCTGTCGGCCAAGAACTACCAGTTAACGACCTTTAGCTCCGCCACAAAAAAGGAAACAGCACGTACGACACCGCCCCCACAATCAGGTTCAGGGCTACCAGTGTGAGCACCGAGCTACGGCTGGCCGACCACTCCAGCCCGTCCAGAGCGTTTTTGGATATTTTGATGAGCATGAGCAGCATCGGAATCATAATGGGAAAGCCCAGCACGGCCATAAGCGTATGGCTGTTGGTAGCCTTGGCCGCAATACCCGACACCAGCGTGAGGGTAGAAGCAAAGCCCAGCGCGCCTAGCAGCACCGTACCCACGAATAGGGGCACATCCTGCACCGGGTTGCCGAGCACCAGCGCATAGGCCCCGAAGGCTACCGTAGCCAGCACCAGCAGCAGCAGCGCATTGTACCCGATCTTGGCCAGAATTACGGCCTGGGGCTGCACCAGCGCGTAGTAATACAGCTGCCGACCCCGGCTTTCCTGCAGAAACCCTTTGGCTACGGCATTCACGGCCGTGAACAGCAGAATAATCCAGAACAGGGCATTCCAGGCGGGCACAGGCAGCTGGCCGCCGCGCAGGGCAAAGCTCAGATAGCACACAAACACCGTGCTGCCCACGTAGAGCAGCATTCCGCTCAGGGCCGCGCGCTGCCGCCATTCCAGACGGAAGTCCTTCTGCATCAAATACCAAATCTGGCTCAGGAGCGGCACGGCAACAGGGGTGGTGAACAGGACCGCAAAGATACTACACGATTGGTTAGGGGTAATCAGATGGACCTAAGATGTTCTTGCAAGGCAGGGAAAGTGCCCATCAAAAAGCCCCGCCAGCAACAGCTGACGGGGCTTCCCGGTACAATTGCATTCCGGCAGGAGTTGCCTGGGCTAAAAGTCGTAGCCAAGCGTGAAATAGAACTTCGGACCGGTTTGTTCCTCATCTTCCCGGCCCCAGGCTACGTCGAGCTTGCCATAGAAGCCCAGCAGGGTGGTCCGGGCGCCCAGGCCGTAGCCCAGCAGCAGCGGATTGCGGAAGTCGATAACGGTGGCGGAAAAGGCATTCCCGTTGCCCAGCACCTCACGCGTGTTGTAGGAGTTGTTTTCGTTGAAGGGGCTGGAGCCGGCATAGGCTGAGCCGGCGTCGGCAAAGGCCGTGAGTTGCAGATTACGGAAGAACCCCGACTCGATGGGCTTGCGGGAGAAATACTGGATGATGGGTACCCGCAGCTCAGAGTTGAAGAGCACGTACTTGGGGCCCGTGCGGGCATTGTAGTTGAAGCCGCGCAGGTTGGTCACAAACTCCTGGTAGAACACATTGGCCGGATGGCCCTGAAACAGGGCATCTTCGTCTCCGTCATAGCTCTTATTCAGCCAGTTGTCCATGCCGCCCAGGCGAAAGGTCTTGGTAGCATTGCCAAAGAAGTGGCCGTAGCTGGCGCGGTTGGCCCAAATGATCTGCCGATGGATTTTCTGGTAGTGCCGCAGATCCACGAAGAACTTACCAAAGCTCTGCTGCTCGTCGCGCATGGCGTGCAGCATCTGGGCTCCGGCCTTCATTCGGGTGCCTTCCAGCATATTCACGCCGGTGGCAATGGCGTTGTCGAACACCAACTCGGCGCTACCGCCTACAAAGTTTTCCACCACGTCCTTTTCGCTGAAGTCGGCCAGGCGGGAGCGGCGCACGTTCACGTAACGGCCAGCCATGCGCACGTTCAGGTTATGCGTGAGCGGATACGCAATGCGGGGAGCTACTTCGTGGCGCGTCAGGCGGTCGGTGTTAAAGTCGAAGTCCAGACTATAGGACTGCTTCTGGTAGCTGATGCCCCAGTCGTAGCGGTGACGCAGGTTGCTGTACTCGGCGAAAATGTTGCTGGTGCGGAAGTCTGTAAGCGCGAAAATACCGGCCCGGAAGCGGTGGTCTTCCATCAGATCCGACAGATTGGCTTGCCCAATGATGCCGAAGCCCAGCAGCGGATCCACGTACAGCGACGACACCACGTTGTCGATGCTGAACTGCTTGCCGTAGCGAAAAGGGCCAGCCAACGCAATACCGTCAGCGGCCGGAGCAGTGGCAGTGGTGCGGGCAGCTGTCCGGCGCTGCGTTCGGGTGGGCGGCGTATCTTCCTCGTACTGATAATCACCAACCTTTTTTGGCCGCCGGTGGTAGCCGTCTGGCCGGCGCGGGTTGTATCGGGCGCCACCGGAGCGGGGCGCTTGGGCGCCGGAGCCGGCTTCGAGCGTTCTTCCAGCGTTTCCTGGCGGGCCGTTTTGGCCAGCCGCAAGCCTTCGGGCAGCGGGTACGAGGCGTAACCATACACATAGTCACGGGCTTCGTCGGCAGCTATAAAGTCCAGAGCGCCGGTGGCAGCGCTGTAGTCGTAGCTGCGAATGTTGGGCAGAAAGCTGCTGACGGGCACGTACTGGCGCGTCGACAGGTTGTAGCGGTACAGGCTGCGTACGCCGCTTTCCTCGCTCAGAAATACTACTTCCATATCAGATATGGGCCGGGGCGCCGACTCGTTGGAAATCGTGCTGACGAGCTGCTCCACGGGCTGGGCCCGGCCATCGAGGTGGTACAGAAACAGGTCGTAGTTGTTGACGACGTTGGCAAAGTTGTTTTTCACGGTGCCGGTGGTATCGAGCCAGCGGTTGGAGCTGAACACTATGCCCTGGCCGCCCGGCAGAAAGGCTGGCTGCACGTCGTCAAACAAGTCGTTGGTGAGACGCTCGGGCGTACGGCTGCCGCTGCGCAGCAGATACAAATCGTTCTGTCCGTTGGCAGCCCCGCTGAACACCAGCGACTTGCCATCGGGGGAGTAATGAAGGCCTATTACCTGAGTGAAGCCGCTGAAGAGGGCCGTGTTGCCCTGGCGCCCGAACGGCAGCGCTTCTACCAGGCGGGAAAAGATTCCGCCCGCGCCGCGGTTGGTAGGCCGCAGCCGCAGATTGAGCTTGCCTTTGTTGGTCTCTACCACGGCCAGCTGCTCGTTGCTGCGCCAGGTAAGCACCGGCAGCCGGAAATCCACCTGCTGGTCGGGGGTTTTGTAGCCGCCCCGGTAAATGGTGTGCCGCCCGCTGCCATCGGTGTTGCCTACCACCACGCGGTAGCGGCCCCGGTCGTTGGTCACGTAGGCCATTTCCTTGCCGCTGGGGCTCAGGGCCATCTGCGAGTACTTGGCCCCGCGCCGGTTGCGCTTCACCAACTGGTTTTTGTCGTCGATGACGGTGAAGGGCGTTTCGGGCTGGGCGTTGAGCTGGCGGTAGTACGTCAGCCAGTCTTTGAGGAAGGTTTTGTAGGGTACGTTCAGCGAGGAGCTGATGCCGGTTTCCACGTCGCGGGTGATGCGCGTCAGATTCAGGATGTTCTGGATGCTGGTGTAGCCGTAGCGCTCCGCAATGTAGTTCCACACGCTCTGGCCGGCCAGTTCCTGGTTGCGGGCAAAGAACGCGGGGGCACGGTTGCCTTCAATCTGCTGGGTGAGGTTGCGCATGTACTCATCCATCTCCACGCTCCAGCCCTCGGCCGTATAGGCCGCGGCCCCGCTCACAAACCAGTCGGGCAGCTGCAGCAGGTAGTTGCTCTGGATAACTTCCTTCAGAGAGCCGCCATACATCATATCGTGCAGCAGCACGCGCGTAACCTGGTAGCTCACGTCGCGCTTGAGCACGGTTTGCTGGCCCTGGAAGGCTATCTGCACCTTATCCATGCGCAGCAGATCGGTTTCGCCGCCCATCTGGTACTTATCGGAGTTCAGCCCGATATTGCTCTGGCGCAGGTCCGACACCGAGTTGTAGAGCATGATGGTGGTTTTGGAATACGGATAGTACCCCAGTAGCGCCGTAATGCGCTGCAGCTCCTTCTCGGCGTACTCGGCCGTGCGGCGGGCCGTAGCCTCCCCTCCCGGGTAAAAGTAGATCGTGAAGTTGGACGTGCTGTAATAGCTCCAGTCGAACTGCTTGTACTGGATGCGCACCCGGCCAAACGGCTCCTGGGACGTTTGGGCCCGGCCCTCATACGGCAGAGCCACCAAAAGCAACAGCACCGCCAGCCACCAGCTGCTCGCCCATCGTGCGCAGGTTCCCGGCAGAGAAGTAAATACGTGCATCATTAAGCCAGAAGGAAAAGAAATCAGGAAGAAACCACCGCGGCCGGGGCCACTGCCGGGTACAACGAAAAATAGCGCCGGATATTGACTTCGGGCCACAACTCCGTAGTGCCTTCCAGCACATCGGCAAAGTGGCCGGCCAGCCCGGGCGCCATCAGCACGCCCTTGGAGCCAAAGCCGTTGCATATACTTAAAGAAGGCAACGCCGGATGCGTACCCAGCAAAGGTTTTCGGTCGCGCGTGGCGGGTCGCACCGCGGCCCACTGCTGCACTACCGTAAACGGCAAATCGGTGATATCCGCCAGGCGCTGGCTTAGCTCAGCCCGGGCCTCGGCGGTGGTGCCGGCCGCAAAGGGTGGCCAGCGGTAGGTGGCGCCCACGCGGAAGCGCCCGTTGCCGAGCGGCACCACGTATGCGCCTTTATTAAGTACTTCGGTTTCGGCCAGGCCGGGACATTCTACGTCCAGCACCTCGCCCTGGTTGGGCGTGAGCGGCAGCCAGTTAAACCACGGATTGTACCGGGCCGCCGCACCCTCGCAGAACACTACGTGGCCGGCGTGCACAGCAGTGCCGTAGGTTACACCGGCCGGGCCGATAACAAGCTGCCCGGGGTCAAAAGTTTCTTGCCGCAGCCATCCTTCGCGCAGGCCGGCAGCCGTCTGGGCCGCCAGTAGCTCGCGCACCCGCAGGTAGCCGCCGCCCGCAATCAGCATACCGCCAAAGGTTTGCCGCACCCCGGCCAGCGGCGGCAGCTCAGGACTGATTTCTGCCACGAAATCCTGCCAGGGCCGGTCGGCGCTGCGAGCCATGGCGTCGTTCTGATCAGCTACCGACGAAAACAGCTTGCGAATGGGCAGCAGGCGCAGAAATTCCTGCCCCAGCTCCTGCTCCTGCTGCTGGTAGTACGCCACGGCGGCGGGCAGCAGCTCGGCCATGCGCCAGCCCAGCGCCAACCGCTTGCCGGCCACCGGGTTCAGCAGGCCGGCCGCCACCGAGGAAGCTGTATCCGGCAGGCCAGGGTCGAGAACGAGCACGCGCCGGCCGCGCTGGCGCAGCACCGCAGCCAGCGTGGCCCCGGCCAGGCCGTGGCCCACGAGCAGATAATCGACGGACTGTGTCATGGCGGCCAAGGTACACAAGTACAACTCGAATGCGTACCTTTCCTCGCCTTTCGGCCCTGGTTGCGGGCCGTTTTTATTTTCGTTTATGCTCGTTTCCGGCTTTACTTTCAACGCCTTTTCCGAAAACACCTACCTGCTGCACGACGCCACCAAGGAATGCGTGGTGGTAGACCCCGGCTGCTACTCCCGTGACGAGCAGCAGGCCCTGCGGGAGTTTATTGCAGCGGAGCAACTGCGGGTAGTGCTGCTGGTGAACACCCACGCCCACATCGACCACGTGCTGGGCAACCAATTCATTCTGGATACTTACAAGGTGCCGTTTCTGCTGCACGAAGCCGACGTAGCCACGCTGCGGGCCGTGCAGACATATGCGCCTTCCTACGGGTTTGCGCAGTACCAGCCCGCTGATCCTACAGGCACCCTGGTCGCTGGTGAGCCGATACGCTTTGGCAACACAGAGCTGGAAGTGCGCTTTGCACCCGGCCACGCGCCCGGCCACGTGATATTCTATCATGCGCCTTCCCAGGTGGTTATCGGGGGCGACGTGCTGTTCCAGGGCAGCATCGGGCGCACCGATCTACCCGGCGGCGACTACGCCACGCTCATCCGCAGCATCAAAACCGAGCTGCTTTCCCTGCCCGACGAGGTAACTGTGTATCCCGGCCACGGCCCGGCTACTACCATCGGCGCCGAGCGAGTTTCCAATCCGTTTCTAAAATAGCATATGGCTATCCGAAAGCATCTGCCCAACGCGCTGACCTGCCTGAACCTGCTCTGCGGCTGCGTGGCCCTGAACCTTATCCTGAGCAGCAACCCGGCGCAGACCAGCGTGGCCGTGGCCGGCTTTGCCCCTATGTTCTCGGCCGCTACCTGGCAGCCTCTGGTGCATGCCGCCTACTTTATCGGGCTGGCAGCAGTGGCCGACTTCTTCGATGGGTTTGTGGCCCGGGCCCTGCACGTTTCGTCTCCTATTGGCAAAGACCTTGACTCCTTGGCCGATATGGTTTCGTTTGGGGTGGTACCCGGCGCAGTGCTGTTCAAGCTGCTGCAAATGGTGCTGCCGATGCATGATCTGCCCGCCGGCCTTGCTTACCTAGCTTTTACGGTCAGCATCTTTTCGGCCCTGCGGCTGGCGATATTCAACAACGACACCCGCCAGACCAACTCCTTCATCGGCCTGCCCACGCCAGCCAATACGCTGCTGGTGGTTTCGCTCCCGCTGATTCTGCTGAACGACCGGTTTGGCCTGCAGACCTACTTGCTCAATCCCTGGGTGCTGCTGGGCCTCACGGCGCTGCTGTCTTACCTGCTGGTGGCCGAAATTCCACTGTTCGCGCTCAAGTTCAAGAACTTCAGCTGGCAGGACAATTCTCTGCGGTTTATTTTCGTGCTGCTGTCGGTGGGACTGGTGCTGGCACTGGGCGCCACGGCGGTGCCGCTTATCGTGCTCCTGTACGTGCTGTTGTCGGTGCTGAAACCGAAATACGTGTAGCTGCACAATAGTTTGGCAACTGATTCGTTGAGTCTTCCGGCCGGCCGTGAACCTCGCGCCCGCCCGGCTTGTTGCCAGCCTATTGTCAATCCAGCATCTGAGTTTATTGAGAAACGATTTATGCGCTTTCGGTTTTTAGGATTGCTGCTGAGCTTTTTGTGCACCAGCCTGCACGTACGGGCGCAGCAGGCCGGCTTGGTGGCCAGCCAGCACACGCTGCACTGGAAAGGCTACCAAACCATCGAGTTGCCCAACGGCCGCAAGCAGCAGGTACCAGCTTTGCTGGAAGGAGGCTTTTTGCCCGGCCAGCTCGTGCCTTTCTACCAGTTCTCGGTGAAGGGCGCCGTGGCGCAAGGCGAGCTGCTGAACGCGGTATACGAGCCTTTGTCGGCGGCCGATGCGCGCCTGCTGACCAAGGCTACCGTGGCAGCCACGCCGGAAATCCGGCAGGTGACGGGCACAGCCAGCCGCCAGCAGCTCACCACCATTACGCTTACGCCGCTGCGGCGCTCCGGCAGCGGCCAGCTCGAAAAGCTCGTTTCCTTCACGTATTCCTACTCGCTGGGCCGCGGTGCGCAGGCCCGCGCGGCTCGTACGGCCCACGTCTACGCGGCCAACTCCGTGCTCAACCAGGGCCAGTGGTTCAAGATTGGCGTGCCGGAAAGCGGCATGTACAAGCTCGATAAAGCCACGCTAAGCAAGCTGGGCCTGGACGTGCAGAGCCTCGACCCGCGCCGCCTTCAGCTCTACGGCAATGCCACCGGTCAGCTGCCCCAGCTTAACAGCACACCCCGCCCCGACGACCTAGTGGAAAACGCCATCTACGTGTCGGGCAACGGTGATGGGAGTTTGGGTGATGATGAGTACGTGCTGTTTTACGCCCGGGGCCCGCACACCTGGGAAGCTGGCACGGCTACGCGGCCCTTCCGCCACCTCTACCACAGCTACACTGATACTGCCTACTACTTTCTGACGGTGGGCACCGCCGCCGGCCGCCGCGTGGCTCCGGCCGAAGCACCCATCGCCACGCCCACTGCCACCATCACGTCCTACCTCGACCGGCAGTTCCACGAAATCGACCTGTACAACCTGCTCAAATCGGGGCGACAGTGGCTGGGTGAGGCATTCTCAGGCGGCGACCAACAGGAATTCACCTTTTCCGGGCCCGACGTAGTAGCCGGCTCCCCGGTGCGCGTTACCAGCCTCACGGCGGCAGCCTCCTCTATCAATACCTCTTTCGGCCTGACGCTTAACGGACAGACCATCGGGACGCAATTCATCAGCAGAATAGAAGGGGGCTCTTTCCCTCTAGTTGCCAATCAGGCTCTGTCGACTTTCACGACAACAGCCAGCGGGACCGAGTTGAAGGTGCGGCTGGCTTACAACTCCAGTGGCGACATCACGGCCAAGGGCTACCTCGACTACCTGGAAGTGGTGGCTGAACGTCAGCTCCGGCTGGATGGGGCCGTGCGCGAGTTCCGCTCCCGCACCAATGTAGCCCCGGGCGCCGTCAGTGAGTTTGTGCTGGAAAACGCCGCCGATGCTACCGTGTGGGACGTAACCAACCCGCGCCGGCCCGCCCAGCGCCAGCTCACGAATGGCCGCTTCCCGGCTCCTTCCGATTCAGTGCGCGAGTACGTGGCCTTCCGGGGCAGCGCGTTTCCCGCGCCGCGTCTGTTTGGGAAAGTAGGCAACCAGAACCTGCACGCCCTTAGCCAGGGAAACCAGCTGGATCTGGTTATCGTGACGCATCCGCTGTTTCTGGCCGAGGCCGAGCGCCTGGCCCAGCACCGCCGCACCCATGACAAGCTCCAGGCCCAGGTAGTGACGACCACGCAGGTCTACAACGAGTTCAGCTCCGGGGGGCAGGACATTTCGGCTATCCGCGACTTTATGAAGATGGTGTATGAGGCCGACCAGCGCACTAGCAGCACGTCCAAGCTGATGCTCCTGCTGTTCGGCGACGCCTCGTACGACTACAAAGCCGACCCAACCAATGACGTCGAGTTTGAGCCTGGCTACTGGAAAAGCCGGCAGGTGAAGGACGCAGCCAATCAGAACTACGTGCCGGTGTACGAGTCGTACGAGTCGTTTAACCCCATCAACAGCTCAGCGCTGGTATCCTTTTCCTCCGATGATTATTTCGGGCTGCTGGACGATAACGAAGGCGAATGGGCGGAAGGCTCCGGTGGCAATTTTGAGCTGATGGACATTGGCGTGGGCCGCCTGCCGGTGCGGGCGCCCCAGGACCAGCCCCGCTCCACGTCCCAGGCCCGCTTGGTGGTGGATAAGCTTATTGCCTACGACCAGACTTCCGCATACGGCAAATGGCGCAACCGGCTCACCTTAGTCAGCGACGACGGGGATAACAACCTGCATACGCTCTATTCGGCCGAACTGCTGGCTGATATGATTCAAAGCACTGAGCCGGCCTACAATATCCATAAGGTATACTTGGATATGTACCCGCAGCAAGCCGTAGCGGGTGGCCAACGCTCCCCGGCGGCCGAAACGGCCATCGACCAGAGCATTGAGCAAGGCTCCCTGATTGTAAACTACTCGGGGCATGGCGGGCCGTTGGCCTGGGCCGATGAGCAGATCTTCACGAAAAGCTCCATCGAAAAGCTCCAGAACACCAACCGGCTCACGTTTCTGCTCACCGCTACCTGCGACTTCAGTATCTATGACGACCCCAGCATCGTCTCGGCGGGCGAAGTGGCGCTGACGGATGTTGCCGCCGGCGCTATTGCCTTGCTGACGACCACCCGCGTGGTGTACCAGCACAACAACCAGTTTCTGAGCAGCAGCTTCTACCAGGCTGCCTTTCCGCAGGCAGGCCAGCCATTGCCCCGCCTGGGCGACGTCGTTTCTCAAACGAAAAACGCCAGCGTCAGCGGCTCCTACAACCGCAACTTTGCTCTGCTCGGCGACCCTTCCATGCGGCTGGCTTACCCGGAATACGAAACCACGATCCGGCAAATCAACCAGAAAGCCGTTTCCCAGGGAACCACCCCGGCCGATACGCTGAAAGCTATGGCCACTGTGGAGCTGGCCGGCGACGTGTCGGACCGCAGCAGCCAGCTGGCCGCCGACTTCAATGGCACGGTGCAGATTACGGTGTTTGACAAGCCCACGCCCTTCACCATGCTCGGCAACGACAGCAGTGACGGGCAGCAGACGGTAGAAGTGCAGGAAAGCGTGCTATACGATGGACAGGCCACGGTGCGCAATGGCAAGTTCATTACGTCCTTCGTGATTCCGCGCGACATCAACTACAAGGTAGATGCCGGCAAAATCAGCCTTTATGCCTCGTCGGCCAGCCTGGGGCGGGATGCACACGGAGCCAACCGGGAAATCCTGATCGGGGGCGTCAATGGTGAAGCCCGGCGCGACACGATTCCGCCCACCATTCAGCTGTTCATGGATAATGAGTCGTTCGTGTTTGGCGGCCTCACCAGCCCTACCACTACGCTGCTGGCCGTGCTGCGCGACAGCAGCGGCATCAACACGGCCGGCTCGGGCATCGGTCACGAAATCACAGCCATTGTGGACAATGCCCCTACGCAGGTACTGGTGCTGAATGAGTACTACACCGCCGACGTAGACAACTTTCGGAGCGGACGGGTGCGCTACCTGTTCAAGAACCTCGCGCCCGGCCCGCACGTACTGCGCCTCAAAGCCTGGGACACGTTCAACAACTCGTCGGAGCAGGAGCTGGAGTTTGTGGTGGTGCGTAATGAGAAGCTGGCACTGGACCATTTGCTGAACTACCCCAATCCGTTTGCCGCCTCCACTACGTTTCACTTCGACCACAACCGCACGGGTGAGGAGCTGGACGTACAGGTGCAGATTTTCACCGTTACCGGCAAGCTTATCCGCACCCTGTCCGAAAACCTGGTCAGCAGCAAGTCGCACGTAGGCTCCCTGAGCTGGGACGGCCGCGACGAATTTAATGACCAGGTAGCCCGCGGCGTGTATCTGTATCGGGTGCACGTTCGTTCTCCGCGCGACGGCTCGCAGGTCAGCAAGTTCGAGAAGCTTGTACTGCTGCGCTAACCCCTTTCTTTGCCCTTCCCTATCACCACCATTTCACCCCTCAGTATGTTATCGAAGTTGACTGTACGGCTAAGCGTTGCGGCCGGGCTTTTCACTCTCTCTACGGGCGCTCTGGCCCAGCAGCGGGATGACCACGCTATTACGACGGCCGTGCCGGTGCTCACCCTCAGCCCCGACTCCCGCTCCGCTGCCCTGGGAGAGGCCGGCGTCGCCATTTCGCCCGATGCCAATTCGATGTACTACAACGCCGGTAAACTAGGCTTTATGCCCAATGCCACGGGCGCCTCGCTTTCGTACGCGCCCTGGCTGCGCCAGGTGACGGACGATATGGGCCTGGGCTACCTCTCGGGCTACCACAAGGTGGGCCAGCGCTCCGCCTTCGGGGTGTCGCTCATGTATTTCGACCTGGGTGAAATCAACTTCCGCGACATCAATAACGCCGACAACGGTACGTACAACCCCAAGGAATACTCGCTGAGCGTATCGTATGGGCAGCGGCTGAGCGAAAACCTGGGCGTAGGCGTAGCCGCCCGCTACATTCGCTCCAACCTCACCGGCGGGCAGGGTGATACCCGCCCTGGCAACGCCGCCGCCGTTGATCTGGGTTTGTACTATACCAAAGACCTGACCATCGGAGCCCAGGACTACAACCTGGCGCTGGGCGCGGCTATTTCCAACATCGGCAACAAAATCACCTACACCAACCCCGAGCAGGGCAACTTTTTGCCCGCCAACCTGAAGCTGGGTACGGCCATTACGAAAGAGCTGGACGCCTACAACAAGCTCACGCTCACGGTGGATGCCAACAAGCTGCTGGTGCCCAGCCCCTACTATGTAACGGGCGACACCACCGGCCGGGGCCGCCAGGTGCTGGAAGAAATAGACGCGGAAAACCGCTCCCGCGCCGGCAAAGGACTGGTCAGCTCTATTTTCAGTTCGTTTGGTGATGCTCCCGGCGGCTTCAAGGAAGAGCTACAGGAAATCAACATTTCTGCGGGCCTGGAATATTGGTACAATGATTTGCTGTCGGCCCGCGTAGGGTATTTCTATGAGCACCCACAGAAGGGGGCGCGTCAGTATCTGAGCTTCGGGGCCGGCCTGCGCTACCAGGTGTTTGGGGTAGACGCCGCTTATCTGGTTCCGAACAACAAAAACAACCCGCTTTCCCAAACCTTGCGGGTATCGTTGCACTTTAACTTTGCCGGGGCCGCCGATGCCGCCTCACCGGCCGGCGACCCGGCTCCCACGAACTAACATTCATGCTCAATCGTCTTATTGCTCCTCCCGTTCAGCCGCTGGCCAGCATCACGCTGCCCGCGGCTGACGTGCTTTCACTGCCTAATGGCAGCCGCCTGCATATCCTGCGCAACGCGGCCCAGCCCGTAATCCGTCTGCAGGTGGTATTCCGGGCCGGCAAGTGGTACGATACCACGCCGGGCGCTTCGGTGCTCACGGCCCGTATGCTGCTGGAAGGCACCCGCACCCGCACCGCCCGCCAGATTGCCGATGAAGTTGCCTTTTTCGGTGCCTCCCTGGAATGCGAGCAGGGCTTCGACCGCGCTACGCTCACGCTCTACTGCCTGGCACGCCACCTCGGCCAGCTGCTGCCGGTTGTGGCTGATGTACTTACGGAACCCACTTTCCCCGAAACCGAGCTGGCGCAGCTTAAGGCCCGCACCATCCAGAACGTGCGCATCGAGCGGCAAAAAACCAGCTATCTGGCAGCCGAGCGGTTTTCGCGCAACCTGTTTGGGGCCGATACGCCCTACGGGGTAGTATTTCAGGAAGACACATTTCAGGCTATTCCCCGGGAAACGCTCCAGGCTTTCTTTCAGCAGGCGTATTCATTTGCTGATGCTGAAATCTTTCTTTGCGGCGACGTGGGCCCGGCGCAGCAGCAAGCCGTTCAGGCCGCTTTAGGCAGCATCGGCAGCGCCAGTGCCCCGGTCAATGAAGCCCACACGCAGGCCGACAGTTCTGGCCTGCCCCTGGCGGCCGACTACGTTACGGTGCCGGAGAGTATCCAGTCCTCCATCCGGATTGGCCGGCTGTGGCCCTCCCCTGCCCACTCCGACACGCATCGGCTGCAGGTGCTGGTAAAGGTATTAGGTGGCTATTTTGGCTCCCGTCTGATGAAGAACATCCGCGAAGACAAGGGCTTCACCTACGGCATCTACGCCAGCGTTACGCCCCGGGAGCATGCCACCAGCTTCGTCATTGGCACCGACGTCAACGCCGCCAGTACCGCGGCCGCCATTCAGGAAATTCGCCATGAGCTACAGCTGCTGCAGGACGAGGCTATTCCCGCTGAAGAGCTGCAAACCGTCAAAAACTACATGGCCGGCAAGTTTGCCAATGAGCTGAGCACCGTGTTTGAGCAGTGCGACAAGTATAAGAGCATCGTATTCCTGGGCCTGCCCGCCAGCTACTACACCGACTTCGTGCAACAAATCCAGCGCGTAACGGCCCCTGAGCTGCAGCAGCTGGCTCAGCAGTATCTCCAGGCCGATACGATGCTGGAAGTCGTGGCCGGCCCCAAGAAGTAGCTCAAGGAGGCAAGAAGCAACCGCAGGCGCACAGCGTCCAGGGCTTTGCGGACGCAGTAGCTGGAAGCTGATTAGCGCGCCACCAGCTCCACCCGCCGGTTGCGGGGGCGCTGCCGTGGGTCACCGTTATCGGCTACGGGCCGGGTACCGCCGTAGCCGACGGCCGTGAGGCGCAGCGAGTCTACGCCGTGCTGGACGAGGTAGCGGCGCACAATCTGGGCCCGCTGCTCGGAAAGCTGCTGGTTGAGGTTTGCGTCGCCCACGTTATCGGTGTGGCCGGCTATTTCGAAGCGGGCCGCTGCTTCCGTCCGGAGCAGCCGCACCAGTCGGTTCAGCTCGGGCTGTGAGGTGGGCAGCAACCGGGCGCGGCCCTGTTCGAAATACAGGTTTTTCAGCTCCACCACAGCGCCCTTCGCCAGATTGGCAAGGCTGGGCAATGAGTCGGGCGTTGCGGCCGGAGCCACTGTTGGTGCCGAAACAACCGCCTGAGCTGGCCGGGCGGCGGGCACGGCAGCTACGGCGGGGCGGGTGGCCGGCCGGGCAGCGGGCGTGGGCCGGCGGCGGGGCGTCGTTGGGGCCGCCACGGGCGCGGGCGTTGGCTTAGGAGCGGCAGCTACCACGGGCACCGGCCGGGGCTGCGCTACCGGAATAGGGCGGGCTGAGCCGGGCAGAGCCGTAAACAGCACCTTGCTGCTCACTGTTTCGAAGCCGCCCAGCTCCTCCGTACGCCGCCATTGCAGCAGCGCCCGACTCTCTATTCCGTTCTGAAAGTACTCGATGCGCACCGGATAGTACCGGCCGGCCTGAAGCCTAATGCGCACGGTGGCATTGAGGTGGTCCTGGTCGCGCCAGGCATCAATTAGCCGCTTCCCGCCCAGCCAGAACCGGAAACCGTCGTCCATCACCGTTGAAAACTCATACTCTCCCGTGACCGGTGCCAGCAGCCAGCCCTGCCACCGCACCGAAAACTCCTCCGTGGGCATATCCGGCCTGGGCGGGATGTGTTCCCAGTCGAAATCAATCTGACGGTCGGTACGGGTAAAGACTTTTTCCTCGAAGTTCATCCCTCGGTAATACGTGCCTTTCAGCCCCGTGCCCACGGGTAGCGCGGATGTTTGCGCCAGTAGCGGCGCGGCGCTCAACAACAATATCAGCCAGGTGAATAAGTGCTTCATCGGAAGAAAGAATAAGATAGTGACGTTGGCAGCCCCAGGCAAAGAAACGCTCCTACGGTTGTAGTTCGTATAGACCGCCCGACAAACCAATACCGTTGCCTGGTCGTAAAGTAGAGTGTGCGGTAATTTTCATTCAACTCCGCGCACCGCAGCTATGGCTACCAAGAAAACTCCTTCTACTTCGGCTAAAAAAACGGATCCGTGCTGGAAAGGCTACGAGCAGGCTGGCACCAAGCAGAAAGACGGCAAAACTGTCCCAAACTGCATCAAAAAAGACTAGCTCTTGTCAGACGCAGCTTCTCTGCTTTAAACAACCCCGGCCTTCTCACTGGCCGGGGTTGTTGTTTTTAGTTCGTTCCGCCGTATCTTCGCCTCTGTTACTTATCCAGAAAGACCGAGGGATTGGGCCCGACGACGTCTTAGCAACCTGAAATAAAACAAGGTGCTAACTCCCGTTTCAGGGCATTTAGGTGCGCTGGAAGAAGATAAGTACAGGACTCGCGCCCCCACGCGGCTCTTTCTGGATAGGCACTTTTTGCTGCCGATTTTCTGAGAAGAGCCGATATGCCGACCGTCACCGCCTCCCCGCTCCACGATATTCTTGCCAAGCGCGTCCTGATTCTGGACGGCGCCATGGGTACCATGATTCAGCGCCATACGCTGACCGAGGACGACTTCCGCGGCACCCGCTTTGCCGACCACCCGAAGCCCCTGCGCGGCAACAACGACCTGCTCAGCCTAACCCGCCCCGACATCATCAAAGGCATCCATGCCGATTACTTCGCAGCCGGGGCCGATATGGTGGAAACCAACACGTTCAGTGGCACCACCATTGCGCAGGCCGATTATGGGCTGGAGCATATCGTGTATGAGCTCAACTACGAGTCGGCGCGCATTGCCAGGGAAGTAGCCGACGAGTTTACGGCCCGGAACCCCGACAAGCCCCGCTTCGTGGCCGGCGCTATTGGGCCCACCAACCGTACCGCCTCGCTCTCCCCCGACGTGAACCGCCCCGGCTTCCGGGCCGTGACCTTTGATGAGCTGGCCACCGCCTACCACGAGCAGGTGCGCGGCCTCATCGACGGCGGCTCCGACGCCCTGCTCATCGAAACCATCTTCGATACGCTCAATGCCAAAGCGGCCCTGTATGCCGTGCAGAAGTTCTTCGATGAAGGCGGCCGCGTGGTGCCCGTCATGATTTCGGGCACGATTACCGACGCCTCCGGCCGCACCCTTTCGGGGCAGACGGTGGAGGCCTTCTGGAACTCGATTCGCCACCTGCCGCTGCTAAGCGTGGGCCTGAACTGTGCCCTCGGGGCCGATCAGCTGCAGGTGTATATCAAGGAGCTGAGCCGCATTGCGGATGTGCACATTTCCGCTTACCCCAACGCCGGCTTGCCGAATGCCTTTGGTGGCTACGATGAGTCGGCGCAGGAATTTGCGGGGGTAGTAGAAAATTACCTTAAGGAAGGCCTCGTGACGGTGGTAGGCGGCTGTTGTGGCACCACGCCCCAGCACATTGGCGAGCTGGCCCGCCTGGCCGGGAAGTACGAGCCGCGTAAGCTGCCGGAGCTACCGAAAGCTACCCGCCTGAGTGGCTTGGAGCCCTTCGGTATCTACCCTGAAAGCCTGTTCGTGAACGTGGGTGAGCGGTGCAACGTAACCGGCTCCCGCGCTTTTGCCCGCCTTATCCGGACCGGCAACTACGAAGCTGCCCTGCAAGTAGCCCGCGACCAGGTGGAAGGGGGTGCCCAGGTCATTGATGTGAACATGGACGAAGGCATGCTCGACTCGGAGCAGGCCATGACCACGTTCCTGAACCTCATTGCCTCGGAGCCCGATATTTCGCGGGTACCGATTATGATTGATTCCTCGAAGTGGAGCGTGCTGGAAGCCGGCCTGAAATGCGTGCAGGGCAAGAGCATCGTCAACTCCATTTCCCTTAAGGAAGGCGAAGAAACCTTCAAGGAGCGCGCCCGCACCGTGCGCCAGTACGGCGCCGCCGTGGTGGTCATGGCCTTCGATGAGAACGGCCAGGCCGACAACTATGAGAAGCGCATCGAAATCTGCCAGCGCAGCTACGACATCCTGGTGAACGAAGTGGGTTTCCCGGCCGAAGACATCATCTTCGACCCCAACATCCTGACGGTGGGCACCGGCATGGAGGAGCACCGCAACTACGCGCTGGACTTCATCGAGGCCGTCCGCTGGATCAAACAAAACCTGCCCGGTGCCCTCACCAGCGGCGGCGTCAGCAACATCAGCTTCTCATACCGCGGCAATGATGTAGTGCGCGAGGCCATGCACTCCTCCTTCCTCTACCACGCTATCCAGGCGGGCCTCGACATGGGCATCGTGAACCCCAGCCAACTGGCCGTGTACGACGAAGTGCCCAAGGACCTGCTGGAACTGGTGGAAGACGTGCTGCTGAACCGCCGCCCCGACGCCACCGAGCGCCTCGTAGACTTTGCCGACACGGTGAAACAGAAGGACAAGGTGGAGGTAGTAGCCGATGCCTGGCGCAGCTTGCCAGTAAAAGAGCGCCTGCAACACGCCCTCGTGAAAGGTATCACGGAGTTCATCGACCAGGATACCGAGGAAGTGCGCCAGCAGGTGGGCAGGCCGCTCGAAGTGATTGAAGGTCCGCTGATGGCCGGCATGAACGTAGTGGGCGACCTGTTTGGCGCGGGCAAAATGTTCCTGCCCCAGGTGGTGAAGTCGGCGCGGGTGATGAAGAAGGCCGTAGCCTACCTGGAGCCCTATCTGCTGGCCGACAAGCAAAGCGGCGACCGGCAGACCGCCGGCAAAATTCTGCTGGCCACGGTGAAAGGTGACGTGCACGACATAGGCAAGAACATCGTGGGCGTGGTACTGGCCTGCAACAACTTCGACATCGTGGACCTGGGCGTGATGGTGCCGCTGGAGCGCATTCTCGACGAAGCCCAGAAGCAGCAGGTGGACGTCATCGGGCTGAGCGGCCTAATCACACCCTCGCTGGATGAAATGGTGTACGTGGCGCAGGAAATGGAAAAGCGTGGCCTCAACACCCCGCTGCTCATTGGGGGCGCTACTACCTCCCGCCTGCACGCTGCCGTGAAAATTGCGCCCAACTACTCCGGCCCAGTAGTGCACGTGAATGACGCCTCCCGCTCGGTGGGGGTGGCAGCGGCCCTACTCGGCTCGGCTGATGTGGAATACGCCCGCACCGTGCGTGAGGAGTACCGCCAGCTCCGCGAGGACTATGCCGGCCGCCAGCGCGAGAAAAGCTACCTGACCATTGAAGCCGCCCGCGAGAATGGCTTCAAGGCCGACTGGGAAACTACCCCTATTGTGAAGCCGACTTTCCTGGGCACCAAGGCGCTGGAAGACTACGATTTGGCCGAGCTGGTGGAGTACATCGACTGGACGCCGTTCTTCCAGACCTGGGAGCTGAAAGGCCGCTACCCCCGCATCCTCACCGATGAGAACGTGGGCGAGGCTGCCACCCAGCTCTTCACAGACGCGCAGAAGCTGCTCAAGCAAATTATCGACGAGAAGCTGCTCACCGCCCGGGCCGTTATCGGTTTCTGGCCCGCCAACACCGTAGGCCACGACACGATTCAGATTTTCCAGAATGACCGCCGCGAAGAAATTCAGGCGGAGTTTTTCACCCTGCGTCAGCAGAGCGAAAAAGCGTCCGGTGTGCCCAACCTGGCCTTCTCTGACTTTGTGGCCCCGCTAGAAACCGGCCGCGAGGACTACATCGGCGGGTTTGCCGTGACGGCGGGTATCGGTATTGAGAAGCTGCTGGATAAGTACGAAAAGGAGCACGACGACTACTCCAGCATCATGGTGAAAGCCCTGGCCGACCGCCTCGCCGAAGCCTTTGCCGAGCGCCTGCACCAGCGCGTACGCGAGGAATTTTGGGGCTACGACCCGGCCGAAAACCTCTCGAACGAGGACCTCATTCAGGAGAAATATAAAGGCGTGCGCCCGGCGCCTGGGTACCCCGGCTGCCCTGACCATACCGAGAAAATCACCCTGTTTGAGCTGCTCGACGCGGAAAACAAAACCGGCATCCGCCTCACCGAAAACCTGGCTATGTACCCCGCCTCTTCGGTCAGCGGCCTCTACTACGCTCACCCGGAGTCCCGCTACTTCGGCCTTGGCCGCATCGGCAAGGATCAGGTAGCGGACATTGCTGAACGCAAGAACATGCTGCTGGCAGAGCTGGAGCGCTGGCTGGCCCCCAACCTGAACTACGACCCGGTTAGTGTGCCCGTGACGGCGTTGTAAGAACAAAAACTCCCCTCCTCAGACGAGGAGGGGATGCATTGGCTTTAGCCAATGCCGGGGTGGTTGATGACGCCCGCACTGTTGGGTTTCCTTCTTCTCAGTCAAACTATATCCTTCTTTTTACCAGCTTAAACAACGTCAGCAATGACGTCAACCACCCCAGTTTCAGCGTTGCTGAAACATCCCCTCCTCGTCTGAGGAGGGGAGTTTTCGTTCTGCTTCCTTTTACATGAAAGTAACCGAACACCTGACCCGCGCCAACGGTAAAACGCTGTTTTCCTTCGAGGTGCTGCCTCCAAAAAAAGGCGAGAACATCCAGAACCTGTTC